>CAIXBQ010000142.1 GCA_903917705.1 uncultured Verrucomicrobia subdivision 3 bacterium | reverse complement strand
GCATCGGCCAGCGTGCTGCGGGCGGTGGGTTGGCGAATGCCGGCGTGGTAGAGTTTCGGCCCGAAGGACGCCAGACAGGTTTCGATGTCGCGCAGGCTTTCGCGCCACGTCAGTTGGGCGAAGACGGTGCGACCTTCGTTCATAAGGTGAAAAACCGCCGGTTGGCGGTGGAACAACCTCAAGAAATCGTCGCAGAATTGAAATCGAAAAATGAGCGGACAGCGAAAACAGGCTGATTTTACCGAGCCAGAATCGTTGTCATGAAAACCTTAACGGGACAGCAGTGATGACGCTTGGATTTTCAAGTGTGGCAAAAGAAGGTTTTTATGTGGCACTTCGATTTCGAAGTATGGCAAAAGAACCTTTTTATGTGGCACATCGATTTCCAAGTGTGCCAAAAGAACGTTTTTATATGACACTTGGATTTCCAAGTACTGCAAAAGAAGCTTCCGACGCGGCACTTGGATTTCCAAGTGTGGCAAAACAACTTTAGGCCGCGGCGGCGGGGTCAGCTTTTCGGGGCGGCGGTGCTCTGGCGTTCCACCAGTTCGGCGGGGAGGCGCTTGAGTTGTACTTGCTCGTGGTGAATTATCTTCATCAGGGTCTCCACGGCGGCGACGCCCAGCCGGAATTTCGGCTGGCTGACGGTGGTCAGCGGCACGCGGTAAAATTCCGCGGCGAGAATGTTGCCAAAGCCGGCCAGGGAGAGGTCGCCGGGGATCTTGATGCCCTGCTGCAGCAGCACTTCCGCGCAGCCGATGGCCACGAGGTCGCTCACGGCCTGGATGGCCGTGGGATGGCAGCCTTCGTTCAGGATTTGCAGCGCGGCCTTGCCGCCGTCTTCCAGCGTGCTGCCGGCTTGAAAGACCAGCTTGTCGTCCACTTCCAGCCCGGCCTCGCGATGGGCGCGGCGGTAGCCTTCAAAGCGTTCATGCGCCCACGGCGCGGCGGTGGGGCCGGTGAGGTAGGCGATCCGCTTGTGGCCGAGCCCGAGGAGATGCTTGGTGACATTGTAGCTGGCGACGAGTTCCTCGATTTCAACGCTGACAAAATTCTTGCAGAACGGCGCGGGCGACCCGAGCAGCACCGTGGGCACGCTGCGCGCGACGATCTCCTGGTAAATCCGCGCCTCGGCCTCGAAGCGATACACGGGCGTGATGAGCAATCCGTCCACGCGCCGCGACAGCAGGCGCCGGATGCAGGCGTCCTCGCGCTCCGGCTGGTTCAGCGTCTGCGCGAGCAGCACGTCGTAGCCGAGCTCGTGGGCGCGCTCCTCGATGGCATAGACCATCCGCGCGTAAATGGGGTTGGTGGTGGCCGGGATGACGAGGCCGAAGAGCTTGGTCGTCTTGGTGCGCAGTCCCTGGGCGCTGGAGTCGGGCACGTAGCCCATCTGGCGCGCGAGGCTCTTGAGTTTGGCGCTGGTCTCGGCGGAAACGTCCGGCGCATCGCGCAGCGCCTTGGAGACGGTCATCACGGAGACGCCGGCGATTTGGGCAATGTCTTTTAATCTGACCATGGTTTTAAATGCGTATGGCCGAAGGCGGAAGGCAGAATCACGAAAACCGGCGCGAGCGGCCCCGGGGTTTGCTTGGTTTCTGACTTCTTCATTCGGACTTCCGGCTTGGTTTAAAGATAGGTTCCGCGCCAATGGAGCTTGCGGCGCAACGCTTCCAGAAACGAGCTGTCTTTCAGGTGCACCAGCCGCACCGCGCTCCGGCTGCGGCGGATGGTCACCTCGTCGCCGTTTTCCAATTCGCCGGCGATCTGGCCATCCGCGTTGAGAAAGGTCGCCGGCTCTGTCTTGATCGCCTTCACGCGGATGGTGGACGACAGCGGCAGGATGATGGAACGGTTTGACAGCGCGTGCGGGCAGATCGGCGTGAGGGCAAAAACCTCCGCCGTGGGCAAAACAATCGCGCCGCCCGCCGCCAGCGAATAGGCGGTCGACCCCGTCGGCGAACTGACGATCAAGCCGTCGCAACGATAGCGCGTGATGGGCTCGCCGTTCACGCTCACGTCCAGGGCGATGAGCCGCGACGCCGCGCCGCGGCTGATGACGATGTCGTTGAGGGCGGCGGCGCGGATTTTCCGCGCATGGCCGGTGCCGCTGGCCTCGATGAGCGCGCGGGATTCGAACCGGAATTCCCCCTGCCACACCGCCTTGAACGCGGCAGCCAGCCGGTTGGACGGGACCGCCGTGAGAAAGCCCAGTCCGCCGAGATTCACCCCGAGTATGGGCGTATGGGAGCCGGCGATCTGCCGCGCCGTGTGGAGCATCGTGCCGTCGCCGCCGAAGACCACCAGCAAATCCACCGCGGCGGCCAGCGCGGCGGCGTCCGGCTGGACCGCGCCTTTCAAGCCGGCGAACCGGGCCGTGGCGGCGTCGCACACCACCACGCGGCCGGCGCGCTGGATGAGGCGGGCGGCGGCGCGGACGCTTGCGGCGCACGCGGATTTCTCCACGTTGCCCACGAGGCCGATGCGTTTGAACTGGTCAGCGGACTTTTTCAATCAGGGTCAGAAACTCTTTGTTGCCGGCCGGGCCGAGCAGAGGAGATTCAACCACACCGCGCCAGCAAAGGCCAGCCTGCGCGGCGACAAATTCTTTCAGCTCCGCGATGACGCGCGCATGCACGGCGGCGTCGGTGATCACGCCGCGGCCCTTGTCGGCCTCCGCCTTGCCCGCCTCGAACTGCGGCTTGATGAGCGCGACCATCCGGCCGTCCGGCTTCAGCAGCGGCACGGCGGGGGGCAATATCTTCCGGAGCGAAATGAACGAGCAGTCCACCACGGCGAGGTCCGCGGCGGCGGGGAACGATTCCGGCCGGAGGAAGCGGGCGTTCGTCTTTTCCATGACCACCACGCGCGGGTCGCGGCGGAGCTTCCAGGCGAGCTGGCCCTGGCCCACGTCCACGGCGAACACTTTCGCCGCGCCGCGCTGCAGCAGGCAATCGGTGAAGCCGCCGGTGGAGGCGCCGAGATCGAACGCCGTGAGGCCGGTCACGTCGAGCTGGAAGTGTTCGAGGGCGTGTTCGAGCTTGTGGCCGCCGCGGCTGACGAATTTCTCCGGCGCCTCCACCGCAAGGACATCGGCGGGCTGGACGGCGTCGCTGGGTTTGCGGGCGGGATGGTCGTTCACGCGGACGGCGCCGGCGAGGATGAGTCGTTTGGCGCGTTCCCGGCTGTCGCACAGCGCGCGTTCGACGAGGGCTTGGTCGAGCCTCACGGGTTAAATCCGGTTGCCGGTGGTGAAGATGCGGTTCTGGACTTCACGGTAGCTGTGGAGGAATAGCTGGTTGTCGGCCACGGCTTTTTCCACGAGCTGCTTGAGGAGGAAGAGTTCGGAGCTGTTGATGACGGCATGGACGCTGTTGCGGAAGGCTTCCATGGGGGTGAAGGTCTGAAACGAGTCGCCGATGAGGAGGATGGTGGCGTGGCGGCGCTGGTTCACGAGCATGTTCTGGAGGGCCTTGAGGGCGAGGTTCTCCGCCGGCACGTTCGCGCCGAACAGTTCCTCGATGATGACGAGCTGGTAATGGACCTGGCTGAACCGCACGAGAAAATCGCTGTGGGTGGCGGCGGTGTGGACTTTGTAGCCGAGCTCCTGGAGGGCGGACCGGGCGGCGTCCAGCCACGCGGGGGTGGAAAAGGCGAGCAGCGCGGGCTTGTCGCCGCTGATCACGAAGTCGAAGGTCTCATTCATTTGAATTTGAGGACGGGCGGGGCGGCGTCGGGGCCGCTTTCGCCGCCGGATTTCATGCGCAGGGAGCCGACGTTGCTGGTGACTTCGCCGCGGGCCTTTTTCAGGTTGTCGATGCCGCGGGCGACGACGCTGCGCTTGGTGCAGTAGAGGATGGCGGTTTCCTCGCTGATGATGCCCTGCTCATACGCCTCGAGGCAGGCCTGGTCGAAGTTGCGCCAGCCGAACGGATAGCTGGCCTCGATGATTTCGTAAAAGGTTTTGCCCTCGGTCTCGCCCAGCCGGATGCTTTCCTGGGTGCGGAGGTTGGTGCCCATGACTTCGAGCAGGGCGTAGCGGGCGCCGCCGACCTTGGGCACGAGGCGCTGGCTGACGATCCACCGGAGGGAGTCGGCCAGCCGGACGCGGATCTGCTCCTGCTCGTCGGGATCGAACATGCCCAGGATGCGGTTGACGGTTTCGCCGGCGTTGATGGTGTGGAGGGTGCTGAGGACGAGATGGCCCGTCTCGGCGGCGCTGAGGGCGATCTTGACGGTCTCCTGGTCGCGCATTTCGCCGACGAGGATCACCTTGGGCGCCTGGCGCAGGGCGGCGCGGAGGCCGTTGGCGTAGGAATCAAAATCAATGCCCAGCTCGCGCTGGTTGAAGGTCGCGAGGTCGTGCGTGTGCAGATATTCAACGGGGTCTTCGAGCGTGACGATGTGGACGGGCTTGGTGCGGTTGATTTCGTTGAGGATGGCGGCGAGCGAGGTGGACTTGCCGGACCCGGTGGCGCCGGTGACGAGGATGAGGCCGGTTTTCTCGCGCGGCAGTTCCTTGAAGACCGGCGGGAATTTCAATTGCGCCAGTGTGGGGATGGCGGCGTTCAACTGGCGGCAGACGATGGAATAATTGCCGCGCTGGGAAAACACATTCACGCGGAAGCGCGCCTGGTCGGAGAGGGCGTAGGAGGCGTCGCACGAGCCGTGCCGGAGCAAATCCTCGATCTGCCAGAGATTGTCGCCGATGATGTTGAGGGCGATGGTCTCGATCTGGAAGGGTGTGAGCTTGGCGATCGGCGGTTCGAGGATGACGGGCTTGAGTTCGCCGTAGGCCTCGACCTGCGGCGGCCGGTCCACGGTGAAATTCACGTCGGAAACCTCCGGTTGGGAGGCGAGCATCGTCGCCAAAATCTGGTCAAGCTCCGGGCGGCGCATAATCAATCACATGGCATCGTCATCTTCCGGCGGATGCGCGAGGAGAGGGCGGAATTTTTTCTTGTCGGCGCATTTGTCGTGGGCGTCCTCCGGGGTGATGCGTTTCATGCGGACATGTTCCATGATGTGGTCGTCCATCTGCTGGTTGCCGAACTTTTTGCCGACCTGGATCATGCCCTGGATCTGGTGGGTCTTGCCTTCGCGCACGAGGTTGGCCACCGCCGTGTTGAAGACGAGCACCTCGAACGCCGCCACGCGGCCTTTTTTGTCGGAGCGCTTGAACAGGGTCTGGGCGACGACACCCTTCAACGCCTCGGACAGCGTCTGGCGGATCTTGTTCTGCTGGTCCGCCGGGAAAACGTCAATGATGCGGTCCACGGTCTTGGCCGCGCTCTGCGTGTGCAGCGTGCCGAACACGAGATGGCCCGTCGCGGCCGCGGTGATGGCGAGTTCAATCGTTTCCAGGTCGCGCATTTCGCCGACCATGATGATGTCCGGGTCTTCGCGCAGCGCGCCGCGCAGGGCGGCGGCGAACGACTTGGTGTGGACGCCGACTTCGCGGTGGTTCACGAGGCAGTTCTTGCTTTCGTGGACGAACTCAATCGGGTCTTCCACCGTGATGATGTGGTCTTTGCGGTTCCGGTTGCAGTAATCCACGATGGCGGCGAGGGTGGTGGATTTGCCGGAGCCGGTCGGGCCGGTCACGACGACGAGGCCGCGGTTCAGCATGGCGAACTTTTTGAACACGGCCGGCAGGGGCGCCTCCAGCTTTTCGAAATCCTCGAACGAGAGCACGCGGCTGGGAATCTGCCGGAACACGGCGCTCACCCCGTTCTTCTGGTTGAAGAAGTTCACGCGGAAGCGGGAGATGTTGGGAATCTCGTAGCCGAAGTCCACGTCGCCGGTTTCCTCAAACTGTTTGATTTTGAAATCCGGCGCGATTTCGTAGAGCATCGCCTTGAGCGAATCGCTTTCCAGCGGCGGATAATCCACGCGCTGGAGCTCGCCGTTGATCCGCATCATCGGCGGGTTTCCGGAGGCCATGTGCAGGTCGGAAGCCTTTTGCTCAAACATCAGGTTGAAAAACGCATCAATTTTAGCCATAAATCCTCTCGGTTGAGGCGACACTAATCAAAGCCATGCTACACTGCAAGCAATGAAAATGCCGACCGAAGCCATTTGCCGTGAAATCCGAAAACACGGCGTGATTTCTTTCGCGCGCTTCATGGAACTGGCGCTTTACTGTCCTGAATCTGGTTATTACGAAAAGAAAGGGGACAACGTCGGGCGTGCCGGCGACTTTATCACCAGCGTCAGCACGGGAAGCCTGTTCGGCGAACTGCTCGCATTTCAATTCGCCGGATGGCTCCGGGAATCTCAAATTGCGAATTTCAAACTTCAAATCATTGAAGCGGGCGCACATGACGGGAAACTCGCGGCGGACATTTTGAACTGGCTGCAAAACCATCGCCCGGAACTTTTTTCGCAAATAGAATACTGCATCCTCGAACCTTCCTTGAACCGTCAGGCCTGGCAAAAGGAAGCACTCAAACCATTCGCGCCGCGCGTCCGTTGGCTGGTCGGCCTCAACGATTCAACCATTCAACCATTCAACGGCATTCTGTTCAGCAACGAACTGCTCGACGCCTTTCCCGTCCACCGATTCGGCTGGGATGCAAAATCCCAAGCCTGGTTTGAATGGGGGGTCGCGCTCGTAGGCGAGGTGTTTGGTTGGGTGAAAATCCAGCCGCCGCAATCGTCGCTTCCCTCTACCATCCGCCATCTTCCCGCCGCGCTGGTGGACGTGCTGCCTGACGGCTACACCGTCGAAACCAGTCCCGCCGCCGAAACGTGGTGGCGCGAGGCCTCCCGTAGTTTGCAGCGTGGCCGGCTGCTGACGATTGATTATGGCTACACCGCCGGCGAGATGGTTTCGCCCGCCCGCCCACGCGGTACCCTGCGCGCATATCATAGCCACCGCGTCAGCGACGATTTGCTGGCGCATCCCGGCGAGCAGGATCTGACCGCGCACGTCAATTTTACCGCCATTCAACAAGCCGGCGAGGAAGCCGGCTTGAAGACCGAATCGTTTTGTACCCAGCCGCAGTTTCTCACGCGCATCCTGCAAAAGGCCGTGTCGGATAAATCCTTTGCCCAATTGGATGCGAAGCAGGTGCGCCAGTTCCAGACGCTCACGCATCTCGAGCATCTTGGCCGGGCCTTCCGCGTGCTGGTGCAGTCGCGTGGGTAATGCTACCCTTGCCGCATGGGCGCGTTTCCCGTCAGTCTCGAAAAAGAAAACCAGCTTGCTCAGCGCATGGCCGCGCTGGGCGTGCGCGAGGCGGACATTGAAGAATCCTTTGTCCGCTCCGGCGGTCACGGCGGCCAGAACGTCAACAAGGTTTCCACCTGTGTCATGCTGCTGCATCAGCCGACCGGCGTGCAGGTAAAGTGCCAGGAAACGCGCCAGCAGGGGCTTAACCGGTTCATCGCCCGCCGCCTGCTGCTCGACAAGATTGAAGCGGCAAAAAATGGCTTCATCGCCGCGCAGCGCGCCGAGATTGAAAAGATCCGCCGGCAGAAGCGCAAGCGCTCCCGCCGGGCCAAGGCGCGGATGCTCAACGACAAATCGCATCAGGCCGATAAAAAGGCCGCGCGCCGTTCCGTCGGGATGGATTAAGCGGAAGTGGACAGTTGTTCAGATGCCGGCGGCGGGACATTCCTCGTCCAGCATGGCGAACCAGACGGTATTGAGCCATTCGCCGTTGGCAAAATAATGTTTCACGAACTCGCCTTCGCGGCGCATGCCGGCGGCGGCAAACAGTTCGCAGCTTGCGGGATCATCGTTAAGACTCCGGGCGATGACCCGGTGCAGGTTCAATTGCTTGAAACAAAACACCAGCAAGGCGGCCACGGCTTCCTTGATAAAATCCTTGGATTCATCCTTCAGTCCGCCTTCGATGGAGATTTCGGCCTCGACAAACCGGTAATCCGTGAACCGCAAGCCCACGCTGCCGATAATCTTGCCGGCGTCCTGGACTTGCACCCCCAATTGAAAGACGCGGTCGAGCGTCGTCAGCTTGACCTTGCTTTGGCTGGCTAGCCATTGCAGGGCTTCCTCTTCGTCCTCGAACATGAACCCCGTGAGGTCTTTGGAGTCGCCGGCTTCGAGCCGGCGCAGAATCAGGCGGGGCGTGGTGAGGGGCAGGGGAATGGGCCGGCCGAATTCGCCTTCCGCCTCCGGCACGATAAGGCTTTCCATGCAGTTGACGCATTCCCGGATCAGGCCGGTGCTCTCCTGCGGGAAGGAATTCATCTCCCGGCAATAAGGGCATTTGAAATCAATAAAGTTATCTTCGGTGATCATAAAATCTTTCGTTCAATAAACCAGGTTGGCGCCGAAGTCCGGCGCGAGGCCCGCCTTGGCCTCCGATGTCCACTTGTCCAGATTCTTGTCGCCCATGTGCCAGAACTTCCGGCACAGGTCAAAATATTGAACCACCGTGTCCGTCTCACCCTTTTCAAGCAGCTCTTTCGCAAGGCTCATGTTCGGGCCGAATGAATTGAGCTGGGGTGAACCCGGCGTCTGCCCGGCTTTCAAAAGATATTCCTTCGCCGGCTGGAGCCGGCCTTGTTTCAAGGCGACCCGACCCAAGACGGTATTCCCCGTATGGATGGCATTGCCGAGGTTCCAGTCCTTGGGATAATTCGCCGAGGCGGCCAGCAGGTCGTTGGCATATTGGGTAGCTTTCGCGAGGTCGCCCGCCGCGAACGCCTGCTTGGCCAGATCAGCCAGGCGGTAAAAGCGGCTGGACTCGTCGGTGTCTGCCGCCTGCGCCCGTTCAAATTCCTGCAAGGACTTTCGTTCGTTCGTTTTGCCCTCGTCATTGTGCAGTGCATATAGATGACCCAATCGCTCCGACCAGTGCGGGTTGTCGGGCTCGGCCTTTTGCGCCTGTTTCAACAGGTTTTCGGCCAACTCCTTGTCCTGAAGCAGAAAGAAATTCGCCGCATTTCCTAAGACGGATGTGTTCGTGGCCTGCGCCTTGGTTTGAACCAGCCACAGTTCCTTGGCTTGATGATAGGCATCGCCATTCATCACCGGATCCAGCGAACAGTAAGGCAGACCGGCGATGGCCGCTTCCGGATGGTGTTCGATGATCCAGAAAATATGTTTCGCGCGGGCGGCCTTCGCCTCCTTCGAGGAATATTGCCGCATGAAATAATTGCCCAGCAGCCTGGTGCGCGCTGACAAATCATCGGGGTTCTTCGCGACCGATGCTTCCAGCGCCTTGATTTCGTCGGTCTTCAGCCGCTGGCCGGCGATGGCATCGCTGTGCGGGTCGGCCGGTTCCGCCTGTGCGGGGCAAACGTTCAAGGCGCACATAGCGCCCGCAAGGACAAGGCAGCGTGAAATCATTCGCCGGACGATACCAACCCGCCTTCACGAGGCAAGTCGCTTCGGCAGCGCCTCATCCACGCGCCTGACGGAAAGATAATTCGTGATATCATGCCGGTTATGTTGAAAACTCTGCTAGAGTGTCTTGCTATGAACATCATGATCGAGAATGCCGACTGTCTGGAATATCTCACCGGCGAAAGCCTCTGGTCCAAAAAAATCGCCACCGGCAAACGGTTTGCAACCACACCCGAGGCCATGGTCGCGGCCCAGCAGGCGCAGATCGGCAAGTTCAACATCGTCGGCTATATCGCCGAGACCAAGCAGTTCATCAACTTGAACCATGGCCGGGGCCGGGGCTGAGCCGGATGGATAGCTGCTTGAGAAGATCCATTTCGGCCGGAGCTCGAGCGTCCGCGGGTTTGAAGCCGACCCGGTTTTTCAACATGGAATCATGGTTCGCCAGGCAGGAGATCCGGCCTGGACCGTTGTGATGGCGCGCTCGACATGGCGGAGGCTTTTTGAAACACTTCGCGCGCGTGAAACAAGCAATTGTCACATTGGACATGGAAGGCGTGCTGACGCCGGAAATCTGGATCGCCGTGGCCGAAAAGACCGGCATTCCGGAGCTCCGCCGCACGACCCGCGACGAGCCGGACTATGACAAGCTCATGCGCTACCGCATCGGGATTCTCGACGCGCACGGCATCAAGCTGTCGGAAATCCAGTCGGTCATCGGCACGCTCAAGCCGCTTCCCGGCGGCAAAGAATTTCTCGATGAGCTTCGCACGCTGGTGCAGGTGGTCATTCTCTCGGACACGTTCGAGCAATTCGCCGCACCGCTGCTCCGGCAGTTGAATTTTCCCACCTTGTTCTGCCACCGGCTGGTGGTGGAGAACGACCGGATTGTGGATTACCAGTTGCGCCTGCGCGAACAGAAGCGCGAGGCGGTGGCGGCGTTCAAGCGGATGAACTACCACGTCATCTCCGCCGGCGATTCCTACAACGACACGGCAATGCTGAAGGAGGCGAACGTGGGCTTTCTCATCCATGCGCCGGCGAACGTGAAGCAGGAGTTTCCACAGTTCAAGGCCGTGGAGTCGCACGCGGAACTGCTCAAGCTGATCAAGGGGGCGCTTTAAATGCCGACGAAGAAGGGTTCCATCCGCCTGTTCCGGCTGGCCGGTGTGGATGTCTATGTCCACTGGGCTTGGTTTCTGGCGTTCATCTATTTCACCAGTCGGCCGCATGAGTACACCAACTACGGATGGAACGCACTGGAAGTGCTGGCGCTCTTCGCCATCGTGCTGACGCACGAATTTGGACATCAATTGGCTTGCCGCCAGGTCGGCGGCCAGACCCAGGACATTGTGCTTTGGCCGCTGGGCGGCGTGGCTTATGTCAATCCTCCGCAGCGCCCCGGTGCGCAACTCTGGAGCATTGCCGCCGGCCCGCTGGTGAACGTGGCGCTGGTGCCGGTGTTCGTCGGCCTCGTGATGCACGGCCGGACGGCGGGCTGGGATTCACAGTTACCGAACGGGTTCATGCTGCTGACCAATATCCGGGACATCAACTTCATCCTGCTCATCTTCAATCTGATGCCGGTCTACCCGCTCGACGGCGGGCAAATCCTGCGCTCGCTTTTGTGGTTCATATTTGGCCGGGCGAACAGCCTGATGGCGGCGAGCATCATCGGGTTCATCGGGGTGGCGGGATTGATTTTATTGGCGATTTATGCGGGTTCGGTCTGGCTTGGCATCATGGCGGCGTTCATCCTGATAAGCTGCTGGGGCGGTCTCAAGCAGGCGCGCGTGCTGGCCCGTGTCGCGAAGATTCCACGCCGTCCGGGCTTTGCCTGTCCGGCCTGTAAAAACGGGCCGCCGCTTGGCACGCTCTGGCGCTGCGGCAAATGCGGAAACAATTTCGACACCTTTGCCACGCTGGGCGCCTGCCCGCAATGCGGCACCCAGTTCAGCCTCACGCAATGCCTCGATTGCGGCGCGCGTTTTCCAATCATCGAATGGAAAGTCCCGTTGCCGGTCCATGAGGGCGACAATCGTTGAGCCGGCTCCCATTCAACGAGGCAACCATTCAGCGGTTCCGCTTTTAATCTTCCGCCTTGAATGCGCGGGAAATCAGGTCGCGCACGGCCAGCTTCGGATTCTTTCCCTCGTAAAGCATCGCGTGCACTTCATCGATGATCGGCGTGGGCACCTGCTTTTCCTTCGCCAGCCGGTGGGCGGAACGCGCCGTGGGATAACCTTCCGCCAGCTTGGGATGCGAGGCCTGAATGGTTTCGATGCTCTCGCCGCGTCCCAGCCGTTCGCCCAGGTCGCGGTTGCGGCTTTGCTTCGAGAAGCAGGTCAGCATCTGGTCGCCGAGGCCGCTCACGCCGGAGAATGTTTCCGGCTGCGCGCCGCCGGCCACGCCGAGCCGGCGCATTTCGGACAGCGCCCGCGTGACGAGGCCGGCCTTGGTGTTGTCGCCATAGCCAAGCCCGTCGCTCACGCCCGCGCCAACGGCAATGACGTTCTTCAGCGCGCCGCCGTATTCCACGCCGAGCACGTCCCGGCTGCGGTAAATCCGGAATTCCGGGCGGTGGAAAAGCCCCTGCACCGTTTTCGCCGTACCCTCGCTCTCGCACGCGCAAACAACGGAAGTCGGGATGCCCAGCGCCACTTCGCGCGCAAAGCTCGGCCCGGACAAGGCCGCCACGCGGTCGGCAGGTGCCTGCTCTCGCAGGATCCGGCTCATGGTTTCGCCGGTTTCAAATTCAATCCCCTTGGTGACGCTGACAAACACACCCGGATGACCCTTCAGCTTCACTGCCACGTCGCGGAAAAATTGCGAGGGAATTGCCAGCACCAGAATTTCGCGACCGCCGACGGCCTTGCCAAAATCCGGCTCGACTTTCCAATCCGTCGGCAGGGCAACGCCCGGCAACAGCTTTTCGCTGCGCCCCTGCTTGAGTTCGTCCAGCAGCGCGGCGTTGATGTCCCAAAGGGTCACGGAGTTCCCGTTTTCCTGCAGGACTTTTGCCAGCGCCGCGCCCCACGCGCCCGCGCCCAAAACGCAGATTCTCATTTCGATTCCTTTTTTTGGCCGAGGCGGTTTTCAGTTCCCGCCATCAGCCGTTGGATGTTGGATTTGTGTTTGTAAATCGCCAGCAGGCCGAGCGCTGTCGTCACGCTGCCGAGAAATAAATTGTGCGGGGTCATCAACCAAACACTAACCGGCAGAGCAATCGCCGCCGAAATGGAACCGACCGAAACATATTTTGTCAGCAGTATCGCCAAAACGAAAACGGCCAGCGCGATCAGTAGCGCCGGCCACGCCAGCGCGAGATAAACGCCCGCCGTCGTCGCGATGCCCTTGCCGCCTTTGAACTTCAACCAGCAGGTATAATTGTGGCCGAGCACCGCGCAAATACCGGCTAATAGTTTAAATCGCATCTGGAATTCTGCAGGATGATTTTCAAAAACATCGGCCCAACTTTGTGCAAAAAAAATGTTATAGAGCATAGCCGGAAAAATGGCGGAAGCTAAATAGCCCTTTACCACATCCATCAATAGCACAGCGATGCCCGCCGGCTTGCCGAGCACGCGCATGGCGTTCGTTGCGCCGATGTTCCCGCTGCCAACCGCGCGGATGTCTATGCCTTTCGCCTTCGCCACGAGAAAGCCCGTCGGAATCGAGCCGAGCAGATAGGCGCCGAGCGCGGTCAGGATGTAACTTAAAATTGGCACGGCGGTAATCTAACGGTTGCCGGCTGCCGGTTGAAAGTTGAAAGTTGAAACGAAATCATCTTGGACTGCGCCGGCAGAGCGCAGCGGCGACAGCGCTTTCGCCTGGCCGGCCAAGTTAATTGGCTCGGTTCGAAAGCGGCGCGGCGCTTCGCTTCCCGCCGCAGTCCAAATTTCCTCGCGCGACATTTCTGATTTCCGTTTCAAGCCATAGCTGGCAAACTCCGCGCATGGCTAAAGTCAAAGTCGCCGTTCTCGGCACCGGGTCGCTCGGTCAGCATCACGCCCGCATTTATTCCGAACTCCACGCCGCCGGGCTGGTGGAACTCACCGGCATATATGATGCGCACACCGAAACCGCCCGCAAGATCGCGGAGAAACACCAGTTGCGCGCCTTTGCCTCCATCGCCGAGGCCGCCGCCGCCAGCGATGCGCTGAACATCGCCACGCCCACCACCACGCATTTCGATCTCGCCAAACAATTGCTCCAGCAGGGCAAGCATGTGCTCGTGGAGAAACCGATGACCGACAGTTCCGAACAAGCCGCCGAACTGTGCGAACTGGCGCTGAAGAAGAATCTTGTTTTGCAGGTCGGCCACGTCGAGCGTTTCAATCCGGTGTTCACTTTTCTCCAGAGCGTCGCCACCGAACCGCGCTTCATCGAGTGCCATCGCCTGTCGCCGTTTCCCGCGCGGAGCACCGATATCGGCGTCGTGCTGGATCTGATGATTCACGACTTGGACATCGTGCTTGCGTTCGTGAAGGCGCCCGTGACGAGCGTGGACGGCGTGGGCATTCCCGTGTTGAGCAAGAGCGAGGACATCGCCAACGTGCGACTCCGCTTTGCCAACGGCTGCGTGGCGAACCTCACCGCCAGCCGGGTCAGCCCGGAGCGGATGCGCAAGATCCGCGTCTTCAGCGGCCCGAGCAATCCCTGCTACATCTCGCTGGATTACCGCGTGCAGGAGGGTTTCATCTATCGCGTCGCGCGCGACGGCGAGGAAGAAAGCTCCCTGCTGAAGAAGGTTCTGGCCGCCAAGCTGGGCATCGGCAAGGACTCGGCCATTGTCAGCGAATTCGCCGGAAAAAAGATCGTGCGCGAGCCCGTGCCGATCGCGAAGGACGAACCCCTCAAGCTGGAACTGCAAAGCTTCGTCAATTGCGTCCGCGAAAAGCAGGCGCCCGTGGTCAGCGGCGAATCCGCCAAGCGCGCGCTGGACCTGGCCTTTGAAATCACGCGGCAGATTCAGCAGATAAAATGAGGAAACTCAAGCCGGCCGCGCAAAGTATTCAGTGAAACCGAAAACCTTCATGCTCATTGCCGGTGCTTTAGCTGCGGAGCAGCGCACGGCAGTAGCCCATAGCGCCAGCTATGGGTCAGGTCCACAAATTTCAAAAGCCCCGGCAGGGGCGCCAGAAACACACGGTTCAACCACCTGTTTCGTCCGCTCCGTCCGGGGCTTGGATGATTTTGTCGATACCGTTCCCACGGCTGACGCCGTGAGCTGCTTGCTTTCGCTGCTCGGCCGCTTTTTCTTATGGCGCATACCTTTACCCACTTGCTGACGCACATCATCTTCAGCACGAAAGACCGGCGACCATGGCTCGACGCTGATTTGAAAGCGCGCCTCTTCCCATATCTCGGCGGCGTCATCCGCGCGCACGACGGCAAGGCGCTTATCATCAATGGCCCGGCGGATCATATCCACATTCTCGCATCGCTCGCCGCCAAGCATTCGTTATCTGATTTGATGCGCGAGTTGAAGGCGGACTCATCCGGTTGGGTTCACCAGAATTTTCCAAATCAAACCATGTTCTCGTGGCAAATCGGTTATGGCGCGTTCAGCGTGAGCCATTCAAGCCTGGTTGAAGTTGAAAAATACATCGCCAGCCAGGAGGAGCATCATCGCAGGGTTTCGTTTCAGGAGGAATTCCTGGCGTTCCTCAAGCGGCATGAGATTGAATACGACGAAAGGTTTTTGTGGGAGTGATGAAACGAAGCATAACGGCGGGGCGGCGCCCGGAACGAGCCCGAAGGGTCAACTGTGGGTTGGGGCATTCACAATTTTTCCTAGCCCCGGCCGGGGCGAACGAGATTCGATTTGAGGCTAAAGGTTTTCTTTCGCCCCGGCCGGGGCTTAAAATCTGGTTGAACGCTTTCCCACAGCTGGCGCTGTGGGCTACTATCTTTCGCCACTCCGTGGCTAACCCATGAAACCGAAATCTTCCTGCGCATCGCCGATGAGGCGAGCGGGGAAATCCGTGGCAAAATCGTGAAACCGAAAACCTTCATGCTCATCGCCGGCGAGGCGAGCGGAGATCTGCTCGCGGCGGAACTGGTGGCCGCACTGCGCGGCCGGCTGCCGGACGCGAAGTTTTTCGGCGCGGGCGGCGCCAAGATGTCCGCCGCCGGCGTGGAGCTGGCCTTCGACCTGACGCAGCATTCGGTCATCGGCATCACGGATGTGCTGAAAAAATATTTTGTGTTCCGCCGTTTGTTCCACCAGCTGCTCGCGCAGGCCATCGCGCGCCAGCCGGACGTGATCATCGGGGTGGATTACGGCGGGTTCAATCTGCGTTTCGGCCAGGCGGTCAAGCGCTATGTCCGCGACAATCCGTTTTCCAAGTGGAATCCGCGGATTGTCCAGTTCGTTTCGCCGCAGGTCTGGGCCTCGCGGCCGGGCCGCGCGGACAAGCTGGCGCGCGATTATGATTTGCTGTTAAGCATTTTCCCGTTCGAGCAGGATTGGTATGCGAAACGCGTGCCGCAGTTCCGCGTGGAGTTTGTCGGGCACCCGATGGTGGAGCGAATGCAGAAGGAAGAATTAAGAATGCAGAAAAAAAGCTCTGTGCCGACGGTGCTCCTGCTGCCGGGCAGCCGCAAGGGCGAGCTGCAGCGCCATTTGCCGGTGATGCTGGATGCGCTGAAGCTGATTCAGGAAAAGCTGCCGGACGCGAAGGCCAAGATGGTCCTGCCAAACCCGGCGCTGGTGTCGCTGGCGAAATCCCTTGGCGCGAACGTGGACATCCAGATTGGCGAGCTGCCGTGGGCGCTGGCCGGGGCGGACGTCGCGCTGGCCTCGACCGGCACCGTGACGATGGAGTGCGCGTTCTTCGGTGTGCCGACCGTGACGCTCTACAAAACTTCGTGGCTCACCTATCAGATCGCCAAACGCCTCGTGACGGTGAAATCGCTCACGATGCCGAATCTGCTGGCCGGAGAGACGGTTTACCCGGAGTTCATACAAAACGAGGCAACGCCGGAGAATCTGTCGCGTGCCACCTTGGCGCTATTGCAGGACGACGTCCAGCGCGCCAAAATCAAGGCGCAGCTCGCAAAAATCATCGCTTCGCTCGGCGAACCTGGCGCGGCGGGGCGGGCGGCTACGGCGGTGGCCAGCCTGCTCGGTTAGGCCGGTGGCAAAGACCATCCGTCCAGAGCTCAAAACGGGACACTTATAGCATTTTCAATTTAATCTGCTCACTTGCAGGCCCTTAACGGAAGGGGAACCGGCTGAAGGCTGACTTTTTCAGGCTGGATTGTTAAAAAAGCTGCCCAGCAAATGTTTTATTCTGCCCAGAAAATCTTTTATTCTGCCCGGGAAATCTTTTATACTGCCAAGGAAAAGTTTTATTCTGCCCAGCAAAAGTTTCTTGCAGCCTTGCAAAACTCATTTGCAGGCTTGCAAAGGTTTCTTGCAGACCTGCAAAACATATTTGCGGCCTTGCAAATGTTTCTTGCAGGCTTGCAAAACTTGTTTGCAGACTTGCAAAAGTTCTTTGCAACCCAGCTTTTTGTCCGTGCAGACCAACTTTTGCCCTCTTCTGGTCAGTTCAGAGAGGCGATTGACTGGCAAAACATTCCGATCACCCGGTGGATACAGTCAACCGACCGGTGCGACAGTTTGACTCAAAGCCTGATCGCCGGGTTTGTCCGGTTCGGCAGTGAAGCAGCTCCGGCGATGGACCGGATTCCTGGTGCCCGAAAAAGTTTCCGGTTTTCCTGCTTTCCTTATTCGCCGTGCGTTTTAACTTTCCCCCATGGACTCACTCCACGCCCCGTGGCGCATCGAATATATCCTCGCGCGGAAGCCGGAATTGAAGGAAGGGCTGTTCGCGCGCATCGCCCAGTCGTCCGATGACGAGGGAAACTACGTGGTCGTGCGCGACCGCACCTGTTTTGCGCTGCTCAACCGCTATCCCTACAACGGCGGCCACCTGATGGTGGTGCCTTACAAGGAAGTGGCGGACTTGAACGGCTTGACCGACGCGGAAGTGACCGATCTCTGGAAGCTGGTGCGCCGCTGCCTCAACGCGCTGACGGCGGTGATGAAGCCGGACGGTTTCAACGTGGGCATCAACCTCGGCAAGGTCGCGGGCGCGGGCATCCTGGAGCATGTGCACATCCACATCGTGCCGCGCTGGAACGGCGACACGAATTTCATGCCGGTCATCGCCGACACCGGCGTCGTGCCGGATGCGCTGAGGGAGATCGCGGCGAAATTGCGGGCGGAACTGGCAAAATGACTTTTTTCTGAGGAGCCGCCGGCTTGAATTTGCTTGCGGCTTCGCGGAAGGGGCTTAACTTTAATTGCGTTCATGGCAGCAAAAAAAATCACTCGCAGGTCGGGTCCGGCTCCGCGGAAGAAACCAACCTCCCGTCGCGCCGCCGCCCGTAAAATCGCGCCGCCGCCCGCGCCGTTCATGGCTCCCGCGGTGGTAGCGCCGCTGCCCAAGCCGCCCGAGGGCGATACCACCACCTTCCTCCGCCGCGAGGCCGAGCGGCACGACGGCGATTCCGCCATCCGGCTTTATCTGCGGGAAATCGGGCAGGTAAAACTGCTCACCGTGCAGGAGGAGATCGATCTGGCCGCCAAAATCAAGAAGGGCGACAAGAAGGCGCGCGAACACATGATCAAGGCCAACCTGCGCCTGGTCGTCAAAATCGCCCGCGATTACGAGGGCCTCGGCCTGCCGCTCCTGGATTTGATCAGCGAAGGCAACATCGGCCTGATGAAAGCGGTGGAGCGCTTCGACCCGAATAAGGGCGGCAAGCTGTCCACTTACGGCTCGTGGTGGATCAAACAATCCATCAAGCGCGCTCTCGCCAACCAGTCCAAGACCATCCGCCTGCCCGTGCATCTGGTGGACAAGATTTCCCGGATGCGCCGCACCGCGATGAAGATGCAGGAGGAATTGGGCCGCGAACCGACCGATGAAGAGCTGGCTGCCGAGTTGGGCACCACGGGCGCCCGGGTCAGTCAGATGCGCACCGCCTCCATTCGCCCCGCCTCGCTCGACGCGCCGGTGGGGGATGACGATTCCAACACTTATTCTGAAATGGTGGAGGATGACCGCGCCATCAACCCCTACGACGAGTTGGAGGAGAAGACGGTCACCGGCATGTTGCAGGACATGGTCAAGCACCTTGACGAACGCGAGGCGACCATTCTCCGCTTCCGCTTCGGCCTCGACGGCAGCAACGAAAAGACCCTGGAGGAAGTGGGCGTGAAATTCGGCGTCACCCGCGAGCGCGTGCGCCAGATCCAAAATCTCGCCCTGCGCAAACTGCGCAAGATGATTGAACGACTCGAAAAATCGAAAGCCAAGGAAACCTGATTCATGCCCGCCGCCGTCACGCCCGCCGATATCGAAAACGCCATCCGCACCGTCCCGGATTTCCCGAAGCCGGGCATCCAGTTCAAGGATATCACGCCCGTGCTCGCCGATGCGCGGCTGTTTTCCGGGGCCATCGACCTGCTCACCGAAAAATTTTCGCCCGGCAGCATTGACGCCGTGGTGGGCATTGATGCGCGCGGCTTCATCTTCGCCGCCGCCGCCGCCCGGAAGCTGAACGCCGGCTTTGTGCCCGTCCGCAAGAAAGGCAAGCTGCCGTTCACGACCATCGAACAGGATTACGCGCTCGAATACGGCCACGCCACCGTCGCCATCCACACGGATGCGCTCCAGCCCGGCGCGCGGGTGTTGCTGATTGACGACCTGCTGGCCACCGGCGGCACGTCCTCCGCGGCGGCCGTGCTGGTGCAAAAGCTCGGCGCCAAAATCGTGGAGGCCGGCTTCCTCATTGAGTTGAAATTTCTCAACGGCCGCGAAAAGCTCTCCGGCTTTCCCGTCCGCTCGCTCATCGCCTACTGACGCGCAATTCGGTTTTCCAATTGCCCGCGTCCGGATACACTCACGGCGATGCACTGGGTCCAATCGCTCGATATCGCGCTGTTTCATTTCATCAACGGCGCGCTCGGCAATCCATTCTTCGACTGGCTCATGCCGGTTTTGAGCGGTCGCGGCGTGCCGTGGCTCATCGCCGTGGTCATCGCGATCCCCGCCATCCTGTTTTTTGGTTCCGCCCGGCTGAAGCTATGCGCGCTGCTCATGCTCCTCGTCGTGGCGCTCGGCGACCCGCTGGTGGTCGGCACCATCAAGAACGCCGTCGCCCGCCCGCGCCCGTGTCTCGCCCTGCCCGATGTGGTTGACCGGCTGGGCTGTACGACGTCCGGCAGCCTGCCTTCGGCCCACGCGGCGAACTGGTTTGCGATGGCGATGGTCGCGTTTCTCTTTTACCGGCGCAGCGCGTGGTTCATGCTGCCGCTGGCGGCGGGCGTGGCGCTGTCGCGGGTTTACTGCGGGGTGCATTATCCCAGTGACATTTGCCTCGGCGCGATTCTTGGCGCGGGCTACGCCGTCGCCTTCGTGTTGCTGGTGCAGTCCATTTGGAATTTCATCGGCCGGAGAGCCTTTCCGCACTGGCACGGGCGGCTGCCGTCACTGCTTCATCCGGAATCCGCCGTCCCATCCGAAGTCCGGATTCCGAAATCCGAGGTTGAATGGGTGCGCCTCGGCTATGCCGTGATTTTTCTCGCGCTCGCCGGCCGCTGGTTTTATCTCGCCAGCGGGATCATCGGGTTGAGCGAGGACGAGGCGTATCAATGGCTTTGGTCGAAGCATCTCGCGCTGTCGTATTACAGCAAGCCGCCGGGCATCGCGCTGTTGCAGTGGGCCGGCACGTCGCTGTGGGGCGACACCAATTTCGGCGTCCGGTTTTTCTCGCCGCTGCTGGCGGCAGTGATGAGCTTGCTCGTGCTGCGCTTCATGGCGCGTGAGGTGGGTGGCCGCGCCGCTTTTTGCCTCCTGCTCATCACCTTCGCCACGCCGCTCCTGGTCGTTGGGTCGATTCTGATGACGATTGACCCGCCGCTGGTCCTGTGCTGGATGTGGGCGGTCGTTGCAGGCTGGCGCGCGGTGCAGGCGGATGGCAAAACGCGCGACTGGCTCGTCGTCGGCCTCGCGATGGGACTTGGTTTTCTTTGCAAATACACCGCCATGTTGCAACTCGTCTGCTGGGCCATCTTCTTCGCGCTGAATAAACCGGCGCGTTGCCATCTAAGAAAATCCGGCCCGTGGCTGGCGCTGCTCGTCTTTGGAATTTGCACGCTACCCGTCGTGATCTGGAACTCGCAACATGGATGGATCACCGTCAGCCATGTCGCCGGCGATGCGGGGTTGCACAGCCAGTGGAAGCCCACGTTGAATTATTTCTTCGAGTTCACCGGCGCGGAATTCGGCCTGCTCAATCCCATCTTCTTCATCGCCGCGCTCTGGGCGACGGTTGCCGCCTGGCGGCATCGGCAGGAAAAGCCGCTCTGGTTTTTCCTTTGCTGCATGAGCGCGCCGGTGTTTCTCGGGCATTGGCTTTACTCGTTGCATTCGCGCGTGCAGCCAAACTGGATTGCCGTCGCCGTGCCGCCGATGCTTTGCCTCATGGTCGCGTTTTGGAACGAGAGCCGCCGGCGGGTGAAACCGTGGCTGGCCGCCGCCCTGCTGCTCGGCGTGGTGGCATCCGTGTTCATGCACAGCACGGATCTCCTTGGCCGGCTCGCCGCCCACAAGCTGCCCGGCGACAAGGACCTGTCGCACCGGGTGCGCGGCTGGCGCGAGACCGCGCTCGCGGTCGAAAGCGAACGCGCCCAGTTCGACACGAACGCCTTCATCATCGCCGATCATTACGGCGCGACCGGGCTGTTTTCGTTTTACTCGCCGCCCGCCCGCGCCGCCGCGCAGGCGAGGGCGCCGCTGGTCTATTGCATTGATTCCGACGCGCCGATGAACCAGTTCTATTTCTGGGACGACTACAATTACCGCGCCCATCGCCTGGGCGGGAATGCGCTGTTTGTCCTGCGCCTTGATCCGTACCCGCTTGAAAAAGGCTGGCTGGGAAAATGGCTGCGGCATCAGCAAATCTTCGCGCAAGTCCCGCCGCCCAAACCCGTGCCCGAACGCATCGCCGCCGAATTTGAAACCGTCACCAACCTCGGCGTGCGGGAGATTTCGCTGCCCGACGGCCGCGTCTTTCAGCGGGTGCAACTCTTCGGCTGTTACCATTTGAAATAAATGTCCGCGACGGAAATCCTCCTGCCCGTCCGCGATTACGACCTGGCCGCCACGCTGGATTCCGGGCAGGTCTTCCGCTGGCGTCGGAATGGAAACGCTTGGGACGGCGTCGTGGGCAAGCAGTTTTTCCGGCTCACACAAACGAAACAGGGCATCCACGCCCGTGCCGCCGCGCCGGTGGTGAATTGGGACCGCCTCCGCGAATTTCTCCAGACGGACACAGATCTGGCCGCCATACTCAAGACTTTTCCCGATGACCCGCCGATGCGCGCCGCCGTCGCCGCATGCCCCGGATTGCGGCTGCTGCGGCAGGAACCGTGGGAATGTCTCGCGTCGTTCATTTTATCCTCCACAAAACAGATCGTCCAAATCCGGCAGATCGTCTCGTTGTTGTGCGAACGGTTTGGCGAGCGGCTTGCGCCGCCGCCAGATTCAGCTCATGCAAGCCACGCTTTCCCAAGCCCGGAAAGAATCGCCGCCGCCAGCGAAGCCGAACTGCGCGATTGTAAAATGGGTTTCCGCGCGCCAAGCCTGCTGAATGCCGCGCGGTTTGTTGCCGGCAGTCAACTGGATCTGGAAAGAATCCGCGCGCTTGACTACGCTGCCGCCCGGGCGGAACTGATGACGCTGCGCGGCGTGGGCGGGAAGATTGCGGATTGCGTGCTGCTGTTCGCCTACGGGTTTGATTCCGCATTTCCGGTGGACGTATGGATTGAGCGCGCCTTGCAGGAACTGTATTTCCCCCGTCGCCGCGCCAGCGAGAAACGGCTGCGGCAGATGGCCGCCACTCATTTCGGCCCGCACGCGGGCTACGCGCAGCAGTACCTTTTTCATTACATGCGGACGCGGCGGGGTTGACTGTAAAGCGCGCCGCCAGCCGGGTGTAATTGCCACTGGACAAAGGGTTTTCTCCCGCCGACACTCGAATTCATGAAATCGGTCAACCCGCAGCGGCCGGCGGACATCAATTAGTCAGGCGGCATGTTTGCCTTCTCCATCACCTTTAAGCTGTTGAGCTGGTATCTGGCGCTAAAGTATGGCGATGCCGGCCGCGTTTCCCGCCCTTGGATATTGGGCGCGGTGGTTGCCCTGGTCTTTGCCGGATTTGATGTTTGCTCGGCGCATCGCGGCTTTCAGGGCAGCCTCATGCTTGCATCCGCCTATCTGGTTACGGCGGTCGTCTTGATGAATATTTATTACCGGATTTCTAATATCGCCCTGTCGCTGGTGGTTGCCGCCGTCGGCACGGTCGTATTGTTCTTTGGCGTTCCCTATTTTGCGGGCGGTTTCTATTCCCTATAGAATGAGCCCCACAACCCAAGCCTGGCGGGGCAAGTTCATAGCCGCCTTCAACAGATCTTAAATGAAAATTGACACCCTTCTATCGCCGGCGGACCTGCCCGCGCTCGCCCGCCGTGATTTGTCCGGGACGGCATGCGTGGTGTTCGACATCCTGCGCGCGACGAGCACGTTTGTCACCGCGCTGCACCACGGCGCCGCTGCCATCATTCCCGTCAGTGAAATCGCCGGGGCCGTGGCGCTCCGGCAGCAGCAGCCGGAAGTCCTCCTCGCCGGCGAACGCAATGGCGTGCGCATCCGCGCCGCCCAGTCGGGCGGCATTGATTTTGATTTCGGCAATTCCCCGCGCGAATTCACCCCGGAAAAGGTGCGCGGCAAAACCATCGTCAGCACCACGACGAACGGCACGCGCGCACTGCAGGCGTGTGCGGCGGCGAAGACCGTGCTGGCCGCGTCATTCCTCAACCTGGCGGCCACGGCGGACTATCTGCGCGGTGAAGAGGAGATTCTACTCGTCTGTGCCGGTACGGGCGCGGGCGTGGCCATGGAGGACGTGCTGGCGGCGGGAGCCATGGTGGAGTTACTGACGGCTCGAGTGGATGTTCGCCCCATCGGGTCGGAGACCACGGAAACGGCCCGGCAGGGGTTCGCCAAGTTGAAGACCGACATCGCTTCCGCGATAGGTCTTACCTTGAACGGCCGCCGGCTGCTCGCGATTCCGGAACTGCGCGACGACGTGGCGTTCTGTGCCCGGCGCGATGTGTGCAAGCTGGTTGCGACGATGCAGCCGGACGGCGCCATCCGCGCGTCATAAGGCGGCGCTGGAAATGAAAAAGGCCGTCCGAAGACGGCCTTGATGTTCACGGCTGGCTCAGCTTTTTTTTGTGCCGGTCTTGGCCGCGGTCTTTTTGGTCTTGATGACGGCCTTTTTGCGTTTGATGTAGGCCTTGCGGCGTTTTTTGTGTTCGGCTTTGTTGTATTGTTGTCCCATATGTTTCTTTACTTTGTTCGCTGGTTGCGATTTCGTGTGCGCACTATGAATTTTTACGGACGACGATTCAACATAATTTTATCGGCCATTGCGGCGCTGGCGCTGGTCTGCGGCTGCGCCTCGGACAAAAAGAAGGCGGACAAGTACGTGTCCGCCCTGCGCCTGCACGTCGAAAGTTCGGGGAATGTGGTGAGCACCGGGCAGACGATTACCGTGCTGCGCCATGAGCCGGTGTCGGTGACCATCGGCCACGAACCGGTGCTGACCGAGGCCAACCTCATTGGCGCGGCGCTGCTCGAAACGCCGGGCGGATTCGCCGTGGAAGTGAAGTTCGATGAGACCGGCTCCTGGGTTCTGGAGCAGCATTCCGCCGCCAATCCGGGAAAACACTTCGCCGTCTTCGGCCAGTGGGGCAGCAAGCTTGACGAGGGCCGCTGGCTGGCCGCGCCACAGATCAGCCACCGCATTGTCGGCGGGGTGCTGGCATTCACGCCGGACTGCACGCGCGACGAGGCCAAGCAACTCGTGCTGGGATTGAACAACGCCGCCAAGAAAAACGCCGAACGCAACCGCTGAAATGTTCCGCCAATATTTTCGCCTCGCCGCATGCGCGGGCGCATTGATCGTCACCGCCAGCCTGTCCGCCCAATCGCCGTTTCAATTTCCCACGGCCAACCACGCGCTGTTTGAGCCGGGCAAGGAATTAAGCTTCTTCGCCCCCACCTCGCCGGACCGGCCGTGGACGACCGGCAGTTTCGGCTGCGTGCGCACCGACGGGTGGCAGATGCACGAGGGTCTGGACATCCGCAGCCTGCAGCACGACAAGCACGGCGAGCCGACCGATCCCGTCCTGGCCACCGCTGACGGCGTGGTGATGTATTGCAACGCCAAGGCCGGGCTGTCGAATTACGGGAAATACATCGTCATCCGCCACCTCATCGAGGGGGTGGACATTTATTCGGTCTATGCGCATCTGAGCGAAATCGTGGCCGGCGTCACGGTGGGCAAGCCGGTCAAGGCCGGCGAGGTGATCGGCACGATGGGCCGCACTTCCAACACCAGCGAACGCATTGGCAAGGAGCGCGCCCATGTCCATCTGGAGCTGAACGTGCTGGTGAACGACCGGTTCGCCGCGTGGTTTAAGAAAAGTTCCCCCGGCGAGCGCAACGACCACGGCGCGTGGAACGGCCAGAACTTGAACGGCCTCGACCCGCGCGAAATCCTGCTGGCCGAGCACGGCGGCAAATTCAGCCTGCTGAGCTTCCTGCGCAGCCAGTCGGAGCTGTGCCGCGTGCTGGTTAGGGCCACGGATTTTCCATATCTGAAACGCTATCCGGCGCTCGTCCTGAAAAACCCCAGGGCGGAAAACGAGGGCATTGCCGGCTATGAAGTCGCGTTGAATTACAACGGTGTGGCCTTCGCGCTCCTGCCGCGCGCGGCCTCCGAGCTCAAGGGCCCGGCCAAGTTTCAGCTCCTCTCGGTGAACGAGGCCGAATACCGCGCGCATCCCTGCCGCAAACTGGTGGTGCAGCACGGCGGCCGCTGGCAGCTCACTGACCGGGGCCAGCGCGAGCTGGACCTGCTGACTTATTGATTTCAGTTGCATGAACGGCGGTTCGGCATAACTTTCTTTGAAAACGATATGCACCGGCCTAATCCAGATTCGCTTCTGCGGCGAGCTGTCGGCGGTTTCACCTTGATTGAACTGCTGGTGGTCATTTCCATCATCGCCATTCTGTCGGCGCTGCTGCTCCCCGCATTGAGCAAGGCCAAAAAAAAGGCTTACAACATCGCCTGCCTGAACAATCTCAAGCAGTTGGAGCTTTGTGAGCACCTTTATGTGAACGACAACAACGATCGTTTCACGCCCAATAATTCCATTGCAGCTTTTCAGTATGTCCCAGTGGTTACAATGACCCCGACCGGCCCGGTCACAAACTTGGTATTGGTTTGGGCTTCGCTTCCTGGGTCATCGTGGTTGCCGGACGCTGATGCCAGAAAGGAAATCGACCCCTCCAACATCGCCAAGGGCCTCTTATTTCAATATAACACCTCGTATTCGATTTATCATTGTCCGGCCGACCAGTCCACTTTGGAAACGCTCACCGGCCAGCCGCTGCCGCAATTGCGCTGGCGGAGTTACAACATGAGTCAGTCCATTAATGGCTACCCGCAGGGCGATCCGGAGTATTATCCGTATATTCCAGCGTGGTCGAGATACACGGATGTCCGGGGACCCACTTTGAGCGATTTGTTTGTCTTAATTGATGAGAGCGCAGACACGATCCAAGACGCGGAATTCGGTAATCCGCCATCTGGCGGGATTTTTGAGCAGGAATGGTGGGATATGCCCTCCGACCGACACGGTCAGGGCGCAAATCTTTCTTTTGCGGACGGCCATGTTGAACATTGGAAATGGAAGGTTCCGAAACAAAGTTTCGAAGTGGGCATGCCGGTGTTCCCCGATGAAATGCCCGACTTTCTACGGATCCAAAATGCCATGAAACAGCCCCTTATCCAAGCTGACGGCACGGTCATCGTCAATTGGTAAGCCGAACCGCCTTCATCTTTACTTCACGGCCAACGTGATAAATGTCCTTTCAGGAATTATCACCCAAACTTCATTGGTTCGTCTTTTTCGCTGTTTTTCGAGCTTTTGCCCATCTTTGGTCAAAATGTGTGGTTTTAACGGTAAAACGACCACCTCCAACCACCGTGCCATGTCGGATTTTGAAAACAAGACGTCTTCTTTTCAAAATCTGACGTCATTTTTCAATTTTAATACGTCTTGCCGGATGGGGAAGACGTTGTCTTTTCATTTAATGACGTTGTTCAAACCGGAGAAGAAGTTGTATTTCCATTTTATAACGTCGTGCCAGCCATGGAAGACGTTGTCTTTTCGTTTTATAACGTCATGCGGGAAGGGGAAGACGTTGTCTTTTCATTTTATGACGTTGTTCCAGCCGAGGAAGGCGTCTTGGTTTTAGAATCTGATATTGTTTTTTCCGCTTTTTAGGTCATCGATTCCGCCCATGGCGGGTAAAATATTTTCGATCTGACTCCGGACTTTCACCGGCACGGGTTGAAAAAAACGGCCATCATACCTACCACTCAAATCAATGTGTCCGTCCATACATAAAACCTGCGCATGATTAAGTTTAGCCAGACTCATTAGATATATGACGCCACAATGTATGTGTGGATTAAATATGCTATTGACATCCAGGCCGCTTTTTGATATGAACGAACCAACAAGGCGACCATGCGTTTTGACTCAACTCCGCCGAGGCTGATGGATGTCTCCACCAGCGTCATGGATGAAACGGGTGGGGGGTCGCTGCAACCAAAGAAGCGTATGGAACAGATCGCACTCAAATTGGCGGAGAAATCCCTCGAACAAAAACTGGAACTCGGCGACAACCTTTCGTCGGCTTTGAAGATCAATGTGGCGGTATTCGCCGCGCCGAATCCAACCCCGGTGACCATTGACGCCAAAACGGGGGCCATCCGGGCGAAACTCGTGGCCATCTCGGATGCCCATACCGTGGTGGTCAAACTCCACGAAGATTTGGCGGCCTTGGAAATCGACCTCGATAATCTCCTCACATCCGAAGCCGCCTATCTCACCGAAGCCACGAAGGATGACCCGACTAAACTGGCCTTGATGCCGGTGACTTTGAAAAGTCACGCCACCAGCACGACCCTTCCCGGCGAAATTAAAAACTTCCGCCTGTCGCCCGGCGTCAACTCCGGCCAAGTGGCCGTGGCAAGTGATCCGGCTGATGGCGCCATCAGCTATGAACACTGCCAGATTCCCGACATCACCAAACCGGAAGTGATTCTGATGTTGGAATCATCGTCCGGCTGCCGCGCGACGTTATCGGGATTCACCAGCGGCTCCCATGTCTGGGTCCAACGAAGGGCGGTTGGCGGCAAGAAAACCGGCAAGGGCCCGTGGTGCGCCCCGTCGGTCGTGACGGTTCCTTGAAAACAAATTAAGTGGCGGATGGCGGGTTTTGGTTGAAGGGTTACCTTTCCCCCGACAACGTGGTTCACGTCATCCGTCACTTGTCACCTTTAACGCATCTTTGAGCTATGGTTTTCGATCCCAATTGGCCCCCAACCAACGCGGAGGTGGAATCCGCCCCGTTCCGCAATCAGTTCAATAGCCTCAAGGCGCTGATTGACGCGCAGGCCGCGCTCATCACCGACTTGCAGGGACAGGTCGCCGCTTTGCAAACGCAATTGGCGGGCAAGGCCACGGCCATTCCCAACGTGGCACAGTTCGATCCGAACATCCCGTATCACACGCCCATCGAACCGGGCGACTTAAATCCCATTTATAACAAGGTGAACGAGGTCATTTCCTCCCTCCAGCAGTAGTAAGTTTTTTCGCTAAACCATCGCCGCCGGAATGGTCAATCCGTTCCGGTTGTTTTGTTTTCAATAATTCACGTTCACAACCCGCTTGGTTTGCCCGTTCATTCCGGCTACCTTCTCCCCGTGCCGACCGACATCAAATCCCTGACCCGCGAGGAACTCGAAGCCCAGTTCAAGACCTGGGGCGAACCGGCCTTCCGCGTCACCCAACTGCTCGACTGGCTTTACGCCCGCCGCGCCACGACTTGGGAGGCGATGTCCAACCTGCCCAAAGCCCTGCGCGGCAAACTGGGCGAAACTTACACCCTGCAAATCCTCGGGCTGGCCCGCAAGCAGGGCGCGCATGATACCACGCAGAAATTTCTCTGGCAGCTCGCCGACGGTGCATTCATCGAGAGCGTCCTGATTCCCGCCAACCCCGCACTTTACGGCGAGGCGAGCGACCGCCACACGCTGTGCATCTCCACGCAGGTCGGCTGCGCCTACGGCTGCCGCTTCTGCGCCAGCGGGCTGGACGGCTGGAAACGCAATCTCGGCGTGCATGAAATCGTCGAGCAGATTCTCGCGGTGGAGCGCTGGCATGCCGCCCAGCCCAAGGCCGAAAGCCTCGAGCCGACGGCCAATCGCGTGGTGAACAATATCGTCGTCATGGGCATGGGCGAGCCGCTGGCGAACTACGACAATTTGATCAAGGCGTTGAAAATCCTCAACGCGCCGTGGGGCGCCGGCATCGGCGCGCGGAAGATCACCATCTCCACCAGCGGCCTTGCGCCGCAGATTCGCAAGCTGGCCGTGGAGCCGATGCAGTTCCGCCTGGCCATCTCGCTGCACGGCGCGACGGATGAAGTCCGCAACCGCATCATGCCGGTGAACAAGAAGTATCCGCTCCATGAACTCACCGGCGCCTGCGAGGATTATCAAAAGGTGAAGGGCCGGATGATCACGCTGGAATATATCCTGATCGCCGGCATCAATGATTCGCTGGAGCAGACGCGCCCGCTCGCGACGCTCGCCAAACGGCTTTACGCCAAGGTGAATCTGATTCCCTACAACAAGGTGGAGGGCCTGCCGTGGGTGCGGCCGGCGGATGAGGTCTGCGACCGCTTTCACGCCGCGCTGGAAAAACTGGATGTCACCGCCACGCTCCGCCGCGAAAAGGGCGGGGACATCGACGCGGCGTGCGGCCAGTTGCGCTTGAAGACGGAGCGCGAATTGGCAGAATCCAAATAGGCCATGAACATCCAGCGTCGGCAATTCCTGAAACAATCCGCCCTGGGGGTTGGCGGCGTGCTCGTGGGCGTGCCGCTGAGCCGGTCGGAACCGGCGACGTCGAAGTTCTTTGATCCGTTCGCCCCCGTTCCGCTGGGCCGGAGCGGGTTAAAATTCTCCCGCATCTGCATGGGCACCGGCATGCGCGGCGGCAACCGCCAGTCCAACCAGACGCGCCTGGGCCGCGAGGCCTTTCAGCGCCTGCTCCGCGACGCCCATGATCGCGGGGTGAGCACCTTTGACCTGGCCGACCTTTACGGTTCGCATGCCTACCTGCCGCCGGCGCTGGACGGATTGGCGCGCGACCGCTACCAGCTCATCAGCAAAATCTGGTGGAACACCGGCGGCCTGCCCGAACCTGAACGCCCCGCCGCCGATGTGGTGGTGGCGCGTTTCCTGAAGGAACTCAAGACGGACCACATTGATCTGCTCCTGCTGCATTGCGTCACCGCGGCGGACTGGAATGTGTCGCTCCGTTCCCAGATGGATGTCCTAAGCCGGCTCAAGGCGCAGGGCAAAATCCGCGCCCTCGGCGTCTCGTGCCATTCCATCGCCGCGCTAGAAGCCGCCGCGGCCGAACCGTGGGTGGATTCCGTTCACACGCGCATCAATCCCTACGGCATGAGCATGGACGGCCCGCCGGAGAAAGTCGTGCCGGTGCTCAAGCAACTCCATGCCGCCGGCAAGGGGGTGGTGGGCATGAAACTCATTGGCGAGGGCCGCCTCCGCAATGACGACGCCCGCCGCGATGAATCGGTGAAATTCGTGCTCGGCCTCGGCTGCGTGGATGTGCTGAACGTCGGCTTTGAAAAGGTGGAGGAGATTGACGACTTCGCCGCCCGCGTCCGCAAGGTGCCGTTGCCGGCCTGATAAAAATCGGTGTTTCATCCGGGTTTCATCTGTGACTAGAATAGCTTCGTGATTGCTCTGCTTGATTACGGCTCCGGCAACCTCCGCAGCGTCCACAAGTCGCTGCTCAAGGTCGGGGCGGACGTGCGCCTGGTGCAACGCCCCGGCGAGATCGGCGATGCGCGCGGCCTCGTGCTGCCCGGCGTCGGCGCGTTCGATGATTGCATCGCCGCCCTCCGCAAGCAGGAGCTGCTCGAAGCCGCCCGCGCCTTTATCCAGACCGGCAAGACCTTTCTCGGCATCTGCGTGGGCTATCAGGCCCTGTTTGAGAAGAGCGAGGAATTCAATTCCTGCGCCGCCGGGCTGGGTGTTTTCAAGGGCAAGGTCGTCCGCTTCTCCGCGCGGCACGGCTTGAAGATTCCGCAGATCGGCTGGAACCAGCTGGAGATTGTGAAGGCGGATTGTCCGCTCTATCGCGGCATTGCCAATGGCAGCTACGTTTATTTCGTCCACAGCTTTTATCCGCAACCGGTGGACAAGAGCATCGTCGCCACCACCACGGACTACGGCGACACCTTCGCGTCCTCTGTCTGGCGGGACAATGTGTTTGCCACCCAGTTCCATCCGGAGAAGAGCCAGAAAGTCGGGTTGCAACTGCTGAAGAATTTCGTAGAGTTGACCAAGGGCTGAGCGTCCGGCCGCAACCTCTCTCTGCCCGCTTTGCCGTTTCCGGGCGCCGCCCGATAAGTTTCCCCTTTAGCTTTGGCGAATTGCCCTTTAACTTGCGCGGCCATGAACCTTCGTTGCTGGCCGCTGTTGCTGCTTGTCGTCGCGTTGTCCGCGCCGGCGGTGCGCGCGGCATCCATCAACGGCCATGCCTACCAGCCGCTGGCGGACTGGGCGGGGGCGAACGGTTTCCGCGCGGTGTCGTGGCATACCAGCCCGGTCACCCTGACGAATCGCACGACGCGGCTGGTGCTGGAGAAGGATTCTTGCACGGCCCAGATCAACGGGGTGAATGTGATGCTGTCGTTCCCGGTGGCGGTGGACAAGGGGAAGTATTTGATCGCGCCGCTGGATTTGACCAAGACCATCGAGCCGCTGGTGTTCGCCCCGAAAGTTTCCGCCAAAAAGATCACCACCATCGTGCTCGACCCCGGCCACGGCGGGAAGGATCCCGGCAACCGCTCGGGCTGGCATTACGAGAAGACTTACACGCTGGCGCTGGCAACCGAGGTGCGCGACCAGTTGAAAGCCGCCGGCTTCAATGTGCTGCTAACGCGGACGAAGGACAAATTTGTGGAGCTGGCGGAGCGGCCGGACCTGGCGAACCGGCAGCACGCAGATCTGTTCGTGAGCCTGCATTTCAACGCCACGGAGTCGGGCAAGGGCGAGGTTTGCGGGCCGGAGACCTATTGCATCACTCCGCTGGGCGCGGCGTCGTCCAACGCGCAGGGCGAAGGCGCCAGCCACAGCGCCACCATGGCGAACGGTTGCGAGCGGAAAAGCCTGCTGCTGGCGTATCAGGTGCAGAAGGCGCTGGTGCGGAATCTCGGCGCGGAGGACCGCAGCGTGCGCCGGGCCCGGTTTGCGGTGTTGCGCGACGCGGAGATGCCGGCGATTCTGGTGGAAAGCGGCTACATGACGCATCCGGTGGAGGGCAAAAAGATTCTGGACGCGGGCTACCGGAAACAGATCGCCGCGGCGATCGTGAAGGGGATTGTGAATTACCAGAAGCTGACCGCGCCGTCGGCCGCCGTCACTGGCGGGACCGGCAAGCCATCAAAGACGAAAGACCGGGCGAGCCGTTGAATCGTGAATTCGTGCTCCGGTCAACGCCCGGAGCCGGGGCAGCGGAACAACGCCGCAACATTTGATCAAACCATGAGCATTGCGACCAGGACGGGAGACAACGGCACCACGGCATTGATGTACGGCCGGCGGGTGCCGAAGAATCATCCGCGTGTGGAGACCTACGGATCGGTGGATGAGCTGAACGCGGCCATTGGGTTCGCCCGCGCGACGGCGCAGCATGATTTCGTGCGCGAGCAGCTGCTGGCCATCCAGAAGGATCTGATCGTGCTGATGGGCGAGCTGTGCGTGCAGCCCGAGGATTTGAACCGCTACACGGCGGACGGCTATTTGCTGGTGGCGCCGGACATGACGGCCAAGCTCGACGCGCTGGTGAGGGAGATCGAGGCGCAGAACATCAGCTTCAAGGGCTGGGCTACACCGGGATCATCGGTGAGCTCCGCCGCGCTGGACCTGGCGCGGACGGTCTGCCGCCGGGCGGAGCGGCGCGTGTGCGAGCTGAAATTCACCGGCGAAATGCGGAACACCGAAATCATCCTGTATCTCAACCGGCTGTCGGATCTGCTCTGGCTGTTCGCGCGCTGGACGGAGACGCAGGCGCAGGGCTGACCCTCATATATTTTCTTCCCGCGGAAATCTCCGGCACGACCTTGCCGGACGACGCTTCTGCCTCGCCTGTCACCAGAACTGGCGATGGTCAATATTAAGGCCGGCGATATATTGCATCAAATGCCCATCGTCTCGAAACCTGCGTGGAAGCTTTGTCGCACCGTCGTGGCTCGAAATATTCAGTGCTCAACCCGTTAATCACTCAAGCGTCCGTCAATCCTCCCAACGTTAATCAACCGTCATGAAAACCAAACAATCCATCATCAATCAACTCCTCCTGTGCGCCGGCCTGTTCCTGCTGGCGGGCGCGTATTCGCTGCAGGCTGGCACCGACACCTGGAACGGCGCCGGCGCCGACAACAACTGGAATACGATCGGCAACTGGACCGCCGGCAGCGCCAACAAGCCGCCCATTGGCGGCGACGCGCTGGTATTCGACGGCAGCACGCGCCTGACCGCCAATAACAATCAGACCGCCATCAACAACTATGCCGGGATCCTGTTCAGTCCCACGGCGGGAGCTTTCACGTTGACTGGCAATCAGATCACCAACACTGCCGCCATCGCGGACAGTTCGCCGAACCTGGAGACGGTGAATCTCAACATGGTGTTCACCTCGACGCACACGATCAATGCCGCTGCGGGCGGCACGATGGCCATCAACGGCGTCATCTCCGGCGCCGGCGGCATCACCAAGACGGGCGGCGGCACGATCACTTTTAGCGGCTCCAGCCCGCAGACCTACACCGGCGCCTCGGCCATCAATGCCGGCACGCTGACCCTCGACTATGTCACCGGTTCACCTGGCCCGAACATCATCAACAAAACAGCGCTCTCGCTTGGCGGCGGCACCTTGAATCTGGTGGGCAACGGCACCGTGGCAACCAGTTCCAATTTGTTCGCCGGCACCACGTTCGCCTCCGGGTTATCCACCATTTCCGGCAGCGGATCGGCATCGGCGGCGCTCGCCGGGCTGACTTACACCGCCGGCGCAGCCGTCAAATTTGTTGGTCCCGCCACTTCCACGGGGATTTCGAGCGCCACCGGACAAACCGGGGCCAATGGAAATGCCGACACCACCGGGTTGGTCGCCTCCACCGCCACTGTTTCCACCACGGCGGGTGCCGCCAACGCCACGGTGCAGGGCGGGGCTACGGGAATCGGAGCGACCGGCAGTGCGGCTCAAGCCGCCTTTGCGACCGTTGGACTGTATGACGTGGCCATCTTTTCCGGCACCTCTCCCTTTTCGATAATCGGTGGTTCTCAAGGCACCGGCGGAACCGCCGGGGACGGTGTTTATACGGTTGCCAGCAGCAATATCGGGACCACCACCGCGTTAGGCTGCTTTGATATTGTTGCGAGCCTGTCAACCTCCACCAGCACCAGCAGCTATGGCATGGTTCGTTTCAATACTCCGGCGGCGATCACCTTCAACATCCGCACGGTGTTCAGTGCCCAAGGTTTTCTCATCACCCCGAACGTGGGGGCCAACAACACGAGTTTCACCGGCAGCGGTTCGTTTTCATACGGCCCGGGCGGGCGCAGCGGCGTCAATGCCGGCTCGACGGTCTTCTGGCAGAACAACACGCTGGGATTCTTCAGCATCAATGTCACTCTGGGCGATGATGGCAACAAGGCTGGCAGCGCATTCGTTCAGGCTGGTCTTGGCACGGTCGCTTACAACAACCCCAACACCTACACCGGCCAGACCTATCTGGATGGCGGTTATTCCTTGATCGGCACCGGCGCCACCAACGGGGCTTTCGGCGCGCAGGGAACCGCCGCCAACCTCAACCTCAACGGCGGCACCGTGGTGGCGAATGGCACCATGGTTCTCGACAATGCCGGGGCGAACAAACGTCCGATCGTGCTCGGCAACAACGGCGGCGGCCTCGCTGCGATCACCGCGAATACCCTGACCGTGGATGGCGTGATCAGCGGCTCCGGCGCGCTGACCGTCGGCTTGGGAACGCTTCCCGGCACGGGCGCCGGCACCGCGAACACGACCGCCTTGACCGGCGACGGCATCGTGAATTTGAGCGGGACCGATACTTTCTCCGGCAGCACCTTTGTGAACAACGGGACCCTCGCGCTCGCCTCGACCGGCACCATCGGCAGCACTCCCCAGATCACCACGGCCGCCGGCGCGACCTTTGATGTCTCCGCCGTTTCCGGCTACACCCTGGGCGCCAGCCAGAGCCTCGCGGGCAGCGGCACGGTCAACGGTTCGGTGAACACCACTTCGGGCTCCATCATTTATGCCGGCAAAGACGGCACCTTTGGCACCAACACCTTCAACAACAACCTGACGAACGTCTCCGGCGCGCTGATCACCCTGGATCTCGGCACGGTCTACAACGGCAGCAACGACCTGATCTCTGTGGGCGGCACCCTGGCGCTTAACAGCACCGTGTTCCATCTCAAAGCGCCCAACTCGACCGTCAATCTGGATACGAACGCCGATTATGTGCTCGCGACCGCCGCCGCCATTGCCGGCACGCCCAACACCACGCCGGTCTGGGATGTGGCCCCGGCCAACGCCGCCAATTACATCGTGACGCTCAGCGGCAACAAGGTGGTGTTGAGTTACTCGGCGTCCGCCCCGCCGTCCGGTGCCGGCTACGCCAGTCCGAATCCCGTGAACCGCAACCAAAGCACCCGCATCACAGTTGTCACCGTGGCCGGCAGCAACCCGGTTGGCAGTGTCGTGCTGGATGCAAGTTTGATCGGCGGTTCCTCCTCCGTGACGCTCGTGCAGTCCAATTCAACCAGTGTCTACACCAACACCGTCACCGTCAGCGCCGGCACCGCCCCGGGCATCAAGGGGCTGTCCGCGACCATTTATGATACCACCAGTCCGACGCCGCTTTCCGCCGTGATAACGATCAACTTGACCGTGGTGAACACGCAGACCTGGGACGGCCTCGCTGCGGATGACAACTGGAGCAGCGGCTTGAACTGGGTGAGCACCGTTTCCCCGGTCACCGGCGATTATCTGATTTTTGCCGGGTCCACGCGGCCGACTCCCTCCATGGATGCCGACAATAATATGAGCGGCCTGGCGTTTGCCGGCGGCGCCGCCAGCTTCACCGTGGGCACGCCCGGCAACAGCCTGACGTTGTCGGGGAGCGGCATCACCAATAATTCCGCGAACCTGCAGACCCTGAACCTGCCGATCACCTTGACGGCCGCGCAGACCATCAATGCGGCGGCGGGCATTCTGGCCCTCAGCCAGGCCATCACCAACGGCGGCAATCTGCTCTCCTTCGACGGCATCACCAACACCGTGGTCAGCGGCGCCATCACCGGCGCGGGCGGGTTGAACAAGAACGGTTCGGGCACGGTGACCTTGCTTGCCGCCAACACTTATTCCGGCAGCACCACCGTGGCCGCCGGCATCCTGGAAGTCACCAACAACGGCGCCATCAGCGGTGCGGTCGCCAGTGTCTCGGCGGTTGGCGGCGCGGAATTACTCGTGGACGGCGGCCTCGTGACGGCCACCTCCGGCAATGTCGGCGTGCCTTCCACCGGCCTGTTCATTACCTCCGGCACGGTGAATTATTCCGGCGCCTTGAACATGGATTTCGGGGTCAACAACAATTCCGTGATCAATGTGGCCGGCGGCACGCTGACCGCCGGCAGCATGGCTTTCGGCCGCACGGGCTTGAGCAACACCACCCAGCCCACGTCCGGTGACACCATCCATAACCTTTACATCCATGCCGGCGGCGTGGTGATGGTCACCAACAATCTGAGCCTGAGCACCAGCGCGCTGGCGAATTCCAGCGTCAACGCCCGCATCGACAGCGGCAGCCTGACGGTCGGCGGGGTGCTGACCATCGGCCTGAACAACAGCGGCCGCTGGTCGGATCTCGACGTGAATGGCGGCACCGTCACGGTCAACGACACCACCACCGGCATCGACATCGGCGGACCCCTGGCCGGCAACGCGGTGCTCCTCTTGCGCAACGGCACGGCCAACGCCGGCAAAATCAGCTTCGGCCAGGCGACCGCCGGTTCCACGAACATGAACGCCGTATTGAGCCTGACCGGCAGTTCGCTCTATGTCGGCAGCGGCGGCATGGCTCAGGTCTCCACGGGCGCCGGCTTTGTCTCCACCGTCAATCTGACCGGCGGCACCCTCGGCGCGGGCGCTGACTGGTCCTCCACCATGAACATGACGCTGGGCGCCGCCACCATCAAGGCGGCCGACGCCGCCAATGCGCCTCACACCATCACGCTCTCCGGCATCCTGTCCGGCGGCTCCCTGACCAAGACCGGCAACGGCAACCTGATCCTCGGCGGCGCCAACACCTACCCCGGCGCCACCGCCATCAACGCCGGCACGCTCACCCTCACCAACGACGGCGTCACTTATTTCGGCGCCCTGCCGACCAGCACCATCACCGTCGCCACCAACGCCACCTTTGACGTGACCGGGCTCGCCGGCGTCGGCGGGTTCACGCTCGGCTCCGGCAAGACCGTGGCCGGCGTCGGCACGGTCGTCGGCACCTTTGCCGCCGTGGACAATTCCACCATCAGCCCCGCCGGCACCGGCGCGCAGGGCGCGTTGAACTTCGCCAATGGCCTCGCGGCGACCAACACCACCTTCAAGCTGGAGCTCGGCAATGATCCCACCGGCGTCAGCGTTCCCAACGACGCCATCCACATCGCCGGCGATCTGAACATCGACGGCTCGAACAACGTCGTGGTGGTGCCTGTGGGCTCCCTGGCCATCGGCACTTACAAGCTCATCACCTACACCGGCAGCTTCTACGGCGCCATCACCAACCTGTCCTGCGTGGCCGGCGATATCTCCACCAACACCCCTGGCGAGATCGACCTCGTCGTGACCACGGTCCGGGCCGTGGCCAGCCTCGTCTGGCGCGGCGACGGCGTGGCGAATCTCTGGGACACCGGCGGCGCCAGCAACTGGCTCAATGGCGCCAGCTCCGACCGCTTCTACACCGGCGACACCGTCACCTTTGACGACACCGCCACCAGCTTCACCGCCAATCTCTCCGGCATCCTGACGCCGGCGGCCGCGGGCGTGATCACCGTGAATGCCGTCAACGACTACGACTTCGCCGGCAGCGGCGACCTCAGCGGCAGCACCGGCCTGACCAAGACCAACACCGGCAAGCTCACCATCGAGAACAACCAGGCCTACACCGGCGTCACCACCATCAACGGCGGTGCCATCAGCGTCTCCACCCTCGCCAGCGGCGGCTCCGCCAGTCCCATCGGCGCGGCCTCGGCCTCGGCCTCGAACCTGATTCTCGACGGCGGCGCGCTCGAATATCTCGGCGTGACCAAGAGCATTGACCGGGCCATGACCCTCGGGGCCGGCAACGGCGGCTTGAGCGTCGTCTCCTCGGGCACCACGCTCACCCTGTCCGGCCAGTTGACCGGGCCCGGCACGCTCATCAAGACCGGCGACGGCCAGGTCACCCTGAACGGCGGGAACAATTACGCCGGCGGCACCCTCATCAAGGCCGGCACCATCCGGGCCAACCCGGCCTCGGGGCTCGGCACGAATGTGCTGACCCTGAACGGCACCACCAGCACCGCCACCTTCCTCTTCGGCGGCGATTCCCAGACCCTGAGCGATGTGCTCAATGTCGTGGACGTCAACAATTACATCACCACCGCCGGCAACGACACCATCAACAAGATCACCGGCAGCGGCACCGTCAACCTCAACGGTTCCGGGGCCCAGACCCTCACGCTGGCGGCCATTGACAGCAGCGCCTTCACCGGCACGTTCATGGGCAACACGCTGCCCTTCCTCCGCTTCACCCCGACCAGCGGCACCACCCTGAACGCCTCCAACGCCACTTTCAACCTCGGCTACGGCTCCACCCAGCTCATCAACCGCGACGGCGGCACCTACAGCCTCGGCGCCCTCGCCGGCGGGGGCAGCACCTACATGAAAGGCAGCGCCAATTCCGGCTCCGCCGCCACCACCTACACCATCGGCGGCAACAACACCGACGCCGACTTCTCCGGCATCATCGCCACCGGCGCCGGCGGCAGCGGCGCCAAGGTGAACATCGTCAAGGTCGGCACCGGCCGCCAGACTTTCAGCGGCGTGAACACCTACAACGGCACCACCACCATCACCGCCGGCGTGCTCGCCCTCAGCTCCGGCGGCCCCGACGGCTCGTTCAACAACACCACGCCCATCACCATCAACTCCAACGCCGTGCTGGATGTCTCCCTGCGCAGCGATCACATGTTGACCCTCGGCAACAGCCAGACCTTGCAAGGGCAGGGCACCCTCATGGGCAGCCTCACCGCCCACGGCACCGTCACCCCCGACCCCGGCACCGCCGGCCTGGTCAACACCAACACCGTCATGACCCTCGACGGCGGCACCCTGACCGTGGGCAGCAACCTCACCCTGAATGGCCATGGCCTCATCAACGGCAGCCTCATCGTCAACGGCACCGTCACCCCCGGCACCTCCGCCGCCACCGCCAAGCTCAGCGTCACCAACGCCGTCACCCTCGGCGGCACCGCCTACCTGAAGCTCAACCGCACTGCCAGCCCGCACTGCGATTCGCTCGTCTGCTCCAACACCATGCTCCTCGGCGGCACCCTCACCATCGTCAACCTCGGCGATCCCCTGCAGGCCGGCGACACCTTCACCCTGTTCAGCGCGGGCGCCGGCATCAGCGGCACCTTTGCGGCCACCAACCTGCCCTCACTGGACACCGGCAAACAATGGACCAATGCCTCCAGCGGCGTCTGGAGCGTGTATTCCACCGTCAATCTGACTCCGACCAACCTCACCACCACCGTCTCCGGCACCACGCTGACCATCAGCTGGCCGCCGGATCACACGGGCTGGCGGCTGCTTGAGCAGACCAGCAACCTCGCAACTGGCGTCAGCGCCAACCCTGCCGACTGGACCGAGGTGGCTGGCAGCGCCTCAGTCAACACCACGGACGTCACGATTGATCCGACCCTGCCGACGAAGTTCTATCGGCTCGTCTATCCTTGATGCCGGATTGAGATTCGCGAGCGGCGGCACTGTCATGGTGCCGCCGCTTTTCGTTTGAAAGATGAGAGATTGTGCCTTTGACAAGTCTTTCTCCCTCTCCTCCCTTAAAGGAGGAGAGGGTTGGGGTGAGGAGGCCAAGACAGATTCAAATTTAATACCCCTCACCCCAGCCCTCTCCCCGTTTGGACGGGGAGAGGGAGTCCAAGCCGCCGCCCTCTGGCAAACTTGTCAAAGGCATAATCCCGGAAAGATGTCATCCGCGGCCGGAAGCGACCCCGCGCCGGTCAGGCCCCGCCCCCGCGCACATAGCGCTCCATGTCCGCCTTGGTGTTTTCCCACAGCTCGCGCAGCGCCTCACCGGTTGCCGGTTGAAGGTTGCAAGCTTTCGACCGGCGGCCGGCAACCTTCAACCATCAACTGTCAACTGACCAATAATCTTATGCCATATGATCCCAATCTACCGGCGCAGGGCGCGCCGATTGTCTCCGCGGAATTGCGCAATCAGTTCGCGGGCCTGAGCGACAACATCGATGCCAAGCCTTCGATGGCCGATGTGACCAACGCCATTGCCACGACGGCGGCGCGCAATTGCGATGCGGTGCAGCAGCTGAACATTCCCTTGCACGACCCGGTCACGCGCGCCGAAGGGCAAGCCATAATGGACAAGCTAAACGAGACGATCGGAGCGCTGCATTCGTAGGGTCTGACGGAAGGGCGACCGTCGGGGTGATACTCCCTCTCCGCCAACATTGGTTGGAGGAGAGGGTCGGGGTGAGGAGGGGCAATAGCTTTCCCATCACTCCGGCTCTCTCCCCGCTTGGGCGGGGCGAGAGTGAAAAACGGAATGGCCATGTCAGATGGCCATCAGTCCTTCCGAACGGGCGCCATATTGAAGCTGACTGGATGCCGACTTGTCCCCTTGGTGGCCCGCCGCCAGGCGCGGCTCGCGAGGACGCTCACTTCACCGGACGGACCCGTTGCGTCAGCCCCCGAAAGATTGTCATTCGCCGGAAGGACGGGTGTGAATTATCCGGCAACGGCTTGCCGTCGGCGGCGGTTCCGGCAAACTCGGGCGCGTGCAAACCGAGACATTTTCCGACGCCGCGCTGGTCGTGCTGGGGCACGGCACGGAATTGAACGCGGGCTCCGCGGTGCCCGCCGCCCAGCACGCGGCGGCCTTGCGCCGGGGCGGTTTGTTTGCGGAGGTCCGCGAGGCGTTCTGGAAACAGGCGCCGCAGATCAAATCGGTCCTCGCGGAACTGGCGGCGCCGCGCATCTTCATCGTGCCGCTCTTCATCAGCGAGGGCTGGTTCAGCATGCAAATCATCCCGCAGGAGCTGGGCTTCAGCTTTCCGGATCATCTGAAAATCCGCACGCCCCACGCGCAACTGTTCTACTGCCGTCCGGTGGGCACGCATGACCAAATGACGGAGGTGATCCTGTCGCGCGCGGCGGGGGTGATGAGCCAGTTTCCCTTTCCGCGCGCGCCCCGGCCGGCGGAGACCACGCTGTTAATCGCGGGCCACGGCACGGAGAAGCACGATAACTCGCGCGCGGCGGTGGAGCGCCAGGTGGAATTGATCCGCGCGCTGAACCGGTTCGCGGCGGTGCATGCGGTCTATCTGGAGGAGGCGCCGCGCATCGGCGATTGGCCGGCGCTGGCGCCAACGAAGAATGTGGTGGTGGTGCCGTTTTTCATGAGCGACGGCTTGCATGTGGTGGAGGACATCCCCGTGCTGCTGGGCGAGCCGGAGCGCGTGGTCAAGGAGCGCCACGCGGCGGGCCAGCCGGCCTGGCGCAATCCCACGGAATTGCGCGGCCGCCGCATCTGGTATTCGGCCGCGGTCGGCACGGAGCCGCTGCTGGCCGGGGTGATCCTGGAACGCGTGCGGGAGGCGGCGAATTGATTTATGAAGAAATTGCGCATCGGGTTCTTGAGCACGGCCGGCATCGGCAGGAAGAATTGGAAGGCCATCCACCATTCCGGCAATTGCGTGGTGGCCGCGGTGGCGAGCCGCGAGCTGGAGCGGAGTCGCCGATACATCGAGGAATGTCAGCGGGAGTTCGCGTTCGCGACTGCGCCGCGCGCCTGCGGCAGCTATGAGGAATTGATCGCATCGCCGGAGGTGGACGCGGTCTATGTGCCGCTGCCGACGGGTTTGCGGCAGGAATGGGTGCTGCGCGCGGCGGCGGCGGGCAAACACATCCTCTGCGAAAAGCCGTGCGGGACGAGCGCGGCCCAGCTGGGCGGGATGATTGACGCGTGCGCGAAGCACCGGGTGCAGTTCCTGGACGGGGTGATGTTCATGCACAGCCCGCGCCTCGCGCGCGTCCGCGCGGTGCTGGACGACGGGAAGAGCGTGGGCGAGATCCGGCGGATATCGTCGGCCTTCAGCTTTTATGGGAACGAGGAATTTCTCCGGACGAACATCCGCGCGAACGGCGCGCTCGAACCGGCCGGCTGCCTGGGCGACCTCGGCTGGTATTGCCTGCGCCTCGCGCTCTGGACGATGAACTGGCAAATGCCGCAGTCGGTGAGCGGGAAAATCCTGTCGCAATCGGAGAACCTGCCGGGGCGTCCCTCGGCCCCGACGGAATTCGTGGCGGAACTGTTTTATCCCGGCGGCGTGACGGTGGAGTTTTATTCCTCGTTCCTGGCGGCGCGTCAGCAGTGGTTCCACGTGAGTGGCCGGCAGGGCTGGCTGCGCCTGCCGGACTTCATCCATCCGTTCAACAGCTACGAGCCGGCGTTCGAGGTGAATGAGCACTTCGTCACCGTGCCGGGCGAGGTGACCTGCCCGCCGGGCGAGGACCCGATGAAGCAGGGCCACGCCACGGCGCAGGACGCGCGGATGTGGCGGAACTTCGCGGACCAGATCTGCTCGGGCCGGCTCAACGGCGACTGGCCCAGGTGGGCGTGGCAGACGCAAAAGGTGCTGGATGCCTGCCTGGCAGCGGCGCGGACCGGCCAAATCGTTGAGGTGTGATTCGCCGGGCAGGCGGGGGAACGCCGGCGGCAATGATTCCTGAATTAACGATTCACGAAGGGCCCGCCATCCGCTATCTTTTTGCGCGTGCAGTTTCAGAAAATATCCATCATCGGTGTCGGCTTGCTGGGCGGCTCCATCGGACTGGCCGTGCGTCAGCGCCGGCTCGCCCGCGAAGTGGCCGGCTTTGTCCGGCGGACGGCCAGCTTGAAGGATTGCGAACGCGCAGGCGCGGCGGACTATGCCACCACCGATCTGCTGGCGGCGGTTTCCGGCGCGGACCTGGTCATCCTCTGCACGCCGCTGGCGCAGATGCGCCCGCTGGCCCAGCAATTCCTTTCCGCGCTCAAACGGGGCGCCATCGTCACGGATGTTGGCAGCGTGAAGGCTGACGTGGTGCGCGAGCTGTCGTCGGTCCTGAAGCAATCGGGCGCGCATTTCATCGGCAGCCATCCGATGGCCGGCGGGGAGAAGATGGGCGTGCTGGCCGCGCGCGCTGATCTGTTCGAGGGCGCGGTCAATATCCTCACGCCCCACAAGACCGCCAATGCCGCCGCCGTCCGCAAGCTGGAGCGGTTCTGGCAATCGCTGGGGGCACGGACGCTGCGCTTGGATGCGGCGCAACATGATTTGCTGGTCAGCCGCACGAGCCATCTGCCACACGTGGTGGCCGCGGCGCTCGCCGGCTGGGTGCTCGACCCGCGTCATCCCCGGGCGCAAACGGGTTTGTGCGCGACGGGTTTCCGTGACGCGACGCGCATCGCTTCGGGTTCGCCGGAAATGTGGCGTGATATCGCGCTGGCCAACCGTAAAAACCTCGCCCGCTCGGTGGATGCGCTGGTGGCGGAATTGAAGCGATTCCAGTCCGCCCTCAAACGGAACGACGCCAGAGTCATCGAGAAGTATTTCGCCACGGCCAAGGCGCGGCGGGACAATTGGTGCGCGGTCTGCGCTTCGCCTTCGTCGGAATAGAGATTCCCGATGCCGCTTCCCGAACTCATAGAAATTGTGCCGCTCGATAAACCGGTGCGCGCGGAGATCACCGTGCCGGGTTCCAAGAGCATCACGAACCGCGCGCTGATCCTCGCGGCGCTGGCGGACGGCGAGACGGTTTTGTCGGGCGCGCTCTGGAGCGAGGACACGCAGATCATGGTGGAGTGCCTGCAGGAAATGGGCTTCATGGTGAACGTGGAGCCGGACCCGGCCGAGCCTGGCAACCGCACCATCACGGTCTATGGCAACGGCGGCGTGGTGCCGCCCGGCGGCACGGAGGCGCAGCCGATGGACTTGTTCGTGGGCAACGCGGGGACGGCGGCGCGGTTTCTCGCGGCGTTCGTCTGCCTGGGCAAGGGCGTGTATCGCCTGAGCGGCGTGCCCCGGATGCACGAGCGGCCGCAGGCGGCGCTGTTTCAGGCCCTGCGCGAACTCGGTTACCGCGTCGAGTCGGAAAGCGGCAATGACAAGTTGCCCGTGAAGATTTTTGGCGAAGGCCCGAAGCGAGGCAAATGCCGCGTCAGCATCGGGGAAAGTTCGCAGTTTGCGTCGGCGCTGTTGCTGAGCGCGGGCATCGGCAACTGGCAGGGTGAGGTCGTGGGCGAGAACGCGGACGAATCGCCGTATGTGGCGATGACCACCAAGCTGGTCGAGGTCTTTCCCAAACAAGGTGGTAAATTTCAGATCGAGCCGGACGCGAGCAGCGGGAGCTATTTTTTGGCGGCTTGGAAAATCACTCCGCGAATAGAGGATATTCCATATTTGCCAGAACTAAAAATATCGCTACCAGAACCATTTCGTCTTGGTCACGTCGTCCACGGTGGTCTTGATAAGAGCATTAAAGTCCTTAATTGGCCGCAAACCGGATGGCAAATTGACGAAAATTTCAAAAAATACTTGGGTTTTGGACCGCTCTTTCGCGATTTTCAAAACATGTTTAAGCAATTGCAAGCGCTGGCAAAAGAAGGCAAGTCGCTTGACCAGAAATTTGTTGGTGAGGTTTATACGAAAGCCATCGAATCTTCGAAATGCGAAGTTTCAAGAGCCGTTGATCTTGGAGATAGCATCATGACGGCAATCGTAATCGCGCCGCTGGAAGATTGGCTACGTGGAAAAGAATTCACCAAATTCACCGACCTCGGCCGCCTGCGCGTTCAAGAATGCGAACGCGTCATCGCATTACGCACGGAGTTAACCAAGTGTGGCGCGAAAGTGGTGGAGGAAGACGATACGTTAACGGTTTGGCCGTCTCCGCTGCACGGCGCGGAGATTGAAACATACAACGACCATCGCATGGCGATGTGTTTTGCGGTTTTGGGGTTGAAAGTTCCCGGCATAAAAATTAAAAATCCCTCCTGTGTGAAGAAGACGTTCCCGAATTTCTTCCAAAAGCTCGCCGCGCCGCCGCCACACGGGCTGGGCGCGGAGATCTGGGAGATCAAAGATGGCCGGCGCACGCGGAAGCTGGGCGGCGATGATTTATTTGCGGATTGATGGACGTTACGGCGGTCGATCCAATGATTCACGAGGCGACGATTTAACAATTAAAACGATTCAAGACATTTGAAAAAATATCCCATTGTCATTGCCATTGACGGCACGAGCGCGAGCGGCAAGAGCACGAACTCCAAACTCGTGGCCAAGGCGCTCGGCTACGTGTATGTGGACACCGGTGCGATGTATCGCACGCTGGCCTGGTATTGCCTGCAGAAGCGCGTGGATGTCCACGATGCCAAAGCCGTCGGCGCCGCTTGCCGCAAGTGGAAAACCAAGCTGGAGTGCGTGGAGAAAAGCGGGCTGCGCACCGTCCATCTGCTCGTGGAAACGTATTTCCCCGAAAAGGAAATCCGCACGCCGGAGACCGCCGCCGCCGTGTCGCATGTCGCCGCCGTGCCAGCAGTGCGCAAGTGGATGAAGCTGACCCAGCGCGACTGCATCCAGTTCGGCAACCTGGTGATGGAAGGCCGCGACATCGGCACGAATGTCTTCCCGGAGACGGACTACAAGTTTTATCTCGATGCGACGCTGGCCGAGCGTTCCGCCCGTCGCGCTGCCGACGGCGTGAATGAAAATCTCGCCGCGCGCGACCAGCGGGACAGCCAGCGGGCGGTCGCGCCCCTGATGATCGCGCTCGGTGCGAAGGTGATCAACAATTCCAGCATGACCTCGGAACAGACGAGCCGGCTGTTGCTGGAGGAGATTCACAAGCGGTTGCCGGGAAAATGAATTTGTCCTACCGCATCGGCTGGATGGTGTTTCGCGCCATCTTCGCGACGTATTTCCGGTGGCGCGTGTTCGGCACGGAAAATGTGCCTCTGAAAGGCGGGGTGGTGCTGGCCGCGAACCACGGCAGTTTTCTGGATCCGCCGCTCATCGGCTGCGGCGTGAAGCGCACCATCAGCTTTCTGGCGCGCGAATCCCTGTTTCATTTTCCCGGCATGGGCGCCTTGCTGCGTTCCTGGAGTGTCGTGCCGGTGGACCGCGACGGTGGCGGGGCCAGAGGATTGAAGAATATCATGGACCGGCTGCTCGCCGGCAATGGCATTGTTTTGTTTCCGGAGGGCACGCGGACGAAGGATGGACGGTTGCAGCCGGCGCGTTCCGGCATCGGCCTGACGGTCATCAAATCAGCCGCGCCGATCGTGCCGGTGCGCGTGTTCGGGACGTTCGAGGCATATGGGCGCGACCACAAATTTCCCCGCCCGCGCCGGGTGATGGTGAAATACGGGGCGCCGATGAATTTTGATGCTTTGCGCGCCGAGGCGAAAACGTGTGACAAGGCGCGATTGAAGGCAATCTACCAGCAGGTGGCGGATGAACTCATGGCGGCGATTGCGAAACTGGAACCGGTGGCGGATTAATAGATCAGCCGAATATCAGGAATCGTCCGGGTGATATTCTGAACCGTCGTTGCGCTGGTCGAAAATCAAATACCCAGGTCCGACAGGGTCTTGCTGATGCTGTTGACGATTTGGGCCAGGCGCGGATGAGACAGTTCGAGGTCTTCCACGGATGAGCGCAGGCCTTGCAGCGAGAGTTCGCGTAATTCCGGATTCGGCTGGGCGCGCGTGGCCTCATGCGCGGAAAGCTGGGCGAAGCCAGCGATGCTGTCAGCCTGGTCACCGTGAGTTTGGGCCAACTTGGCGACTTCGGTCTTCAAGGTGCCGAGCAGTTTCAACAGTTCCGCTTTGCGCTCGGCGCTCACGGATTCGGCGCCGCTGATTTTCGCCTCAATTTCGCTGATGGTTTTTTCAATCATGGTCTGGAGGAAACTTACCCTGCCATTTGAATCCGGCAAACAAATTCACCACCGGCCGACCTTTGGCAGCAACGGCTGGACAATCTCCCAGATGCTGGCGCAGACGACATCGGCCGGCCGCGCGCCATTGATGAACTTGACGCGCTGCGGTTCGCCGGCGGCGATGACGCCGAAGCCGTGCGCGACGCGCTCGAAAAATTTCCGGTCGGCCTCCTCGATGCGGTCGCGGACGAACGGCAGTGTGGATTGGCGCGACCGCAGCCGCTCGGCGCTGACTTCCGACGGGACATGCAGAAACAGGGTAAGGTTCGGCCGGGTCTCGCCGACGGCAAAATCGATGACGGACTTCACTTGGTTGAGGTCCAGTTCTCGGCCATAGCCTTGATACGCGGTCGTGGAATCGTAGAACCGGTCGCTCAAAACCATTTCGCCGGCCGCGAGGGCGGGGCGGATGATTTCGCGGACGAGCTGGGCGCGGCTGGCGTTCATCAGGAGGAGCTCAGCCTCGGCGGTCATCGCGGTGTTGGCGTGACTGTGTTTGAGCGTGTGGCGGATTTCCTCGCCGATGGGCGTGCCGCCCGGCTCGCGCAGTGTGCGCACCCGGTGGCCGATGGCCTGCAGATGCTCGGCGAGCAGCTTGATCTGCGTGGACTTGCCACAGCCTTCGGTGCCTTCGAATGTGATGAACAGACCTTTCGACATTTACAATTGGTATTTACGGTTTGTACGCTGACGGGCGATCAAATCTTTTTCAGCTTAATGCCCTTCGGCGTGTCTTCAATAACCCAGCCTTTTGCCTTCAGCTCGTCGCGGATGGCGTCGGCGCGTTTGAAATCCCTGGCCTGCTTGGCGGTCGCGCGCGCCTCGGCCAGCGCGAGGATGTCAGCGGGAACTTCCGTTTCAGTTTTCGTGCCGACACCGAGAACAGCGTCCACTTTTTCCCACGCGATCAAGGCGTCCGCGGCGTCGGTTGCGGTCAGGGAATTATCGGCGATCCGCTTGTTTGTCTCGCGCACCCATTCAAAAACGGCGCCCCACGAAGCGGAAATATTCAGGTCATCGGCGAGCGCGAAGGAGAATTGCGCCACCAAGCTGGCCGGGCTGGCCGGCGGGGCAGCTTGGGTGCGCGGCAAGGCGCCCTTGCCCAGTTCGCGCAGCTTGCCGACACATTCATCAATGCGGGCCAGCGCGGTCTTCGCGCCGTGCAGGCCGTCGAGCGTAAAGTTGAAAGTCTCGCGGTAATGCGCCGTCAGCAGGAGATACCGCACCTCGCGGCCGGTGAACCCTTTCGCCAGCAGGTCGCGTAGCGTGAAGAAGTTTCCGAGCGACTTGCTCATCTTTTTGCCCTCGACGAGCAGGTGGGCGCCATGCAGCCAGTATTTGACGAACGGTTTGCCGGTCGCCCCCTCGCTCTGGGCGATCTCATCTTCGTGATGCGGAAACTTCAGGTCCTCGCCGCCGAGGTGTAGGTCGAAGGTCTCCCCGAGCGCCTTGATGCTCATGGCGGAACATTCGATGTGCCAGCCGGGCCGGCCTTTTCCCCAGGGACTGTCCCATGTGACATCGCCATCCTCCGGCACATAGGCCTTCCACAGCGCAAAGTCGGCGACGGATTCTTTTTCGTATTCATCCGCGGCGACTCGTTCGCCGGCGCGCATCTCATCGAGGTTCAGCTTTAGCAACTGGCCGTAGCAACAGCCGCAGCCGCGATATTTTTCGATGCTGAAATAAACCGAGCCGTCATGGACCTTGTAGGCGACGCCGCGCGCGACGAGCTTTTCAATGATGGCGATGATTTCAGGAATGTGCTCGGTGGCTCGCGGTTTGACGTGCGGTTCGCGGCAGCTGAGTGTTTTCAGATCGTCGAGGAAGGCGGCCTCAAACCTGCCGGTGAATTCGCGGAGGGTGGTTTTGTTTTCGCGGACGCGCTTGATGATTTTGTCCTCCACGTCCGTGATGTTCATGACGTGCTGAACGTCGTAGCCGGAAAATTCGAGCGTACGGCGGACGAGGTCGGCGAAGACAAAGGTGCGCCAGTTGCCGATGTGGGCGAAGTCATAAACCGTCGGCCCGCAGCAATACAGGCCGACTTTTCTGCCGGCGGGGTCGAGGGGCGTGAACTCCTGGACGGAGCGCGTGAGCGTGTTGAACAGTTTCAAGGCCATTTGTCTGGCGGCCAAGTTACGGTGCGGCGCGGGAAAGAAAAGTGGAATCTACGGGCGATATTTTTTGTTTCGCGGCTTGCAATTTCCTGATTCACCGGCAAATTTTGCAGAACAAAATTCAATTTTATCAATTAGCACCCATGAGCAACCAAGCCAAACTGGAACTGGACGGGAAAACCTACACGCTGCCGACGCTGACGGGCAGCGAGAATGAAAAGGCCGTGGACGTGTCGGCGCTGCGGGCGAGCACCGGCTACATCACCATTGACGACGGCTACGGGAACACCGGCTCGTGCGTCAGCAACGTCACGTTCATTGACGGTGACCAGGGCATTTTGCGCTACCGCGGCATCCCCATCGAGGAACTGGCGGAGAAGTCCAATTTCGTCGAGACGGCGCACTTGATCATCTATGGTGAACTCCCGAACCGTGCGCAGTTGAAGAAATTCTCCGACCTGCTCACGGACAACCAGTATTTGCACGAGGACATGAAGTTTCACTTCGAGGGCTTCCCGACGGGCGCGCACCCGATGGCGATTCTCTCGGCGATGATCAATGCGTCGAGCTGTTTCGACGAGGATTTGATGCGCTGGCAGTGGGGCAAGAACAAGCAATTCGACGTGTATGTCGCGCGGCTCATTTCGCAGGTGCGGACCATTGCGGCATATTCCTACCGCAAATCCAAGGGGCTGCCGCTGATTTACCCCAAGCAAAGCTACAAATACACGGAAAACTTCCTGCACATGTTGTTTTCAATGCCGTATGAAGATTTTGTGCTCAAGCCCGAGGTGGTCAAGGCGCTTGATTTGATTTTCCTGCTGCACGCGGATCATGAGCAGAACTGTTCCACCTCGACCGTCCGGATGGTGGCGTCGAGCCAGGCGAACCTGTTCGCCAGCTGCGCCGCCGGCGTGTGTGCGCTCTGGGGGCCGCTGCACGGTGGTGCGAATCAGGCGGTCATCGAAATGCTCCAGCAGATCCACCGGGAAGGGGATGACGGTTCGAAGTTTATCACGGCGGCCAAGGACAAGAACAGTGGCAAGAAGCTCATGGGCTTCGGTCACCGCGTCTATAAAAATTACGACCCGCGCGCCAAAATCATCAAGAAGGCGTGCGACGAGGTGCTGTCCAAATTGCACATCGATGACCCGTTGCTGGACATTGCGAAGAAGTTGGAAGAGGCGGCGCTTAAAGATTCCTATTTTGTCGAGCGCAAGCTGTATCCGAACGTGGATTTCTACAGCGGCATCATCATGCGCGCCATCGGCATTCCCGTGGAAATGTTCACCGTGATATTCGCCATCGGCCGCATGCCGGGCTGGATTGCGAATTACAAGGAAATCATGGAGGAGCCGAAGAGCCGGATTTACCGTCCACGCCAGATTTACACCGGTCGCACGCTGAACCACTACGTTCCAGTGGCAGAGCGGAAATAGTTCCATAAGGTTCCGGCGTTCAAGATCATTAACGGAACGCCGTCGGACGGAACGAAAATTGCTTCTCTCGGTGAAAATTGCGGATGAGCAAGATTCTGGTAATAGACGACGAATCCTGGCTACGGGAAATGATCCGGCTGGCGCTGGAACACCATGGCTTTGAGGTCATCGAAGCGGTGGACAGTGTGGACGGGGCCGCCAAGGCCCGCGCACAGCTGCCCGACCTGATTCTTTGCGACGTCAACATGGACAAGGCCGGCGCGGGCTATACCACGCTTTCCAAATTGCGGGAGGATGCCGCCACCGCCACAATCCCCTTCATTCTGATGACCGGCCTGGCCGATGCCAGCGGCATGAGACACGCCATGGAGATGGGGGCGGACGACTACCTTCCCAAACCGTTCAAGGTGGACGAGCTTTACGCCACCGTGGACGCGCGACTGCGCAAGGTGCGGACCGTTCGCGAACATGCCGAGCAGAAGCTCACCTCGCTGCGCACGCATATTTCGCTCATGTTGCCGCACGAGATGCGCACGCCGCTCAATGGCATCATTTCCAACGCGGAAATGCTCGCCACCTCCGCTGATACGCTGGGAACGGCGGTCATCGCTGAAATGGGGCAGGAAATCTGCAAGTCCAGCGAACGGCTCGAACGGCTCATTGAAAACTTCCTATTCCATGCCCGGCTGGAGATCGTTGCCACCGATCCGGATAGCGTCAATGCCCTGCGCATGGCCCGGACTGGCCGTCCCGTGGAGTTGTTGCAACAGGCCGCCAACGAACAGGCCCGGCGAGCTGGTCGCGTTCAGGATCTTGTGGTAGAGGCGGTCGACGGGGTGCCGGCCATGGCTGATGAGTATTTCAAAAAAACGATTGCCGAACTCGTGCAAAACGCCTTCAAGTTTTCCGACCCCGGCTCGCCCGTGCAGGTGCGGCTGTCGACGGCGGGTAAGGAAGTTGAATTTTCCGTGCGCGACGCCGGCCGTGGTTTTTCCACCGAGCAGATTCGTCGCATCGGCGCCTATGTCCAGTTTGAACGGAAGATGCAGGACGAACAGGGGCTTGGGCTTGGCCTCGCCATCGCCCAGAAACTCGTGGAACTGCACGGCGGCTCGCTCGACATCACCAGTGGAACCGGGGCCGGTTCGACCATCACGGTCAGATTGCCCGCCGCGAAGAAGAATTGACGGATTTCAAAACGGCAGTTTCTGGTAAAGGTCGATCAGGCCGTAGATGTTGAAAAAGCGAGTCTTAATCCCATATTCCAAAAAGTGGGCGATCAGGAAGACGATGGCGATTCCAATCACCGGCGCGAAATCCACCCGTCCAATTCGCAGCGGTATTTTCTTCAAGGGCCACAGCAGCATCTGCGAGGTTGCTTCCACATATTTCCATACCGGATGTTTGCCGAAATAGATGTAGCTGTTTAGCAGATGCAGCGCGAGCAGCACTCCGGCGGGAAACTTCCAGACCAGATAACTGCCCAGCGCGATGACCAGTGACTGTTCAAGTCGGTGGCCCATGGAAGCCGGTGGAGGAAATATCTGCAGCCAGCCCAGCAGCCAACTCAACGCACACCACGCGGTCGCGGTGACGCCCAGGGGCAATAAAAGTTTTGCCCAGCGCGGCCAGTTGTCCACGCGGCCCAGAGGAATCCTAACAAGCCGGTGGAAAGGTTCCGGCCCGGCCAGCATGGACAGCAGCAGCAGCCACGCATAAAAAATCCCCAGCATCAGCCCGAAGCTCAGAAACGAGAACAGTAAAATCCGCCCCAATCCCGCCCAGTTGCCGTGACAGGGAACTGAAAGCACAACGGTTCCCAGATCCAACTTACCCGACCAGACCGGTGACATGGATGAGCCGATTTCCCAGTAGAGGAACGATCGTACCACGAGCAGTCCGGCGATGATTGCCAGCCATTGCCAGCGATGAATTTTTTTGGGGGTGGCGGGACGCAATGTTCCCATCAGCGTCGCTGGCGTCCGCTTCACCAAGGGATCGAAACGGATCGAACGCCAGTTCAGCCACATCAGCAGCCCGGCGAGGTTCAGGATGAAATCAACGTACCCCATGCAAAATTACGGATCACGAATTCAGAATGACGAATCATTCGCAATTCGCAATTCGTTATTTGCAAATCCGGTCACATCATCTTCAGCAGCGTGTCCGCCATCTCGCTCGGCGTCACGGCCACGCCGATGCCGGCGGCCTTGAACGCCGCGATTTTCGCCTCGGCGGTTCCTTTGCCGCCGCTGACAATCGCGCCGGCATGGCCCATGCGGCGGCCGGGCGGGGCGGTGGTGCCGGCGATGAATCCGGCCACCGGCTTTTTACAATTCTTTTTGACCCACTCGGCGGCTTCTTCTTCGGCGCTGCCGCCGATTTCGCCGATCATGATGATGCCGTGCGTGTCAGGGTCGGCATTGAAAAGTTTGATGACGTCGAGATGCGAAGTGCCATTGACCGGGTCGCCGCCGATGCCGACGCAGGTGCTTTGGCCGACGCCGCGCGACGTGAGCTGCCAGACCGCCTCGTAAGTCAGGGTGCCGCTGCGCGAGACCACGCCGATGTGGCCCTTTTTGTGAATGTAGCCCGGCGCGATGCCGATGCGGCAACCGCCGTGCGAATCCTTGCCTTCACCCGGCGTGACGATGCCCGGACAATTCGGCCCGATAAGCCGCGTCCGGGTGTTGCCTTCCAGGGCGCGCTTCACGCGCACCATGTCGCGCACCGGAATGCCCTCGGTGATGGCGACGACGAGATCCAATCCGGCGTCCGCGCCTTCGAGAATCGCATCGGCGGCGAAGGGCGGGGGAACGAACACTGCGCTGGCCGTGGCGCCCGTTTGCTTCACGGCGTCGGCCACGGTGTCGAAAATGGGGACTTTGACTCCGCCGTGTTCAAAGTACTGCCCGCCTTTGCCGGGCGTGACGCCGGCAACGATGGCGGTGCCGTAATCAATCGAGAGCTGTGCGTGCCGCGCGCCAAAGCTGCCGGTGATGCCTTGGACGAGAACCTTGGTATTGGGTTTGACGAGGATGGACATGGGAAAATATTCGATTTCAGATTATTGATTTACACGTGCGATCGCTTATTGGCGGACGGCTTTCACGACCTTCTGGGCCGCATCGGCCATCGTGTCGCCGCTGATGATGGTAAGGCCGGATTCGGCCAGGGTCTTTTTGCCGGCGATGACATTGTTGCCTTCGAGCCGGACGACGAGCGGGAGTTTCAGGCCAGTTTCCTTCACCGCCGCGACAATGCCGGTGGCGATGACGTTGCAGTCCATGATGCCGCCGAAGATGTTGACCAGAATCCCCTTCACATGCGGGTCCTGCAGAATGATCTTGAACGCCGCTGACACCTGTTCCTTGCTCGCCCCGCCGCCCACGTCCAGAAAGTTCGCCGGGCTGGCGCCGCAATGCTGGATGATGTCCATCGTCGCCATCGCCAGGCCCGCGCCGTTGACGAGGCACGCAATCGAGCCGTCGAGCTTGATGTAATTGAGGTTGAACTTGCTCGCCTCGATCTCCAGCGGCGCTTCCTCGTTCAAATCGCGCATCGCCAGGATATCCGCATGGCGGTAAAGCGCATTGTCATCCAGGGAAATCTTCGCATCGAGCGCCACGACCGTTTCCTTGCCATCCGCCAGTTCCACGACGGCGAGCGGATTCAACTCCACCATCGCGGCGTCGCATTCCCACCACGTGTTATAAACACCCGTGATGAGCTTTACGCCCGCGTTGAACAGGTCGCCCTTGAGGCCGAGCGCTGCGGCGATCTTGCGCGCTTGGAACGGCATGATGCCGACGGCAGGGTCGATGTGCTCCTTGAAAATCTTCTCCGGATGTTTCTCGGCGACTTCCTCGATGTCCATGCCGCCTTCTGTGCTGGCCATGACGAGCGGACGCGAATTGGCGCGGTCCAAGAGCACGGCCAGATAAAATTCCTTCTTGATCTTGGCGCCCGCGGCGAGGAGCAGCGTCTGCACCATGCGGCCGGCCGCGCCGGTCTGTTTGGTGACGAGCACATTGCCCAGCATCTTCTCGGCAAAGCCCACGGCTTCATCGATTGAGCCGGCGACTTTCACGCCGCCCTGAAAGCCGGATTTGAACGTGCCCTTGCCGCGTCCGCCCGCGTGGATCTGTGATTTGACGACCACCTTGGCGCTGCCGGCGGCAGCGATCTTCTCCGCCGCCGGGCGCACCTCGGCGAGGGATTTGGCGGGGATTTCCAGGGGTACGGCAACGCCGTATTTGGCGAGCAACTGTTTGGCCTGATATTCGTGGATATTCATTTCAAAATAAGTCGACGTATTAAAAACCATTGCCCGCGAAAATCAACTGCCAACTGCAGGTCGGGTGAAATACAGGCTTTGCCTTGAATTCAGCCGTCGTCCCTGGCTCGCCATGACCGCCGTTCCTGTCGGCAAGTTATGTCTTTTGCGCCGAATCGATTTCGCTGGTGCGGGGTTTGACTTTCTGGCCACATTACCACCATGAAACGCTGGGCCATCCTCACTGTGTTCCTTTATGCACTCGCGCTGATTCTCCTGACGGTGCCGGTGGTCAGCCTTGCTTTTGGCGGCTGGGGGAAACAAAGCTCCATGTCGGTTCATGAAGTTCTGGGCTTCTTCACGGTGTGGCCTTATTGGGTCTGGCTTGGCGTATTGGTGGCCGGGCAAGTCCTGTTGTTGCTCCTGCCCATCCATATTACCGAGCGCCGCCTTCCCGCGCGCCGGCCGCTGAAAGTTCCCGTCATTGTCACCGCCTTCTTTCTGGGGAACCTCTGCTTCGCCGCCGTCACATCCCTCCTCGCCGCCTTGTTCAAGGAGAATGGCATCGTCAGAGAAGGCGGCTTGACCCTGATCGATTCGATGAATCCGTTTCCGGCCGGCCCGAACAACAGCGGCTGGCACGGCTTCTGGGCTGTCGTCATCACCATCAGCCTGTTCTGGCTCATCTGGGGGCTCGTCTTCCGCCACTACGCCAGGGCCGACGATGATGCCGCCCTCCTGAAACGCCTCACCCGCTGGCTTCTGCGCGGCAGCATCCTCGAACTTATCATCGCCGTGCCCAGCCATGTCATCGTGCGCCGCCGCGACGACTGCTGCGCTCCGGTCGGCACGTTTTGGGGGATAGCCACCGGCATCTCCGTGATGCTGCTCTGCTTCGGGCCGGGCGTCTATTTCCTGTTCGTCAAACGGATGAGCCAGCTTCAGCCCAAGCCCAAGGCTGACGCCGAAGCCAGTGGCACCTGAAACCGCCAAGTCCCGTCAGCGACGGGCCACCAGCGACTTGATGTAGGTCTGGAAAGCCTGCTTCAGCTTGTCCTCGGACGCTTGCGGATAGGGCACCTCCACCCGCGCGGTGGAGAACAGATTCATGGAGGCGTTGGTCTCGTAAAAAACCAGCCGGCCATTGCCATCCACATCGAAATCGATGCCGAACACATCCAAGGAAATCCGGTCGCGCATCGTCTGGAGCGCTTGGACGGCCGATTGTCCCAGCTCCGCTTCCGGGTCCTGGCAAATCCGCTTTTCCTCTTCGAGCAAATGCGGGTTATTCATGTAAAATGCCACGCGCTCGTCCGATTTCCGGCCATGCACATTCCAGTAGGAGTCGTAATCGGCGCGGACCACGATGATTTCGTCCCGAACAATCGCCGCGCGGAGTTTGCGATAAGACTCCCTGCCACCGCGGCTGTCCACGAACTCCGTCACAAAGAAGTTCTCCGGCAATTCCGTCGTGATCACCGCCAGCAGCGCCTCCCGGTTGTCCACCTTCGTCATGCCCTTGCTCTGTTGAAAAACCAGGGTCCGCGTGATCAGCGGGTAATCGTATTGATTCTCGATGGCCTGCACCAATTCGTCCGGGGTTTTCCCCTCGGAAGAAAAGCGCATCGTCTTCGGCACACAGATGCCGGGAATGTCTGCCAGCCGCCCGGCCGTGGCATCCCGCGTGGATTGGACGATCTTGGCTGGATGATTGACCACCGGCACGCCGAAGCTGTCCACCAGCGCCGTCAGGACCGGCAGGTTGCCCTTGGTCAGGATCACCTCGCCATTGGCGATGTTGTTGATCACCACATCCGGCTGCGGAATTTGTTTCCGGGAGCCGGGCTCGCAGGCATCGCTCTCGAAAACGTAAGCGAAATGGAATTCATCCGGGAACCGCTTGGCGAGCTGTCCCGGAAAGTTGGGGCATTCCCGGTGCAAGGCCTCAAACGATTTGAGCGAGCCGTCGACATCCGGATTATGCCGGATGACCAGGATATCGGCGGCCTGGGTCGCGCGCCGTTCGGTGGTGAATACCGGCGAGGCCGCCACGCGCATTTTGAGCGAACGCAGATACACCTCCTGCGCCTCCTCCTCCCGCTCCAGTTTTTTCAAGATCAGGCTTTTGACGAACAAAGCCTTGTAGTAACCCGGATTCAATTGCAGCGCCCGGTTGCAGGCCGGCAGCGCCTCGTCAAAGCGTTTCAGCTCCAGCAACGTGGTTGCCTTGGCAAACCACGCGCTCGCGTGCATCTGGTCGCCTTGCAGCGCCCGGTCGTAAGCCTGCAACGCCTCCTCGGGGCGTTTTGTTGCGTTCAGGGCGGTGCCCAGGTTCGACCACGCCTCCGGTGATGCGGCGTCCAGGGCGATGGCTCGGCGGGCCAGCGCCTCGCCTTCGGCAAACTGCTTGAGCCGCAGCTTCACGCCCGCGAGATTGTTGATGGTGGACACGCGGTCCGGCATCAGCTCAAGGGAACGTGCGAACTGAAACTCGGCTCCCTTGAAATCCTTCGCCTCCAGCAGGCGCAAGCCCTCAAAGAAATGATGTTTGGCTAATTCAAAATAATCCATGGGGTGTTGTTCCAATCAATGGGCCGCGGCCTCGCGCTTCAAGCCATCCTGCAAGAAGGCTTCGGCGTAGCGCCGTCCCAATATCCGCTGCGAAGCCGAGTCAAAGTGCAGATGATCGCCCCGATCCGACAGGCCTTCCGCGGTCACATAGGCGCAATGCGGCACATGGCGGGCAATCCCGGGCAATGCGGCATTGAACTCCGCGCTGGCAGCCCTGAATCGTCCCAGCTCGCCCACGATCACCGGCACCCCTTCCGCGTTCAGGTCTTTGCGGAGTTGACCAATCATCGACGCGAAGCGGTCCGGGTAAGTCGCGACTTTTTCGTGGGCGCTGTCCGCTTCGCCTTGATGCCAGAGGATGCCGGCGAGCGTTCCATTCTTCAGGGCTGTCCGGGTTCGGGCCACGGCATCCCGGTAGAGCTTGCCGCCCGGTTTCCATTGATCCAGGCTCGTCCCGCCCACGGCGCAGGGGATCAGGCCCACGACCGCCTTGGGATGGGCGGCCACGATCTGTCGCGCAAACTCCGAGCCGAGCCCCACGCCCGCCACCGGCTTGTCAAAATGCAACGGGTCCTTCGCCGGCACCCATTGGCCGTCCTTGGCGAGCATGAAAATCTGCGCATTCGTGACCGTATCCTGCGGTTCCACCGTGCCGCGACCGGCCATGTTTGACTGGCCGATGAGCAGGAAGAGCTGCAGATGTTCCGGCGCCGCCTGACTGAATCCGCAATTTGCCGCCACCATCAAAAGCCAAAAGCAAACGAGCCGGCAACAGTGTTTCATGGTAAAAAATCTGACGGGGTTGATGGAGCCAAACCGGGTGCTGACGGACGGCCACTCCGGGTGAAACGCACCCATGGTCAGGGCTTCCCTCAAAGCGATTGGCTTCATGGCGGCGACCATATTTCCGGGCGTTCGCAAAGTCGAGCCTAAAGCGAGGCAGGGAGGGATTGTGCCTTTGACAAGTTTGCCAAAGGGCGGCGGCTTGGACTCCCTCTCCCCGTCCAAACGGGGAGAGGTCTGGGGTGAGGGGCATTGAATTTGAATCTGTCTTGGCCTCCTCACCCCAACCCTCTCCTCCTTTAAGGGAGGAGAGGGAGAAAGACATTTCAAAGGCATAATCCCGAGGTAGGGCGCGCACTCCATGCGCGCCGCGGGTGTTTGGCCTGACGACGGCGGGCAGGGGACTGCCCGCTGGTGGCCATTCGGCAGGAGTGGTGGGGCGAGCGTACTCGCGAGCCGCGCCTTACGGCGGGTCACCTTGGGGAAACCGGCTCGCGAGGACGCTCGCCCCACCAGATTGGGGATAAATTGCTCCCGCCCTACCGGACTGGCGTCTTTCAAGGCTCAATGGCTCATCCGGGCTGGCTTGGGAAAGTGTCTTTCTGGACACTTTTTTGGCGTAACGGCCTAAAGTGCTCGTTTGAATGAGTTTATGAGCCGGTCTTCAAGGCGTTAAAACTGTCCAACGGCCTCAAACGGTAAAAAAACGACCTTGTTTGGTCATAAATCAAGGTGGATTAGTCGCTCATCCACCCAGATGAGTCGCTAATCCACCTGGATGAGTCGCTAATCCACCTGGATGAGTCGCTCATCCACCTTGATTTGTCACTCATCCAGGTCGTTTGTTCACTCAACGACCTTGATTTTTGACTCAATGACCTTGTTCGGTGACCTTGCAACCTTGTTTTGCGACCATTCAGCCCTGAGTCGTGATCATTCAACCTTGTGTGGTGACTTTTCAACGCTGAGGTGTTGACCATTAAAGTCGATATTTCAACATACGCCCTGTAGCGGCGCTCTATGAGCGCCGGGGAATCAGGGCTGCGACACGGATATTCGGCGGTCATAGACCGCCGCTACAGCGGAAAGTCTGGATTGCAGTGATTTCAGGCCGGCTCGTGGGGCCTGTCTGCCAAGACCTGACAGTTCTCAGGATTTCGCCGGGGGTGTGGCCATGTGCAGGGCTTTGACGAGGAAGCCGAGTTCGTCGGTCTTCTCTTCAATCAACTTGGAGGTGGGTTTGCCCGCGCCATGGCCGGCTTTGGTTTCAATCCGGATGAGGACGGGGTTGGCACCAGCCTGATATTCCTGCAGCCGGGCGGCGAACTTGAAGCTGTGCGCGGGGACCACGCGGTCATCGTGGTCGCCGGTGGTGACAAGGGTGGCGGGATAGTGGACGCCGGGCTTGAGGTTGTGATAGGGGGAGTAGGCGTAAAGCACGGGGAAGTCGGCCGGGCTGTCGGCGGTGCCGTAATCGTCGCTCCAGCTCCAGCCGATGGTGAATTTGTGGTAGCGCAGCATGTCCATGACGCCGACGGCGGGCAGGGCGGCGCCGAAAAGGTCGGGCCGCTGGGTGAGACAGGCGCCGATGAGCAGGCCGCCATTGCTGCCGCCCTGGATGGCGAGCTTGGCGGGGCTGGTGTAATGGTTGGCGACGAGCCATTCTGCCGCGCCGATGAAGTCGTCGAAGACATTTTGCTTGTTATGTTTGGTGCCGGCGTGATGCCAGTCTTCGCCGTATTCGCCGCCGCCGCGCAAGGTGGCTTGCGCATAGACGCCGCCCAGTTCCAGCCACGCGGCGCGGCTGACGCTGAAGCCGGGGGTGAGGCTGATGTTGAATCCGCCGTAGCCGTAGAGCAGGGTGGGGTTGAGGCCGTTGAGCTGAAGGCCGCGTTTGTGGACGAGGAACATGGGGATGCGGGTGCCGTCCTTGCTTTTGAAGAAGACCTGCTTGGATTCGTATTTATCGCCGTCGAAATCCACTTTGGGCTGGCGGAAGACGGTGCTGTTGCCGCTGACGGCGTCGTAACGGTAGATGGTGCCGGGGGTGGTGAAGCTGGTGTAGGAGTAAAAGCTCTCGGTGTCGGTGCTCTTGCCGCCGAAGCCGGCGGTGGCGCCCAGGCCGGGCAGGTTGACGGAGCGGATGAGGCGTCCGTCGAGGGCGAAGACTTTCACGAGGGAATGGGCGTCCTGCAGGTAGTGGGCGACAAATTGATGGTTGAGCACGCTGACGCCGCCAAGGGTCTCGGCGGATTGCGGGATGAGTTCGCGCCAGTTGTCCCGCTGGGGTTGAGTCACATCAATGGCGATGACACGGCTGCGTGAGGCGTCGAGGTCGGTCTTGAACCAGAAGACGGGTCCGTCGTTGCCAAGGAAATCGTAGGCGGCGTCGTGGGCCATGAGCAATTCGACCACGGGCGCCGCGGGCTGGGCGAGGTCGAGGTAAAGGACGCGGTTCTTCTGGTCGGACCCTTCGCTGGCGCTGATGACAAGGTAGCGGCCGTCTTCGGTGACGGTGCCGCCAAAGCCCCAATCGGGCTGGTCCTTCCGTTCATAGATGAGTTTGTCCGCGGACTGGTCGGTGCCAAGTTGATGATAGTAGAGCTGATTGAATTTATTGAGGCCGGTGAGGGCGTCGCCGGGCTTGGGCGCGGCGAAGCGGCTGTAATAAACGCCGCGGTTGTCCTTGGTCCACGTGGGGGCGGTGAACTTGACCCATTGCAAGTGGTCGTCCAAATCGCGCCCGGTGCGAATGTCGCGGATTTTCCATTCTTCCCAATCCGACCCGGCGCTGGAAAGGCCGTAGGCGAGGAGATTGCCATCGTGACTGATGCTCATGCCGGCCAAAGCAACGGTGCCGTCGGCGGACAGGGTGTTGGGATCAAGTAGGACGCGGGGAGTGCCGTCCAAGGCATCGACGGTGTAGAGGACACTCTGGTTTTGCAGGCCGTCGTTGCGGGAATAAAAGTAGCGGCCGCCTTCCTTGAAGGGCACACCGTAGCGCTCGTAGTTCCACAGATGGGTGAGACGGGCGCGGATGGGGTTGCGCGCGGGAATGGTGTTGAGATAGGCAAAGGTGACCTGGTTTTGCGCGGCCACCCAGGCCTTGGTCGCGGGCGCATTGTCGTCTTCAAGCCAGCGATACGGGTCGGGCACAAGCGTGCCGTGGTAATCATCCACGACGGCGGTCTTGGTGGTGACGGGATACGCCAGCTTGGGCGCGGAGGTGGAACAGCCTGCGGCAAGTAGCATGGTGATGAGGGCGATTGGCCTGAGGAGTTTGGGGTGGATGATGGCTGGCGGGTTGGCGGCGACGTTGGACGTTGGCGTGATCATGTTGTAAAAGCGTTCCGGCTGGCGGATGTCATGTGAAACGATACGGAGCCCCGCCGATTTGTGGATTGCCGGACAACCCTTGGGCGGAGGCGCGACAATTTTCATGCGAGGGGCTGGCTTGTCAAGTGACTAGCAGCATCTTCGCACGCCGTTGAAGCGCTGCTCGGTCACTTCGAGATAAAGCTGGCTGTCACTTTTCTTCCCGGCTTCAGCGCAGGCTCCGTTTTCGCAATGACAAACTTCGGAGGTCTGCCGGGCGCGCTCGAGGCTGGCCTCGCCGGAAAGCTCCTTGGCCAGAACAATCGACAGCGCCACGGTGCCGGCGAGGGGACGGAGGTCTTGGCCAGGTTCCTTGACGGCATAGTCCGGCAGCCAGACGGGAGGAGTCTCGGCGAGGACCGGATCGCGCCGGCCGCGCAGCAAGCACAGCCATTCCCAGACGCTGAGGCACACAATCGTCACCGCCAGCGCCAGAAAGACGGCGGTGACGGCGGCGTCGAGCTGGTTGTTGAAATGGAGCAGGCGATTGTCGTGGACGGCTTTTTGCGCGAGGGCCGCGGACTCAGGCGTGGCTGTCAAGGCAACGGCGGATTGCAAATCGGGAAGTTTGGCATCCAGAACCCTGGCCTGCGCGAGGAAACCGATGCGCGGGTCGGCGTCGAAGATTTTCTCCACACCGGCCGTCAGGGTAACCGCGAGCAGCCACGCCAGCGGCACCAGCGTGATCAAGACAAACGCTTTCCGTCCGGGCCTTGGGCCGGGAGCCGGCGCGAGTTGCTGTTTCAGAATGATGGTGGTGGCGAGGCACAGTGCCATGGCCGCCAGCATCTGGTTGGCAATGCCGAATAACGGCCAGAGGGAGTTGATCCCGCCCAAAGGATCGCGCACTCCCTGGATCAGAAAGTAGCCCCACGCGCCCACCATGATGGCGCTGGCCAGGGGGATGACGCGGATATCCTTGGTGTTGCCGAGCGGTTGCCAGAGGCGCCCGAGCATCCGCTGGATCAGGTAGCGGCCCACGCGGGTGCCGGCGTCCAGCGTGGTCAGGATGAACAGCGCCTCGAACATGATGGCGAAGTGATACCAGAGATCGAGCCACCGGCCGTTGAAGGTGCGGGAAAAGATGTGCGCCATGCCGACCGCCAGCGTGGCGGCGCCGCCGGTGCGGCCGAATAAGGTCTGTTCGCCCAGCTGGCTGGCGAGCGCGTGCATCTGTTCGACGGTCACAGGAAAGCCGAGCAGGGTGGCTTTGGCGACGGTGGCGGCGGCCTCGCCCTTGACGTTCATGCTCAGATAGACGCCGGGTTCCAGCGTGCAGGCGGCGATGAGCGCCATGATGGCAACGAAGGATTCGCAGCACATGGCGCCGTAGCCGATGTGGCGGGCGTAGCTTTCGCGCGTGATCATCTTCGGCGTGGTGCCGCTGGCGATGAGCGTGTGAAAGCCGCTGATGGCACCGCAGGCGATGGTGATGAAACAGAACGGAAACAGTTTGCCCGCCACGACCAGTCCCGAGCCGTCCACGAACCGGCTGATGGCCGGCATCGCCAGGTCCGGCAGCACGCACAGGATGCCCAGCGCCAGCGCGCAGATCGTGCCCAGTTTCATGAAGGTGCTCAGGTAATCCCGCGGCGCGAGCAGCAGCCAGACCGGCAGGCTGCTGGAGATGACCCCGTAACCGATGATGACCCACGCCACCGAAATGTCCCGCAGGCCGAACACGGCGGACCAGTGCGGACTCTGGTAGACAAGCTTGCCGCCCCATACCGCGAGCAGCAGCAACGCCACGCCGAACGCCGAGGCCTCGAGGACTTTGCCGATGCGCACGCAGCGTAGATAGCAGCCCATCAGCAAGGCAATGGGTACCGTGGCACCGACCGTGAAGATGCCCCAGGGACTTTCCGCCAGCACTTTGACCACCACCAGCGCCAGCACGGCGAGCAGGATGACCAGAATGGCCAGGATTGTCACCGACGCGAGCAGGCCGGCGGTCGAGTTCATTTCCTCCTTCATCATCTCGCCGAGCGATTTTCCGTCACGCCGCATCGAGGCGAACAGAATCACAAAATCCTGGACCGCCCCGCCCAGGACGGCTCCGATCAAGATCCACAGCATCCCCGGCAGATAACCGAACTGCGCCGCCAGCACCGGGCCAACGAGTGGGCCGGGACCGGCAATGGCCGCAAAGTGATGCCCGAACACGATCCATTTGTTCGTGCGTACGAAGTCTTTCCCGTCGTCATGCACTTCGCACGGCGTCGCGCGCCGGTCGTTCAGCGTCAGCACCCTTGCCGCGATCCATTTGGAATAGAACCGCCAGCCGATGACGTAGGTGCAAACCGCGGCGATGAGCAGATAGGCGGAGTTGACTGGCTCCCCGCGCCGCAGGGCGATGGTGCCGTACGCAAAAGCACCCAGCACCGCGACGACGAAGGGAAGTAAAGTGGCGAACAGCTTCTTCATTTCAGTGGGGTGGCCGCCGGTTCAAGTGCCGGGCTGCAGTGTCAGCTTTTCAAAGCCGCGGTGATGAAGTGGGTTCATGTCGATGGCCGAAATAATGTCTGGTCTCGTTCTCGTTTGCACCGAAAAAGGCGATGCCGGGCGCTGATATTTTTGGTGGCTGACATATTCTCCCAAAGTGGGGATGCTGCTTTTCACTGGGAAAATATCATTTTGATATCAGCGGATGTTTGTGACAACTTTTGACATCCCATGTCGCTCAATGCTGCCTGCCCGCCGGGGTACCGGAAATGTATGTTTCGTCTGGTGGCACTGCCGCTGATGGTGTCGGCCGTGGTCTGGTCGGCTTTGGCCGACTCCGTTCCGGCCGCGCCCAGCGGCGCCGGCGATCACGGCCCTTTCTTCAAGGATGCTCTGGACCGTCCCTTGCGCTACACGCCCGACGGCACGGATTTTGTCATCACAAACGGCGCAGAGTTTTTCAATCGCCCTCTTTACGGCGGCAGTTCGCCGTTTCGGGTGGACGGCGGCGATGAGCCTGAGTTCTCCTTATACCTGCCAGGCCGCGGCGGCAATCTGCGGTTCGGCATCCGGACGGCCGCCGGGGTGAAATGGTTGAACCGTGCGGCGGAAGTGGTGGCGCGCTATCGGCCCGGCTCGCTGGTGCATGAGGTGCGCGACCCGTTGCTGGGCGGCGGTTTGCTGCGCCTGACGACGCTGGCGCCGTCGGCAATGGAAGGGCTGATCGTTCGCGCGGAATTAAGCGGTACGCCAACCGCGACGGAACTGATCTGGGCGTTTGGCGGCGTCAACGGATTGAAAGGCCGCCGCGACGGTGACATCGGCTGCGAAACCGAGCCGGTCGGTAAATTTTTCCAACTTCACCCCGGCCAGTGCGCAGGCAATCGCGTGACCATCACTGGGAGCGGATTTCAAGTGCAGGGAAAACCGGGCACAATCGACGGGGTTTTCTCCGCCGCCGCCACGCTGGCCGTGGGTGATGCCGCGCGCTGGGACGATCCCGCTGGATTGTTTTCCGCGCCCGACCCCAAGGCGCTCCAACCGCTGTTGACCGGCTGCGCGCCGCTGCCGCCTGCCGGGCAGGTTTATCTTTTTCTGCAACGGCTCACGGCCGGCAAAGACGCGGATGAGACGCCCGCCGATTATCGCGAGGTGGCGGCGGGGTCGCCGGCTGGAAAGGTTCCGGGCCGCGCAGGCAGGCAGGTTTCACCGTCGGATTTACCACGCATTTTCGCCGCTGCGGAAGATCATCGCCGCGCCATCGCCGAACGCGTGATGGTGTTGACGCCAGACCCGTTCATCAACGCGTCAGCCGCGGCGTTGAATGTGGCGGCGGACGCGGTCTGGGATGACCGGCAGGAGGCTTATCTGCACGGCGGTGTGGCCTGGCGCGTGCGACTGCTCGGCTGGCGCGTCAGCTACGCGGGCGACGAACTGGGCTGGCACGACCGGACAGCCAAACACTTTGAAGGCTACGCCCGGCAGCAAAATATCAGCCCCGTTCCTGATGCGATTGCCCCGGCCGACGAGGGTGCCAATCTTTCCCGCGATGAAGCCGCCCTGCACTCCAACGGCGATTTGTCGAAGTCGCACTACGACATGAATCTCGTCAGCGTGGATGCGTTCTTCCGGCATCTGCTCTGGACGGGGGATCTGGAATATGCGCGGCGTCTGTGGCCGGTGATCGAACGGCACCTGGCTTGGGAACGCCGCCTGTTCCGCCGTGAGTTTGGCCCGGAAAAGCTGCCGCTCTATGAGGCGTATTGCTGCATCTGGGCGAGCGACGACCTGGAATACAACGGCGGCGGCGTCACCCATTCCTCAGCTTACAACCTTTTTCACAACCGTCTGGCGGCGCGAGTCGCCAGGCTGCTGGGCAAAGACGCCTCGCCCTATGAAAATGAGGCGGATATGATTGCGTGGGGGATGCGCCGGGAACTTTGGCTGCCGGATTTCGGCTGGTTTGCTGAATGGAAGGATTGGCTCGGACTGCAGCTGGTTCATCCGAACGCGGCACTCTGGACCTTTTACCACACGGTGGATTCGGAAGTGCCGACGCCACTGGAAGCGTGGCAGATGTCGCGCTTCGTGGACACGCAGATCGCGCATATTCCGTTGCGCGGCGCGGGTGTGCCGATTGGAAACTTCACGCTGCCGACGACGAGTTGGATGCCATACACATGGTCGCTCAACAATGTGGTGATGGCAGAATCCACCCACACGGCGCTGGCATATTGGCAGGCGAACCGGCCGGACGAGGCGTACGCTCTGTTCAAGGGGGCGATGCTCGACTCAATGTTTCTTGGCATCTGTCCCGGCAACGTCGGCATGTGCACCTATTTTGACGCGAACCGACGGGAGTCGCAGCGCGATTTTGGCGACGGATCCGGGGCAACCTCCCGCGCCTTGGTAGAGGGACTGTTTGGCGTGCAGCCGGACTTGCTTGCGGGTGTGATCAAGATTCATCCCGGCTTTCCAGCGTCGTGGAATGACGCGCGCATCCGTCATCCGGATTTCAATTTGGACTTTGAGCGCAAGGGATTGCGTGAAACGTTTTCGGTAGAAATAAAATTTGCCCACCCCTTGAAACTGCGGCTGCAAGTTCCGGCTCTGCGCGACGAGATGGCGTCGGTCACTGTCAACGGCCAACCGGCAGCTTGGCATGGGCTGGAAGACTCCGTGGGCGTTCCCCGCATCGAAATTGAAACCGCACCCGCCCGGCAACAAAATGTCGTGATTGAATGGCGCGGGAAAAACCCTTCACCTACGCCGGCGGAGTTTGCTGTGGCCGGGCAAGCTGAAGTGCGAAGGGAATTGGACGCGAAAATCATGGAAATGGCTGACCCGCAGAATGCGTTGCGCGAGGTTAAATTTGCCGGCCGTTCGTTCCAGGGCGTGGCAAGCGGACAACCGGGGCACCGCACTGTTTTTGCCAAGGTGGAGCAGGGGGGGCTGCGCTGGTGGCAACCGGTGACATTTGAAATCCTTGCGGCGCCGGCAACCGAGACATTTGTTTGGAACAACCCGGTGCGTGGAAAGTTGGAAATGGTGAAGCTTGATTCATTTTTCAACGAACGGGTTACGCAGATTTTTCGCAACGAATACCGCTCGCCGCGCTCGTCGTTTTGTTCGCTGGCGGCGCCGAAACAGGGGATTGGTAGCTGGTGCCACCCTCAGGACCAGTTTGCTGTGGATGATTCCGGCTTGCGCGCCGAGGCGGCAAAAGCCGGCGGCAAAATCATATTGCCCGATGGAGTACCGCTCGCGACGCCCGGCGCGGCGGCAGCGAGAAACATCGCGTTCGTTTCGCAATGGGAAAATTATCCCCGTGAAATCACCGTGCCATTGAAGGGCAGGGCAGCACGCGCCTTTTTGCTGCTAGCCGGTTCGACGGGGCCCATGGAATCCCGTTTCGACAACGGCGAAGTCGTGGTGTCTTACACCGACGGTTCGATCGCGCGTCTGGCCTTGCACAATCCAACCACATGGTGGCCGATTGACCAGGATTATTACCTTGATGATTTCGCATTTGCGCGCCCGGAACCGCTGCCCGTGCGCATAAATTTAAAGACCGGTTTAGTGCGCGTTTTGGATTTCGACTCATTTAAAGGCAAAGGTCGGGTGGTGCCCGGTGGCGCGGCGACCGTGCTGGATCTGCCATTGGATGTCAGGAAGGAAATGAAGTCGTTAACCGTCAGTGCCTTGGCGAATGAAGTGGTCATCGGTTTAATGAGCGTGACATTGCAGCGATGAAAATATCTGCACCGTCATTTTTGGATTCGACAACCAGATTTGCGGAGTTGGCAAAAGAAATAAACAATTAAACTAGCGCGGGCGTAGAATAGAATATCATCGATCAAATATTTACGAACAGTTCGAATCCGCGTGAAAATTTGCTCTAGCTGTGAGAAAAAAACAGAATCAGTTTATGAATGGGGACTGGAAAATGATGCAGAAACTCGCTCTGGGGGAAATTGAAGCGACAATAACAGCTTTGCCAAAACCCTTGCGTGAGCAGGCGCAACAACTGCCCGTAACGTTTGAAAGTGTGCCAAACGCTGGTTTACAAGCTGATGGAATTGAGGCAGATACGCTTGGTTTATTTGCTGGCGCAGAATTTGCTGAAATAGGTGCGTCGGTGATGCCGCCACAGATCGTTCTATTCCTCGAAAATTTGTGGAATTTTGCGGAGGGCGACGAGTTGGTGTTTTGTGACGAAGTTCGCACCACTTATTTGCACGAGCTGGGACATTTTTTTGGACTGGGAGAAGACGATCTGGCAGATCGTGGCCTTGATTAACCTGTAAACATTGGTGATTTCAGATGTTTTACTGTTGCAAAAAAAAAATAAAAAAACTCTTGCGCGTTGGGAAATGTCTGATAATCTTTTTGTCCCTTCGAGGTATTAACCGGTACGAAGGGCGGTTAAGAAACCGGTTGACAATGGGCTAAAATCCGTTAGGATAATAAACCCAAACTCGAAACTGACAAGCCGAGTTGAGCAGTGAGATGATTCGGCAGTCAGGTTTTTTGTCCCCTAAAAGGGAAAGGCGAAACGGGTTAAGCAGAATTTTGGCGGTAAAACGCCGACTGCTCTTTGAAAATTGAATTGTGCGATTAGTAAAGAGCCCCTTTATTATCAGCGAGTTAGATCGCTGGTTTTAAGGGTTTTAACCAAAAATTAGTAAAAAGCTGTCTGATTTTACGATCAGGCAGGAATCATCT
>CAIXBQ010000141.1 GCA_903917705.1 uncultured Verrucomicrobia subdivision 3 bacterium | reverse complement strand
CGCGCGCGCTGACAGCGAAAGGCCAGCCGTGAGAAACCATTCGTAAACCTGTGAAGGCTGGCCGGTGCTGGCGTCGCGGTGGCGTTAGCCGCCGCCGCCAGCATGAGCGTCGGCGTCCGCGCGCGACAAATGATCATCGTAAATGGAAACCGTGAATTTGCCGCGCGATCGACCTTGTTGAGCAACGCGAACCAATTTACTTTTGAGCGACGCGAACCGACTTTGCTCCAGAGCGTTCGAGGTGCGAGGCGCGTTCCGATTGAGCGAGGTGGACGACTTCATTTGGTTGCGTTGGGCGAAGGGATTGAAGTGTGACAGTTGATGGAGGCGCGACCTGCGAGTGAAGTGGTGACTTTGGAATTTGTGTGCAAGGTCAAGAAGCCCTTCACGCGGAGCGTGCTGACACGACCGCCCACCCAGGAGTAATCCGGCAGGCAATCGTTCTGGTCGCCCGCAAACAGCAGACAGTCCAAGACGATCTTTTGCTCGTTGCTGGTGCAGGCGATGGCTTTGGCCGGGTCGCGGCTGGATATGGCTATGCCATGCCACTTGGCCTGCCATTTAGGAGGGGCGAAAACATAATCACTGCGCCTGAATGCGGTAGAAGCGCCGGGTGAAATTGGTCACCTGCAAGTCGGTGAAGCTGAACACTCCGTTCGTGCCCGCCATGTTGGTCAGGACCGGCGTCCAGGCCGGTGACGGCAGGTTGGTGGCCGCCAGCAGCACATAATTCTGGTTCGCCGCGCCCTGGCCGGTCAGAGTGAACAACGTCTTGTTAATCGCCATGCCCATAGTTGTGACCACTGGCGGCGACGTAACCGCAAATTTCGCCGTCACCGTGATATTGTTCGTCACATTGGCGTCGGTGCGCGGATTCGCCGCACTCCCATCAGACCAGTTCACAAAGTGATAACCCGTGTTGGGAGTTGCAGTCACAGCGCTGCCGCCGGCTCCGTAATTCACCGTCTGTGTGGCCGCGCCGCTGAGGCTGCCGTTCGTGCTGGCGGCATAGTCTAGGGTGAAAGTGAGGTTGCTCACGGCAATCATGCCATTGTTCGCCAGTCGTGAGGTGTCCCACGTCAAACCGGCGGACAAGTCGGGCAGAACAGAGCTGTTAAACCCGCCGGCAAAGCTTGCGGCATTGAAAAGCTTGAAACTGTCGCCGGCGGCAAGCGTGCCGGAGCCGATGTTGCGCACGGTCAGGATGCCGCCTTGCGTCAGCGCATTGGTCACATAGACGTAATCATTGGTCAGCACGGAGCCGGTCTTGCTGATCTGGAGGCTGGTGGCGCTGTCCGGATCCAGATACAGCGAACTGCCGAACGTGAGCTTGCTGATGCCGCTGAAGCCGGGGGCGAGTGTGGCGTCGCCCTGCACGGTTGCTGCGCCAAGAATCACGCCGTTGCCGCCAAGCATGGCGTTGCTCTGCACCGTCAGCGTGGTGAAGGCCGCCCTGCCTTTGACCAGCAATGTCCCGGCGCTCACCACCATCGGCCGCACGCAGGTGTTCGTGGCACTCAACTGCAGCGTCCCCGCTCCGGCTTTGAACAAGGTCGAACTGCCGTTGTCGCCAGCGGGCGAGGTGCGAATCACCGACTGGATGTCCAAATCAATTCCTGATGGCGTGCTGCCGTCGGCCACCGTGAACGTCGTGCTGCCCTGACGCATGGGGGACAAGGCCAGGCCGCTAATCGTTGCCGTGGTGGAGGCCGGCCAGGTGACGAGCGTCGAGCCGCCCTGGAAAAAATCAAGGTTGCCGTTGCTGACCCCCGTAATGGCGCCGCCGGTCAGGTTGATGGTCGCATTGCCCAGTGTTTGATTGGCGCTGCTGTTCACATTCAGCGTGCCGCCCACGAGGTTCAACGGATTGATCACCGTGCTGTCGGCGTTGTAGCCGGTGGCGTCGCCGGTGCTCAAACGCAGCGTGCCGCCAGCGTTAACGGTCACCGTGCCGCGAATCGTGCCGCTGGAACCGCCGCCGCCCGTCAGATCGAGCACCCCGGCGTTGATGGTCGTGCCGCCGCTGTAGGTTTTCCGTGAACTGAAGGTAAGCGTGCCGTTGCCCGCCTTGACCAGCAAACCGCCACCCTGAATGCCCGCGCTGATGGTCGCGTTGTTGCTGGTGGTCACGGTTACGACACTGGCCAGATTGAGGTTGGTGCTGCCGGCAATCGTGTAGGTGCCGCCGCCAGTGGCATTGAAAATAATGCCCGTCGGCGTCACGACATTGGTAAGCGTCACGGTGCAGTTGGTGGTGGTGCTGACGCCGAAACTGGCAAGGTTGCCGTCGAACCAAGCCACGTTGCTTGTGTTGTAAAGCCAGTTGGCCGGAGCGCTGCCCCAGTTGCCGTTGCCATCCTGGGCGTTGGCGGAAACCGCATTGGCATCCCAAGTAAAGGTCGCGCCGGTGATGGGCGTGGTGGCGCACGCGCTAGGGCTGCTGCTAGAACTGCCGCCGGTGTTGACGGCGGTGACGGCATAACAATATGTCGTCAGCGGATTCAATCCGTTGTCCGTCCAACTCGTGCCGGTCAGCGTCGCAATCGCCACGCCGTCGCGGGTCAACACATAGCTCGTCGCGCCGGAAACCGCCGACCACGAAACAGCGACTTGATTCGTCGCCACGGGGGTGGCGGTGAGAGTCGCGGGCCAGGTCACGGGCGGGTTGACGTCGGTGAACGCGGCGATGGTAAGGCTGCCATTCACAGACAGATTGGACAAATCCCACGCCAGATTGGTGGCGAGGGTCGGCAGAACGGCGCTGGCAAAACTGCCGCTGTAATTCGTCGCGGCGAACAGCATGAACGTGTCGCCATTGGTCAGCGTGCCGGAAAGATTGGTCAGCGTGAGCGTGCCGCCGCTGGTCAGTGTGCTGACGCCTTGAACCTTGTCAGCGGTGGCGAGCGTTTTGTTAATGCTCATCAGCGCGTTGCCTGCGAGCGTCAGCGTGTTGTTGATGGTGAGCTTGCCAATGTTCGTCGTGCCGGGCGAAAGCGTCGCGCTGGGATTGATGGTCGTCACGCCGCCGATGATGCCGGTGCCGCCCAGCGTGGCGTTGGTCACGGTGACCGCGCCGCCGGCGGTGATGCCATTGACCCAGAGCGTGCCGCAATTCACCGTCGTTGCGCCGGAGTAGGTGTTGGTCGCGGCCAGTTCCAAAATGCCGTTGCCATTGAGCGTCACCGCGCCGCTGTTCCAGATTCTCGTCGCCACTTTTAGATCGCTACCCGCGTTGGTGCCACGCGTGAGGTTGAAGGTGGCGGTGTTGCCATTCAAATTAAGACCGCTGCTGCCGGTCAAAATGTCCTGCGCGCCGCCGGTGGTGGCGAAGGTGTTGCCGCCGGTGAACACAAAATTGACGCCGCTGGCATCGTCCAGCGTTCCGCCTCCGTTCGCATCAAACGTGAACGTGCCACTGTAAAAGTCGTAGCGCGTCGAGCCGCCGGTCTGCGTCACCCTGAAAGTCGAGCCGTTGTTGATGTAAATGCCGCCGCCGTTGTAAACATTGTAACTCGGCGTGTTCAGCACCAGCGTGCCGCCGTTGACATAAATCGGGCCAGTGCCGGCGTAGCTGTTCGCGCCGCTGAAGGTCAGCGTGCCGCTGCCGCTCTTGCTCACGCCGCCGTTGCCGTTCACCACGCCGCTGATGGTGGCGTTGCCATTGCAAACAACCGGCAACGGCGTGCCTTGCGCCCAGATTGTGCCGCTGCCGGCCAGCGTATAGCTGCCGCCGGGGTTGTTAAACGCGAGGCTCAACGGCATCACGTCGTTGGTGATCGTGACGGTGTAGTTACCGCTGCCGCCCGCGCCGAAGATGGCGGTGTTGTTGTCCGCCCACGCGACGTTGGCAGCCGTGTTAAACCAGTTCGTCTGCGCGCCGCCCCAGTTGCCGCTGCCGTCCTGCGCGCCGGTGGAAGCAGTGTTCGCATCCCAGGTCAACGGCGCCACCACCGTCAGAATTCCCGGGTTGCTGAGGTTGGTGCCATTACCGGTCGTCAAGACCACGGAGTAACTGCCGTTGTTCGTCAATTGCACATTCGTCAGTGTCAGTGAGAAATTGGTGGCGGCAAAAATGTTCGTGCCGTTGAACTGCCACTGATAATTGAACGGCGGCTGGCCCACCACGCCGGCGGTGAAGGTCGCGCGCTGGCCGACGCTGGCATAGGCGGACGCGGGCGACACGGTGACGCTGGGCACGCCGACGACGTTGCCGGTGAGGCTGACATTGTCGAAGCTGGCGTAGGGAACGTAGGGCAGAAGGTTCCAGGAAGTGTAATTAAACACCGCCGCGTAAAGTGTGGTGCCGATGCCGCTGATGGTCTGCGAATTGACGACCGTCCAGTTCACGCCGTCGGGCGAAACCGAGGTGGTGCAGGTATCGCCCACGCGCTGAAGCTTGAGCCAGTTATTGCCACTGCCGAGATTGCCGGACGTGCGGTTGGGCGCGCTGTTGCCGCCGAGCATCGTGTTGTCCTCGTAATAAAAACCGCTGTTCACTTCGCCGAACACCGCCCAGTAGCGCGTGGAACTGCTGCCGCCGAGCGGGTCGCCGTTTTCGGGGTTCAGGCTCCCGCGCAAAATAATACCCGCCTTGTCGGCACCGCCGGGCGTGCTGCCGTCGGGCAACGCACCGTAACTGGTGAGGCCCGTCAGCCGCGCGATGAACGTGCAGTCGCCCGTGATCTGCCGGCTGATGGTGTTCAACGAGTCGCCCTGAATCGAGATCGTCGAGCCGATGACCTTGCCAGCGGTGGGATAGAAATGTTGCTGGCCAATGGCCGTGAGCGCCCACGGCGTCAAATTCATGTTAGTCACGGCGACGACGTTCGGCGGCGCGGAATCCATGGTCCAGCCGTTGTTGTAAAACAGCCGCGCGCGGAGATAGTTCGCCGGGGCTGCGCCGAGAAACAAATTCGTCGCATACGGCGCGGCCGCGACCTGCGCGCGATAAATGCCGGCCCAGTAGTATTGCACTTTGCTGATGTTTGTCGCGCCGTTGGCCGTGATGAAAACGGTCGCGGCCACATTCGAGCCGCAGAGACTCGTGTTGTTGGCCGGCGCGTTCAGGACGATGACCGGCTCGTTGGTGCCGGGCACGCGATACCACAAGTTCAGCGGCACGGGCACGCTGTTGGTGTTGTTGGCGATAGTCAGACCCGGACAAAACATATCCGGCGACGGCGCGGCGTTGATGACGCCGGGGCCTTCGCACGCGAGCCACGCGCCGTCCCACCAGGTGCATTGACCGCGCTGGTCGGAGAAGGCGTATTGCAAATTGACCGGATGCAATCCGGCTTGCAGCGCGATGGAACCCGACTTCAAACCGGGCTGGTGCAGGCCGTTGAAATCAATCACCGTCTGACCGTCCATTATGAGTTTGCTGCTGTCGTAGGAGGTCAGTGTGAACGTGTAAACGCCATTGCTCGGAGCCATGAAAAAGCCGCTGAAATTGAAGGCATACCCCGACCGCTGCTGCCGCAGGCTCATGTCGGGATACGCCGCCGCGCCGCGCGACACGGGCGTGAGCGCCGCGAAGTTCGGCAGGCTGGTCCACACGCCGCTGCCGTTGGTCTGGTAATACTGATAGGCCAGGCCGTTCACCGCGCCGACGACATTGGTTGCTGGATTCAGCACGGCGGTCATGGCCGTGATGAGAATGGGAGTATTGGTGTTGTCGAAAATGTCTGTCAGCGTCAGCCGCACATAGGGTGTGCTCACGCCGGCAATGTTCAATAATTTTTGCTGCGCCTCGGTGTCGCGGTCAAACCAGGTGGCGACGGGCGATCCGGTGTAGCCGGCGTTGGTGAAAACCTCAATCTTGTAAGAGAGCTGCGGCGAACTCGTCGCGGGCGACTGCCATTGCACGAGCAACTGCGAGCCGGAAAGGGTCGCAGTGGAATTCGTGACGACGATCGGATCAAAGGGCGGCGTGGCCGGCTGGTTGGTCATCGTCACCGGCACGGTGGTGCCGTTGGCGTTGAAAACCAAACTCGTGCGGTTCGTTCCCAGCGGGTCGGCGGCACAGTTGGTGCCGAAATGTTCGATCATCGTCGCGGTGTTGCTCTCGATCTGGGACGCATAATAGCCATAGGTGGAATCCGGTCCGGAGTTGCCGCTCACATAGCAAGTGTTGGCCCGCTGCCAGGTGCCAACCGGCGTGCCATACTGGTGCGCAAAGCAGTTGCGATGATCAATGCGGAAGGCCTGGGTGTCAGTGGCAAAAACCTCCATGAAACCGCTCACGCCCGTCACGCCTTTCACGGTAAACGGCGTTTGATACGTTCCAAAATGATACCAGTTGCCCGTCACGCCGTCGCGCACCCATTCGCCGATATAACCCTGATGCGGCGTGCCGTCCGCCGGCAGCCAGCTCTTCAGCACAAACCGATACCAGACGTTCGTCGTCACGAACGACGGAATGCCGTCCATGCCGGCGGACGTGCCTTCCGAGCCATTGCCGCCGTGGCCCCACGTCTGCGAGCCAAGATAGGAGATTTTAATCACGTCGCCGGAATTGATCGGATTGCCGATGGGCCAGGTGGACCAGTGCCAGTAACTGCCGCCGTTGCCCAGCCCGGTATAATAGCCGAAGGACGCGCCTTCGGTGCTGACCACCGGACACTGGCTGTCGAAAGGACTCCATTGCCCGCCCCAGGCATACGGACGGCGATCCTCCACCATCACGCAGTCCAGCGTGCCGGAGGTATTGAAACTGCGGCCGTCGGCATGAACCATTCCTGGCAGCAAAAGAGAAGCTATTCCAAAAAGGAAGAAAGCTGTTTGTTTTTTCATATGGATTAATATGGTTTGAAATCAATTGGGTTGAACAACAAAGGCACGCAAAATGGATCCGTGCATATATCTCATATTAACTTGTATTTACCGTCACTTATTCTTATCACCGCATCGGTGCTGTCTTTTTTCACTAAAACTGTCCTAACGCCAGTTGCCGAGCAGAAGCGCCGCCAGTATGGCCAACTACAACATGGTTTCCATGATCTTGAACGAGGCCAATGGGCGACCATCCAACTTAACCTTTTTGTTTTTCCCAACTTTGGCTTTTCTGACCGGACGCGCCGGGTGTTTTGTTGAGCGCTCCAATTTAGGCGTCGAACTTGAGCCAGGTTCAAGAGATATGCTTTTCATTTGCGTTGAATTTAGCACCCGGGGCCGAACAAAAGATATGGCGCTTCCGGTAAATCGTTATGCAATTCCTGAAAGGGGGGCGTTCCGGTGGGAAGCAATTCGTCGGTTGCCGACCATTCCACGTTTCCTGTGAACTGCCGTGGGGTGAGAAGGATTTTCCTGTGAACTTTACCGGCCGCCGTAGAATTCGATTTCGGCAATGTTGCCGTTGCCGTTCTTGTTGGAACGGAAGCGGAGATAGCGAAATTTTTGAGTCTGTTCGACCTTGATGGTGTTTTCTCCGGTCTTGGGTTTGGCGGTGATTTCAGCCAATGTGACGGCGTCGGAAAAGTCGGGTAGGTTGGCTCCCTCGAAACAGCCGTTGCGGCAGCGTTCAGGGAGGTTTTGCCGGGGAACAAATTTGATCAATGCGACGGTGGTGGGCGAACCGAGGTCGAGTCCAACCCAAGGAACAGCGGTGTCGGCGGGGGCGTCGAAAAAGGTTTCGGGATCAAAGTCGAACGCGGCGTCGCGGGTGGATTTCGGGTCGTCCTCCCAGGAACCGCTGACGCCGATGACCGTGCCGGAAAGGAGACCGTCTTTCTTCGGCAGTCTGCCGGCGCCACCGAGACAGATTTCCGCTATGCCGGCCGCTTGGGAAAGAAACCTGACGCGGATGAAACGGGAATCGCGACCGAGATCGCCGACGTGCATTTGCGAGGCAACCGTTTCATCGTTGGCGCTTTGGTTGACGACCTGCTTCCATTGGCTGCCGTCGGGCGAAGTCTCGATGACGTAGCGATAAATAGCGGGTTTGGGGAACGTGATCTGAATGCGGTTGAATGAGTAGGTGGCCTCCGTGTCGAGTTTCCACCATTTTTCCGTGTCGTCGGCATTCGGAATCCAACTGGTGGCGGCGGAACCGTCGTTGACGGCACTTTTGTCCTTTCCGGAACTGACCCAGCATGGACGGTTGGCGGCCAGAAGCATTTCGGAGACTGCGGGAGACAAGTCTGCGGCTTGGAAACGGTGATAGGGGCGTTCCGGCGCGGCGGGTGTTTTGCCTTCAATCCATGGATGCGATCCATTCACGGTCAGCGAAATGCGGGCGGGTTCGAGGCCGGGAGAACTGGCTTCGACGACTGCGGTTCCGGCGTAATAGGAACGGAATTCGATGGCGCATTGGCCTTCAAGAATTTGAATGTCGGAGGCATCACCGTTGCCGGGCGGTTTGAAGGTGATGGCGGAGCCGGTGGGAAATTCGCCGGGGCCGGTGATGACTTTCAGCGTGACCGGAACATTGTTGTTGATGTGTTTGCCATTACGATCGCAAACGGTGACGATGATTTGGACGTCATCGGTGCCGTCGGTGGAGTTGATGACGATTTTGTCGGCTTCGATATTGAGTTTAGCGGGAGTGCCGGAGACGGGCCAGACAGGTTCAACCGGCGTTTTGATGCCTTGTCCGTAGGCTTGGCGATACCATTCGTATTGACGTTTAGGGAGACGGAAATAATCAACTAATCCCATGGCCGCGAGACCCCAGCCGCCGACGGTGCCGTGGTCGAAACCGCACCAGATGGCCTGGCCGCCGCGCCAGGTGGGGCGCTCCCAGCCATTGCCAAGTTCGCCCCAGAGCGGGGCAAACTTGCCGGGGCGGCTGGAGGAAAAGCTTCCGTATTCGGAGACGAAATTGGGGACACCCGGATTCTTGAAGGTGGCTCCGTCGCCGTTGTAAAACGCAATCTGGTTCTGTCCGAGCTTGTCAATGCCGGCGCGTTGGGCACCGCCGATGGCGACGAACCGGGAGGGATCCTGTCTGCGGGCCAGTTCGGTCGCTTTGATCAGCAGGGCTTTCATGCGCGGCACGGTCGGCCCGTCGGTGAAGAAAGGTTCGTTCGACATGCTCCAGGCGATGATGGCGGGGCTGTTGCGATGGATTTTGATCATGGCGACAAGCTGGTCGAGGACGCTTTGGTCGAAGCGATCCTGGTCTTTCGTTTGCACCGGATAGCAACTGGAAGACGGAGTGCCCCAGCCATCGCGATCACCGGAGCCGCCGCCCATGCCCCAGAAGGCGTTTTCGGAAAAGTAAATGACGCCGAGGCGGTCGCAGGCTTGCACGAAGGCCGGATCGTGCGGGTAATGGCTGCCACGAATGCAGTTGAAGCCCGCCGCTTTCATCAGCTTGACATCGCGCTCGAAGCCGGCATTGGCAACGGCGTCGCCCCAGCCGGCGTGGTCCTGGTGGGCATCGGCGCCGAGAAGATAGAGGTGTTCGCCGTTGAGAAAGAATCCCCGGTCAGCCGTCCACTCGAAGAAGCGGATGCCGAAAGTGGTTTCGCAAGTGTCGAGCAATTTGCCTTCAAGGTTGGAAATGCGGGTTGTCGCTTGGTAGAGGTTCGGAATTTTGGGCGACCACAGACGCGGATTCTTCAGTTCGGCGAAATCCTGCGAAAGAGTTTCGACAGTGCCGGCCTTGACGGTGAGTTCGTTGGTGGCGGAGAGAACCGGTTTGCCATCGGGATCAAAAACGGTCGTGTTCACACGGCAACGCTTGTCCTGGGCGTAGTCGTTGCGCACCTCGGTCTGGGCATTGATGATGGCGGATTCTTTGGAACATTTGGACGTAGTGACGAAAGTGCCGCACCAGTCCACATGGAGTTTGTCGGTGACATTGAGGTAGGCATCGCGGTAGATGCCGCCGGAGAACTGGTGGTCGCCGGCGCGCGGAGCGACATCAGGCTTCCACAGGTTGTTGACTCGGACGGCGATGATGTTTTTGCCGACGATGACAAACGGCGTGATGTCGAACTCGAAGCCCGTGTATCCGCCGACATGGTGGCCGACTTTTTTGCCGTTGACGAAGAGTTCGGATTCGATGAAGACGCCTTCGAACTCAAGGGCGATCCGCTTGCCAGACCATGCGGCGGGGATTTCAATCTCTTTTCGATACCAGCCGTAACCATTGTAAACTTTCTCCCGCATGAAGTAGGGAATGGAAAACGAGTGCGGGAGGTTGATCGGACGCCAAGCGGCATCGTTCAAACCCTGTGCCTGGCCGTTCGCCACATCCTGCATCAGAAATTTCCACTCACGATTGATCGTCAAATGTTGTCGTGGGCCGGAAATCTCCTCGCGGGGGTGGCCGTCGGCAGGAAGCCGGATATCTCCCTGTTCTTCCGACGCCAAGGCACATGTGCAGAAGGAAAGAACCGATACGAGGACGGCAATTTGAATTGGTTTGGACTGCTTAATTCCTTTCATATTCAAGTTTGCTGGTCGGGCCATTTCTGGGAACGTTAGCCAGTCCTACTTTTTTTGTGTGGGGCCGGCGAGGGGGAACTCGGTGGAATCGGTGTGGGCCTCATCCATCATTTTCTGGATTTTGGCGGCCAGTTCGGGATGGTCATTGGCGACATTTTTCTTTTCCGAGGGATCATCCTTGAGGTCGTAGAGTTCAAATTTGAGCGAGGGATGGAACTTGATGCCTTTCCAGCCGTCGGCGGTGACGATGGCGCGCTTGTTGTCGAATTCCCAGTAGAGGTAGTCGTGCTTTTTCTGGTCGGGCAATGCCAGCAGGGTCGGGAGGAGCGAAAGGCCGTCAGCGTTGGCGGGTGGTTGAATGTGGGCTAGTTCGCAGGCCGTGGGGAGAATATCCCACATCGCGGAGAGATAGTCGGAAGTGGTTCCGGGTTTGATCTTGCCCGGCCAGCGGGCGATGAAGGGAGCGCGGATGCCGCCTTCGTAAAGGGCACCTTTGAGATCGCGGAGGCCAAGAGCGGATTTGAAATAGGCGGGGTCGACTCCGCCTTCAACGGAGGGGCCGTTATCAGAGCAGAACATGATGACAGTGTTGTCGTCGAGGCCAAGTTCTTTGACGGTTTGCAGGATGCGGCCGATGGATCGGTCCATGCGGGTGATCATGGCGGCATAAGTGGCGCGCGGATAGCGGCAGGGGACGTATCCACGATTACCGAGATAGGGCTTGTCATCCAACTTATCTTTGTATTCGGCGACGGAATCCTCCGGCACTTGCAGGGCGGCATGGGGGACTGGCGTGGGGTAATAGAGGAAGAAGGGTTTGTCTTTATTGGCTTTGATCCAGTGGATGGCGTCTTTTTCCAGGAGGTCGGGAACGTAGTCCTTGCCGATGAATTGACGGTAGCTGGCAGGGTTGTTCGAGTCGTCGTTTGGGGCAATTCGCACACGTCCGTCCGTAGAGACGGAGCAACCTTGGTTGAGAGGAATGATTTTGTCATCGCACCAAGTATAGGCGGGGTAGTAGGAGTGGGCGACCCGCTGACAGTTGGGGCCGAAGGAGTGGTCGAAGCCTTGTTTTAGCGGTGCGCCATCCGAATCGGGATTTCCAAGGCCCCATTTGCCAATGATGGCGGTGGCGTAACCGTTCTGCTGGAGCAGTTTCGCCACGGTGATGGTTCCGGCCGGGAGGGGAAGTTGGCCGTCAGCGTTCGGAACTTCAAAGTTATCGCGGACAAAAGCATGGCCAGTGTGAAGTCCGGTCATCAGCGTGCAGCGGGAAGGGGCGCAGACGGCGGAGCCGCAGTAGTGTCTGGTAAAGCGCATGCCTTCGGCAGCGAGTTGGTCAATGTTGGGGGTCCGAATTTTTGTTTGACCGTAACAGCCAAGGTCGCCGATGCCGAGGTCGTCGCAGAGGATGTAGATGATGTTGGGCTGACGAAGTGAATCTGGTCGAGGCGCGGATATTAGGGATTCCTGACCGCCGGCGTAACCGGCAAGCGGAATGACGGCGGCCAGGACGAGTATTTTAATGATGGCGGACATGAATGTTTTTTCGGTTATTTTAATGGTTAAGAAAAATGTCATTAAATGCCGATGCTACGGATCAGATCGATTGCCGGACCGCAAGTGAAGGTTCGTAATTTCGCCGACGAAGCTGTTTCCATTGCGGCTACCGAATCGGAGGAGGGGACAGATGAGTTGGTTGTTGGTCTCGCCGATCTTTTTACCGTCAAGATAGAACGTCGTCTTCCCCTGCTCTGCAACGATGGTCAACCTGGCCCATTGGTTCAGGGGCAGCAGCTCGCCGCTGGAGTAGCTGGTATCCTTGGAAAGATAATATTGAGTCGGATCGGCGTCTTTGACGGTTGGGCCGCCGCTGGCACGCACCACCCCAATCCCGGGCTTGTCGCCGTCGGCTCGGACAATATCGCTCATTTTAAGGTCGGAGCAGATTTCGACCCAATCAGAGGAAAGGATGACGCCGCGCTTGCCGGTGTCCTGCGTTTTTTTGAGTTCAAACGAGAGCGTCCAGGGGTATTCGAGGTTGTTGCCGTTTGCGTCAGCGATCGCCTCGCTGGCGTTGACATCGTTGAGTGCGACCGGCTGCTCATGCCGGTAAAGTTCGGTATTCGCGGGAATCCGCGCCAGCAATCTAACCTCCGGGATCGGCAAGGTGCGGGCGGCGCGTTTTTGGAATTCCTCATAATCGGAGGAGGCGTGACTCCCCCACATCCGTTCGGCAAAGACCTGCAACGAGGGAAGCAGTAAACCTGCAATTTCTGTATTCAAATAACCAGAGGGACCAAGATCGGGCCAGACATGAACCTTTGCGCCGACGAGCAGATCGGTGCCGACAGTATCGAAATCGCCGACTTCTCGCGGATTCCAGTCCTGATAGACACGGCGATTATCAATGCCGTAATAGTGCGCTCCGGGGACGAGATAGGTGAAACTTTCGTCGGAGTGAATGATTCGGTTGCCGTAAGTCGCCTCTTTCACATTTTTGTGGATGTTCCAGATGTCGAGGATGACCGAGGGACGGGGTTTGATGGCCGAAACGCGATGGTCGGGATAATCCCCATACCACATACGACAGGTTTTCCCTTTCGACTCGACATAGGCGGTCATTTCATTGGCGAAATTCATGAAGTCATCTATCAGCTTTTTTTTCTCGCCCGGGTTGCACTTGACCCGGTATTCATCAGTGCCTATGTGGAAGTCGGATGAATCGAACATCGGAATCACCTCGTCGAACAGTTTTTTGAGCCGGACTTTCACTTCGGGATTGTTGACATCAAGATAGGTCGGTTGGCCGCGAAAGGAGAGGTCCGGCCAAAGGTTGACGAAGGCTTCCGAATGGCCAGGGATGTCTATCTCGGGCATGATGTTGATCGCATACATCTTGGCAAAATCCTGCAATTCGCGCAGATCTTCGGCACTGTAGGCGACATCCTTGGCGGCCAGCTCCGGGTAAGTTTTGGTTTTGATGCGGAAGGCGGCGTAGGTGTTTCCAAAAGCCTCGTCGTTGAGATGGAGGTGCAGTTCGTTGAACTTATACCAGGCCATCATGCGGATGTAATCTTTGAGTTCTTCCTTCGTCACCGGCTTGCGTCCGACATCAAGCATGAGGATGCGTTTCGGCAAGTCGGGATAATCGGTAAGAACGCCTTCCGGCAAAGGCTTCTTTTGGGCCATGACCTGAATCAAAGTCTGGACCGCATAAACCGCGCCTTCTGCGGATTGCGCGGAGATGATGATGCCGGAGTTGGAGATGTCCAGACGATAGCCACTTTTCGGCAAGGCATTGTCAAGCGAGAGGAAAAGCCCGTTTACCTTTTTATCCGATCCAGAGAAGACGGCATTGCCCGCACTCATCTTCAACGACCGCCGTTGCATCTTATACAACTTGCCGACTGGTTCGAACGTCGCTTTGAACCGGCGGTCTATGACCAGGTGATCCATCTTGTCGAGCGCAACCGTTGCTGGCGCATCGCCCTTGGTCATCCATTCGCGCGGCGCGGGCACGATGTCCGGGAAAGCGGCACATGCGATGGAATTGATTAGGAGGAATGCGCTACAACCGATCAGGAATTGGTATCGCATTTGAGTATTTCTTTCTGCTTGCTAAAAACCTTCAAACTTCGTCTCGCCGTTGTCCTCTTCCACACGAAATCACACCTTCAGGAATATCTTGTGCCGGCGCAGGAGCCACAAAATGAGCCAAAGCACCAGCACCGGGCCGGCGGCGTGAACCAACGACTTCGTGCCGCCGGAAAGCCAATGGTCAAGACCATTGAAGAGCCGGCCGCTCAACTGGCCAATGGGCGCGATGCTGTTCAACATGTAAGCGGCAATCGCATTGGAGCCGATGACCACAAAGAAATAACTCCACCGCTGAAACCCCTTCACATCAATCACCCAATAGAAAAGCGCCAGCAGCATCAGGCTGATGCCGCCCGACAACAGCGTAAACGAGCCGGTCCAAATGTGTTTGATGATCGGGTGAAATGGAGCCCAGCATAGTGAAAGCAAAATTGCCGCCGTCCCGGCACCGGCCAGCCACAACGTCTTGCGGTTGCCCGACCAGTCCGCCCTCCGCAACAGGCACCCGGCGAACATGCCGAGCATGGTCGTCACCCCGAAGTTGAGACTGCTGAAAATCCAAGAATATGGGGTTCCGTCTTGATGATTCCCCATGAGATAATGGTCAATCCAGATCGCGATATTGCCGCCCTCGGTATAATCGCCAGCCAGCCTGCCGGGCGCCGGAATCCACGCATAGACCGCCCAACTTATCAACAGCAGCAGGGCGGCTCCGATATACTGCCACCGCAGCGACGCATAGAGATGAAACAAACAGGCGATCAAAAATCCGGCGGCAATCGCCTGGAGCGTGTTGCTGTAGTAAACCCAATTGTCCGGATTCCAACTCAGCAGATTTCCCTGAACCGCCATCCCAAAAATCCACAACAGCAGGATGCGCTTCAGAATGTGGCCCCAGAGATGCCACTTCGATGGATTCTTTGCCAATCGGCTTGCCACCGAGAATGGCAGGGATACTCCCGCCAGAAACATGAATAGCGGCATGATCAAATCCTCAAAACGCATCCCGACCCAATTCACATGCTCGAACTGTTCCCTGAAAAAAGATGAGTCCGGGCAAATCAGCCGCGCAAGCGCGCAGACGACTCCCGCGCCGCCGGTGATCCACAGCATGTCGAAACCGCGCAACGCGTCAATTGAGGTCAGGCGCACGGACGGCGTGGCGATTGAGGGACCGGTGATTGGGATGTTGTTCATGACAGAATTCTTTCAGTTATAGGCTGCTATTACCAAAGCATTCAGCAGCTCTCTGCCAAGAATGCGGCGACTGTAAAATAACAATGGTTTTCATTCACAGGCTGACCTGGAGTTTCCTTACTGTTGGAGGGAACGGACGGTTTTGGTTTCGCCGTTGACCCGCACCTTGACCTCCTGCGACCGGAGTGAGGCGATGCGATAGTTCGTGACCTTGCCGTTCTTCCATTCGATGTCCACGGTGAATCCGCCGCGCGCGCGCAGCCCGGTGACTTTGCCGGAGGACCAGGCGGCGGGAATCGCGGGCAGCAAGTTGATTTCGCCTTCGTGCGATTGCAACAGCATTTCGCAAACACCGGCGGTGATTCCAAAATTTCCGTCCAACTGCATCGGCGGGTGAAGGCCGAAGAGATTGTGGCAGGTGTTGCGGTCGGCGAAAAGCATTTGCAGCATGCGGTGCGCGCTTTCGCCGTCGTGAAGGCGCGCGTAGAGCGCGCAGCGCCACGCGAACGACCATTCTTTCACGTCGCTATCCGCTGCGGTGCCGCGCGCATCGAGCGATTTTTTCGCGGCTGCCGCGAACTCCGGCGTCTTGGCGATGCTGATTTGCTTGCCGGGAAATACGGCGAACAAATGCGAGGTGTGGCGATGGTGGTCGTTCGGGTCGTCGCGATCCACCGTCCATTCTTGAAGCTGACCCCATTTTCCAATTTCCGGGCCGAGAAGCTGGTCGCGCATCGCAGAAATTTTCTGCCGGTAGTCCGCGTCAACGCCAAGCACCGTGCTCGCAGAGACGTAGTTGTTAAAGAGATCCCAGACGATTTGCTGGTTGTAACTGACGCCATCTTCGTGCGGGCCGTGCTCCGGGGACCAGCCGTTCGGGACAACCAGCTTTCCGTCGGGCAGCGATTTCAATCGCGCCGCCCAGAACTCGCAGGTTTCCTTGATCACCGGATAGGCGACATTTTTCAGCCACACCTTGTCGCCGCAAAATTCGTAGTGCATCCAGAAGTGTTGGCAATACCACGCGTTCGCGGAGATGTCCCACTCCCAGCCCAGATCGCCGTGGATGCCGTGCGAAGTGCGCACGGCCCAGCCGTGCGATTTTCCATCGGCGGTCTGGAAACGCTTTTCTTCCGCAGTCGCCTTGCGCCACGCGGGAAGCTGGCTGGTGATCAAATCGAACAGCGGCGTGTGGCAATCGCCGAGATTCGCCGGTTCGGCAGGCCAGTAGTTCATTTGAATGTTGATGTTCGCGTGGTAATCCGAATGCCACATCGGATTATTGCTGTCGTTCCACAAACCCTGCAAATTCGCGGGCAAACCGCCGGGCCGCGAGCACGAAATCAGCAGGTAGCGGCCATATTGAAAAAGAAGTTCTTCCAGCTCCGGGTCGCCGCCTTTCTGGTTTTCCAGCACCTTGCGTTTGTTCGTCGGCAACGCCAGCCGGTCTGCCGGGGTCGCCCCGACATCCAGCGACACACGATTGAAGAACGATTGATAATCTTTGATGTGCGCGGCCTTCAATTCATCAAACGCTTTTCCTCGCGCAGCCAGCATTTTAGTGACGATCACCTGCGGATCGCCGTCGCGATAGTGCTTGGAATAATCCATCACATAGTCGGTCGCTGCGGCGACCAACAGCGTGATGTTGTTACAGTTCTTGAATTCAAGCGTTCCGTCGCCTGCTTCGACCGAGCCTCCGTCGTGCACTGCTTCGAGCATCGCCCGATATTTCAGCCCATTGTTCAGCTCGCCCGAAAACCCCAGCGCATTTTTCTCCGCGCTTGTCGTTTCCGCGTGCGCACCCGCAAGCCGGATCGTTCCCGTGTATGCGCCCGGCTTGTCCGCCAATAACTTTATCACCATCACGCCGTCCGCGTGCGATGCAAACGCCTCGCGCCGGTAGGTCACATCGCCGATTTTATAGCTGACGGTGTGAATCGCCGTGCCGATGTCGAGCGCGCGCCGGTAGCTGGTGGCGTTTTTGTGATCGGGCAATTCCACGAGAAGTTCGCCGAGCATCTGGTAGGCACCCATCTTGTCGTAGTCGCTGGTGGAGATTTCGCTGCCGGTCCACAGCGAGATTTCATTGAGCACGACGCGCTCGCGGTCGGGCGCGCCATAGATGAGTCCCCCGAATTTTCCGCCGCCAACAGTCAAGGCTTCGTTCATGCCGGGTGCCGCCGGTTTGTCATACCAGAGCACATTTTCTGACGCGAATGCCGACGCCCCGGAGAGAATAAGCGCGAGTGTGATGATTTTCATAATGGAGCCTTTATTGATTGATTGTGATTTGTGCAGACGGGAGACCTTCGGCGGTGGCGGTGACGGCAACCGCGCCGTTGCCGTGGGTGATGATAAGGGCGGTGGCGATGCCGGCTTCAGCGGGGACGGTTTCCGGCGAGGCCAATTCGGCGTTGGCGAGTTTGAAGGACACCGGCAGGGTGGCGTCGGGAATCATGGTTCCATTCCCGTCAATGATTTCAGCGCGGATGAAAAGCGTATCCTTTGCGGCTTTCGCAAGCGGCTTGCCGGCGAGATCGGGCGTGAGCCGGATTTTCGCGGGCTTGCCGGGAGTTTTGACGGCATGTTCGGCAACTTTCCGGCCATTGATGTAGGCGACGGCTTTCAACTCGCCGGACTCGAAAGAAATGTTGAAGGTGAACGCCGGGTGATCGAGGTTCCGGCAGTTCCCGCCGTCCCACCGGCTGAGTCCCGGTTTGTCGGAAAATTGGGGATGCGCCGTGTCAGGGCCTTCGTCGGGTTTCTGGCGGGCAACGGATTTGCCGTTGAGCATCAACTCGACTTCCTCGCCGTTGGAGAAGACGACGACTTTGGCGGGAGAAGGACGGGGCGTCCAGTAATTGGCGATATAGACCATCGGACCGGCCTCGATGCCATGCCCGACGGACGCCACTGCGGGATTGCGCTGGGATTGATAAAAATAGTAGGTGAATTTGGGGATGCGGAGGAGGTCGGCGGCGCCGCAGCAGGAAACACGAGGGTCCCAGCCCCGGTTATGGTCGAACATGACCCAGATGCAGTTGCCGATGGTTTGCGGCCAGTCTTTCTGGAGCAGGTTGTCCTCCCAATAGAAGTTCCAGCAAGCATTGAGCAGCTCCTGTTCACCGGCACTTCTACGGCGGCGGGTGGTGGAGCTGCCGCCGCCGAACTCATAGTCGCCGTATTCACGGTTGTAGCAGGGGTTGTTGGTCTCAACAAGTTGCTTGCGCGTGATGCTGTCTTTCGTTTGGACAAAGGTGTTGTGCGGAACATCGAAGGTGGTGGGATTTTTGGGTCCGGTGTAACTGCTGTCACCGGAAGTGAGACAACCGGGAAACTCCTGATGGGCGATGACGACTAGCTTCCGAGAAAATTCGACTGGCGGGTTGGCCTCGTTGAGGGAGGTTTCCCAAAAGAGCACGCAGGGATGATTGCGGTCGCGGCGGATCATCTCGCGGGTATCGCGGAAGACGCGGTTGGTGAATTCTGGATTTTTGTTAAAGAACTGCCAGCCAGGAATCTCGTCGGTGACGAGGATGCCAAGCTCATCGCACGCTTCGTAAAACGATGGGTCTTGAGTGTAGTGGCAAAGCCGCACTAAGTTGAATCCGCCGTTTTTGATAATCCACGCATCGCGGTAATTTGCCTCGTTGGAAAGCGCGTTGCCGATCCAAGGGTATTCCTGATGGCGGTTGGCACCCACGATGCGGATCGGCTTCCCGTTGATCTTGAGACCTTCGGCTTTGGAGACTTCAAATTTGCGGATGCCGATGCGCTGGGATTGGGTGTCAACGGTTTGCTGATCGGCAATCAGTTCGGTTTTGAGTGAATAAAGGTTCGGCGAGTCGGGATACCAGAGCTTTGGATTCTGGACCTTGATTTGAAGGATCACTTCTTTCGTTTCCCCGGAAGCGAGCGGGATGGACTCGGAGACGGCGGACAAATCGGGGCGGTCGGATAGTGAACAACGAACTGCCGCGTCCGAGGAATTTTGGCGGTTGTTTTTAATCTGCACTTTAATTTGGACGGTTGCGGATTCCGCAGAAACTTCAGGATAGGTGACGAAGATGCCGCCGCCGGCAACGGTGTCGGCTTCGAGCGGATGGGTGATGTGCAGCGGATCGGTCACCAGCAGGTTGACATCGCGGTAGATGCCGGAGTGGTAACAGAAATCCATGGATTTGACCGGTTTGCCCGGCGGAACCAGCGGATGCTCGCGGTTGTCGGCCCGGACAATTAGTTCATTGGGTTGCCCGAATTTAAGTTTATCGGACAGGTCGAGGACGAATCCCATGTAACCGCCAGCTTGGAAATGGAGATGCTCGCCGTTGAGCCAGTAATCGGAAATCTGCATGACGCCTTCAAATTCAAGCGCGACGCGCTTCCCCTGCCATTCGGCCGGCGGCGTAAATGTCTTGCGGTAGAAGGCGAGCACCGTCTGCGGATTGCTGATTTCGCGCGGCTCGATGACAGCGGTATGAGGCAGCATGACGGGTTTCCAATCCGCCTTGGCAAAACCCGGACGGAGCTTGACGAGATCGGCGTCCGTCATCGGAGCGAGGGCCTGTGATTGATCGGTGTGTTCGGTGGTGAACTGCGATTCCCAGGAAGTTCCGAGACTTTTCGCGGAGATGCCGAGCAGTCCGAGTTCAGCGGCACCGGCGAAAGGAGCGCCGTTGAGCGCGGATTTGGCGACGAATTTAAGGTGGCGGCCTTTGCGCGGCTGCTGGAAATCGAAGACCTGCGGCGCGGAACGGTCGGAGCAAGCCGCCTTGACGACCGGCGCGCCCCAGTCGGCAGAGGATTCGGAGAAATAAGTTTCAAAGTCGCGGACGAGACCGTTTTTGCTGGCGTCCTGCCGCCCTTGATAAAAAAACGCGGAAGCCTCGACCGCTTTCCCGAGATCAATCACCAGTTCATGCGGCATCTTGTCGGTGCCGCCGGTGTAGCGGGTGTGCCAAAACGTGCCGGGATCATTGTCGAAAGCTTTGGCGGCCGGAGCGGACTCGCTTTGGGTTTCCTGACTGGAGACGGACAAAACTTTCCAGCCCGCCGAGGGGATTGGCTTGCGCCCGGCGAAGGCGGAGTCCGCCTCGTTGAGACGAACCGTGAACGACTCCCAACCGTCATCGAAGCTAACCGGATTACGCAAAACCGGACTTCCACTCAAAAGCAGGCAGCCGGCGAAAAAAAAGGCAATGCCCGTGACTGCTCTAAAATGAATCTTCATTTCTGCGCTTCCTGTTGTTCCACTTATGGAATGCTTCTCAGCGGGGCTTGCCGTGGTTCCGAGCGCAGCGGCGGCGAGTTGAAACAGGCCGGACGCCATGTCGTCGACCAGGAAGAGTATGCTTATCCGCTTGATTTTCATTTCATAAGACGGGTTTTGGTTTATCTGTCGCGGGATTTTACTGCCAAGGCAGGAATAAAGGATAGAGCACTTCCTGTAAATCGTTATGCAATTCCTGAAGAAGCAATTGCTTCGGGCAAGGTAAGAATTCATCCCTTGCTAGTTTATGCAATTCCTGCAAACGTCACCCTGTGGCCAATACTTACAAAGTCGCCTTGGTGACCTTTATCAGCTCGCCGTATATCCACCAGCTCATGCTCGGCGCGCTGTCGGTGGTCGCCGGCCGGCCCAAGCTCGTGTGCCGCGACTTTCGGCTCCCCGACAGAACGCTGACATCAGATGCGGGGGCAGCCTATCAGTCGGAATTGAACAGTTTGTTGCGCTGGAATCCCGATGGCTTGCTCTGCGCGCTGAACGCGCAGGCCTTGAATGAATTGGTCCAGGCGCTGCCGCAGCCTAAACCAACGGTAAACATGTTTGCCGCCCGACACCAGCCGCCGGTGATGGTCGTGGCGGGCAGCACGCCAGGCATGTTTGCCGTCAGCGCCCAACATCTACGGCAACTGGGGTTGAAGTCCATCGCTTTCCTTGATTTGGAGGATCCGCCGCTGCACGAACTCAGGCGGAGGGCTTTCAATCAAGTTGTCCTCCCGGCCAATCCGTCCGCTGCCAGCTTGTGTGAAGTGGTGGATCCCAAACTGCTGGAACACTTCGACGAACCCATTGGGCGAATTCCGGAGCGGCTTCGCCGGTGGCTGGAGCGGCTTCCCAAGCCGAGTGGAATCGTCTGCACCACCACCGGTGGCGGCGGTTATCTCATCCGAGTTTGCCAAAAACTGGGTTTGCGGGTGCCGGAAGATATCGCCGTGATAGGGTATGATGATTTTCAGACGTCGCTGCTCAGCAGCCCCACCTTGACCACCGTGCAGAGCGATACTCATGAAATCGGCCGAACGGCAATGGAGTTGCTCCGCAAGGTGCTGAAAGGCGACCTTCCCCCGCCGGCCTCCACAAAAGTCGAAGCGATGGAGCTGCGCGTGCGCGAATCCACCGGGCAGATGCCGGTTGAAATTTGCGACATCAACGCCGCCAAGGATTACATTCAGAAGCATGCCTGCCAACACATCACGGTCAACCAGGTGATCCGGGAAACCCAGCATGTTTCGGAGAAGACGTTCTACACCCACTTCAAGGCGGCCACTGGCGTCACGCCGCTTGAGGCCATCGAACAGCGGAAACTGGAGGAAGCGCGCCGGTTGCTGGCCAGCACCAAAATTTCCATGACCAGCATTTCGGAATGCTGCGGTTTTTCCGACAGCAACTCTTTCGCCCGCTTCTTCCGACTCAAAGAAGGCATGAGTCCGACAGACTACCGGAAGCAAGGCCAGAGAGTCTAAGAGTCCGTCTGAATAATCGGTTTTTGGGAAAAACGTTGAGATTCGGGTGGTCTGCTGGAAGACGAGTGAAAGAAAAATGAGGAATGGGTTGACATCTGGCCTGGGTTGGGGCGGCTCATTTTAAGCGCAGCTTCAGTTGGGGCGTGAAAAACGCCATATACGAAACCAGCCTCACCGACGCCCAATGGGCTTACCTCCCACCGCTGCTCCCCAAACCCGCCAAACGTGGACGCCCGCCCACCGACCGGCGGCGTATCCTGGATGCCATCCTCTATGTCGTCAAATGTGGCTGCCCGTGGCGGTATCTACCCACCGACTTTCCCCCGTGGAAAACCGTCTATCATATCTTCCGGCAATGGACGCTCAACCACCAGTGGGCGGCCCTCAACGACGCGCTGCGCACGCTCGTGCGCCGAACTTATGACAAGCGCAGCCGGCCCACGGCCGCGATTCTGGACAGTCAAAGTGTGAAATCGGCGGGGCACGGCGGCCCCGTGGGTTATGACGCTGGCAAACGGATCAAAGGCCGCAAGCGGCATCTGCTGGTGGATACGTTGGGGCTGGTGCTCGGCGTGGCCGTGACTCCAGCCAACACCACCGAACGCGCCGGTGCCCAATTGCTTTTGGGCCGTGTCCTGGGCTGGTTCACCTGGCTGCGCATCCTCTGGGTGGATGGGGGTTATACCGGCGATGCCTTTGCCCATTGGGTCAAAGGACTCCACCCCAAACTCGCCGTTGAGGTCATTAAACGCTCCGACACGGCCAAGGGCTTCAAAGTATTGGCGCGCCGCTGGGTGGTCGAGCGAACTTTCGGCTGGTTGATGCATCAGCGGCGACTCGTGCGCGATTACGAAACCACCGAGTCCAGCGCCGTGGCGTGGATCTATATCGCGATGATCCGAATTCAACTCCGCCGACTCGCTTGATTCCTCATCATTCATGATTTTTCAGACGGACTCTAAGCATCATGCCAAAAGCCTGACAGGAGTAATGGGAACTGGTTTATCGCCGGGAGTTCGCCACACACCAAGAAGCCCGCACCGCCATCTTCGATTACAATCGAATGTTTCAAAAATCCCAAGCGCCTTCATGGTGCCCTTAACTTTCTTTCCCCAGTTGACTTCGAATCCAAAAACAACTAACCAAATGACTCGATTTCACTGTCTGTTTTTTTCGAAGCAAGCCCAGAACCCTCGTTGCAGTTCTTCGATAAAGATCCTCGTTTAGACACTAAATTGATACGAACTCGGTTGCCACAGGTTGCCACAAATGACTTTTTACACCCCATTGGCGCGCATTTTGGCAGATTGGCAGCGGAGCTACTGGATTGGCCTTTCGCCCTTATTTTACAATGTTTTCCCTATTGTTCCTGATGATTTTAGACGGCAGGCCAGCTTTTGAAAACAAGTCCGGCACGGACCCGGGAGCGCCGTTAGGTGCGGCATATTTGTAGATTGAGAACCCAAAGATAACCAAGCTCCGTCAGGGGCGACATCACCGGAATATGCCGCCCCGATGGGGCTTGAACCCTTTGGCAGGGTTGTTCTACAGAGATTCCGCACCTGCGGTGCTTTGAGGGGCCGCCGGCTTCAGAATTGTCACTCAAAGAAACACTCGCGTATTTCCGTGACATAGGGCAGCGACGCCAGCCGCAGCAACACTTCGCGCCAATGCGGCTGATGCGTGTTGCCCAGGCACAGTGTCTGGACTTTGGTGCAGCCGATGCGGCCGGTTGAACCGGGACAGATTTGGATGCCGGGATCTATCCGCCGCACTTCCTGATACACCCGGTCGTTCGCCGGCACGCAAAATTCATAGGCCACCGACACCAAGCCGTCCGGCGGTCCGCGCAATCCGTCGGGCCGGATGTCCGCCAGCCGGAACTGGATCTTGGCTTCCGCCTGCCGCTGAGCCGGTCCGGTGGGAGGCGCCGTCTGACAGCCGGCCGCGACCGCGGCAACGAGAAGCAACCGGATTATTTTCAGGCAGGAGCGGTTCATGGATGAGGCCTGCGTCGCCGCTCAACGGGTGATCCGCTGAAGGAGGGCGTTCTTTCACAGGTTGAGTCCGCTGCAGAAGCTGCTTTTCTTTGTAGCGGCGGTCTATGACCGTCGTGGTTCACTGGCAATTTCAACAGTCTTCGGCGCTCATAGAGCGCCGCTACAGTGCGATGGGCGGGGTCACAGGTTTGCATTTCCACGCCATCTAGGGGAACGCGGGCCCGGCTGGCGAGCGACTTAGAACGGCGCGTCGCAATCGGGTTAAGAGTCGTGCGGCTCATGTTTCTGGGGTTTGAGCATCCACCAACAGAGGATGCCCAGTGCCACGATGACGAGATACCGGCCGCCCAGCGAATCGGTTACCCAAAAGCCCGCGGCCAAGGCTGACAGCAACCTGTGCGCGTGTGAGAAATCCTCTACCGCCTTGGAATCATCGCGAGTGAGCCAGCAGGAATAAGTGGCGAGGGCCCAATACTGGGCGGCGATGATCAGCGCGCCGGCCAGAACGGTGTATTTCAGCGAGGGCCTCATTGCGGAACGGTGTGCAGGTCTCCGCCCATGGAACAACTGGGCGACTTGCCAACCCGTCCGATGGTAAAGGTGCCGCCGGCGGGGCAATTGACCTTCCCATTTTTCCAAAGACTGTTCGTCCACGAATCCGGCAGGAACGGCCGGAGGTCGGCCCAGGTGGGCATGTCAGCGGTGGTCTTGTGCGCCTCAAGCGCCCACTGATGCTTCGCGGCGTCGATCACCCGCAGGGTGTTCACACAGGGGGCAGCGGATGACTGGGAGCGCGCCCGGATGAAGTTGGGGATGCCAACCGCCAGGCAGACCGCGGAGGTGACGGCTAAAACAATGATGAATGGCTTGGACATGGCGCTGGGCCGGCTGGGCCCTGCGGTCAGGCCGGCGGTTTATCTTTCGCTGCTTTGCGGGCCTGCATCAGCCCGTAAATTCCATAGATCAGAAAACAGGTCCCGAGAATCACGACGAAGCCCAAGTGGTCCAGGTTGGAAAAACCCCAGGCCACGAAGACCGCGCCGATGACCAGGTTGAAGGTGGCCGCCCCCGACCGGATTTTCCGGCTGGACTCCAGGATCTGGCCGGTCTTCGGCGCGAGCTGGATGTTGCGGTCGATGAGCGCGACGACCGCGCGGACATCCTCCTCGCATTGTCCGCGGCAGGCGAGCCCCTTGCCGATGTCCGCGGCACAATCCGGGCATAAACCCTTGCCGCAACATTTGCAAATCCCGACGGCTTCTTTTTCCGGATGATAATAGCAGCGCATAAAACCCAAAAATGAGGTTGTTCGCCAACCGCGCAAGCCGGGCCGCCGCCGTCTGATCGCGGGGACCGCCCCGGCGCAACCGCACCCGTGGCGGTCGGCCAAAAGCTAAGCGTGTCAGGGTTGACCGACTTTATGACTTTGCCCCGTCGCCGTCAACGATTGTTGACCGGCCGCCCGGCCGGCGGGGTGAATGCGCCGGGAGGCTCAGCGCCGCGACTGGATCTGGCCGATGGCCCATTGCGCGTGTTCGGCGATGAGCGGCTCGGGGTCGGCGGCCGCTTTCGCGAGGGCAGGCAGCGCGGCGGCATCGCCCACATTGCCAAGCGCCACGGCGACATTGCGCAAGAAGCCGCGCCGCTTGGTCCGCAGCACGGGGGAGCCGGCAAACCGCGCCTTGAACCCGGCCGCGTCGAGCTGCAGCAGCTCAAGGAGGTCGGGGGCCGACAGGTCCGGCCGGGCGTGCGGCTGCATGAGGCGGCCGGCGCGGGCAAACCGGTTCCACGGACAGGCGGCCAGGCAGTCGTCGCAGCCGTAGATGCGGCTGCCGATGGCGGGGCGGAATTCAACCGGGATGGAACCTTTCAATTCAATCGTGAGGTAGGAGATGCATCGGCGCGCATCGAGCTGGAACGGGGCGGTGATGGCGGCGGTGGGGCAGGCGGCGAGGCAGCGCGTGCAGCTGCCGCAATGGTTGGACTCCGGGGTGTCGGGCTCTAGCTCCAGGGTGGTCAGGATTTCGGCGAGAAAGATCCAGTTGCCGAGGCGGCGGCTGATGAGATTGGTGTGCTTGCCGACAAAGCCGAGGCCGGCGCGCTGGGCGAGGTCGCGCTCGAGAAACGGCCCGGTGTCCACATACCAGAGCGAGCGGGTGTCCGCGCCGCCGAGTTCGGCGAGATATTGCGTCAGCGATTTCAGCCGGCCGGCGAGGATGTCATGGTAATCGGCATACCGGGCATAGCGGGCGATGACGCCGGCGCGGGCGCCGAGCGGCGGGTCGGGCGGATTTTCCGGCGCGTAGCTGACGGCGAGGCAGAGGAGGCTCCTGGCCCCGGGCAGGACTTTTTGCGGGTCGGCGCGCTTGTCCGCGTTGCGCGCGAGCCAGGCCATTTCGCCGTGCTGATTCTGTTCGAGCCAGCGGCGGAGATGTTCCGCGCTGGCGGGCGGAGCGGCGGCGGTGATGCGGCAGTCGTCAAACCCGAGTTCCGCCGCGCGCTGACGGAGGGCCGGCTTCATCGTCTTTTCCGGTCGGCGAGCTTGTATTGGAGGGTGATCTGTCCGGCCACCTCGCGGAGGGAGCGCAGATCGGTGTTGATGAGCACATCGGCCTGGCGGTAGAACGGGGCGCGCAGGGCGAGCAGGTCGCGGATCTTTTTCTGCGGGTCGGCATCGTGGAGCAGGGGACGGTGCGACTGGTGGCGCACGCGCTCCCAGATCTTTTCGGGCGAGGCCCAGAGGCAGATGACCAGGGCAAAGGATTTCAGGGTGGCGAGATTGTCGCCGTGGGCCGGGAGCCCGCCGCCGGTGGCGATGACGGTCTTTTCGCGGCCGGCCAGCTCGCGGACGGCCTGGCGTTCCAGCTCGCGGAAGGCGGGTTCCCCTTCCTGGGCGAAGATGTCGGCGATGGTTCGGTTCGTGAGCTGCTGGACGAATTCGTCGGTGTCGATGAATTCAAAGCCGAGCGATTCGGCGACGAGCCGGCCCACGGAGGTCTTGCCCGTGCCCATGAAGCCGATGAGCGCGAGATTCGACGGATGACGATCGCTCTGCATGGCGATGGATTAGCGGAAAAAGGGGGCGGACGCACGCCTCAAATTCAGGCTCTCGACAGGGCGGGGGTATTTGGGTATCCTGACAGCGTGAAATTGCCGCTGCTAATCCTGGCTTCGGCCTCGCCGCGCCGCGCGGACCTGCTCAAGCTGCTGAAGCTGGACTTCAAAGTGATGCCCAGCGATGCGGATGAAGCGGCCCACGAACATCTCTCCCCGCTGGAAATCTGCCAGCTCAACGCCCATCGCAAGGCCCGCGCCGTGGCCAAAAAGATTCCCGACGCGCTGGTCCTCGGGGCGGACACGCTGGTCTTCCTCGACAATGAAATCCTCGGCAAGCCCCGCGACCTGGCCGAGGCGGAAAAGATGCTCGGCCGCCTGCAGGGCCGCACGCACCAGGTGGTGACGGGCGTGAGCCTGATCCATCTGCGCGGGCACCGCGAGCGGATGTTCGCGGTCAGCACGGATGTGCTGTTTCACCCGCTGGACCGGGAGCAGATCCGCGATTACCTGGAGAAGGTCCACCCCCTGGACAAGGCCGGCGCGTATGCCATCCAGGAATCCGGCGAGAAGATCATCTCCGAAATCTCCGGCTCCTACAGCAACGTGGTGGGCTTGCCGGTGGAAGAGCTGCGCGGGGAGCTGCAAGCGTGGCGGCCGTGACGCGCCCGCCGGGCCACCGGCCGCAAATGTTTCCATTTTTTCCCTGACATCCGGTGGATTTCGGGCAGGATGACATTTCATATTTTTATGCAAGCCACCCGAATCCTACCCGACCTGCAATGCTCGCTCCTGTGCGAAGAAGTCCGCCAGGAAGTGAACGGCAACCTGTTCATCATCGGCGTCGTGAGCGTCCTGCGCGTGCCGCAGATTCCCATCGTCGCCGGCCGCATCTGCGTCTTCAACCGCTGGGCCGCGGGCATCGGCCAGTTCAACGAGAATGTCCGGCTCATCGCCCCGGACCAGACCACCGTGATCAGCAAGGGCGAGATGAAGTTCGAGCTGCGCGACCCCGCGCTGTCGGCGACGAATGTGATGTTCTTCGGCAACGTCAAGTTTGAGGTGGCCGGCACTTATTACGTCGAGGTCCTCGTGGATGACGTGATGAAGCTGCGCTATCCGCTGCCGGTCGTCCATGCGCCGATGCCGGAGTCGAATCCGACGACGGGGAAGACGGCCTGATCCGGCGGCCGGTTCGCCGGCGCGAGCTTGGTCGCCATCGCTGGAACGGTGGTGACGCCGCCGGCGGTCGCCATATTGATCTTGGTGCGGGGGAAATGAGGCTTCTGTCGCCGCATCCGATTTGTTAAGCTCCAACAGGTGAGCGCCTTCACCGAACCATCTTTTGCCTGGGAACCGATCACGCCGCGGGGCGTGGCGGCATTCGCCCGCGCATCGTTCGAGCGGCTTCTGGTCGTGCAGGGGGTCATTGCCCTGATCGCGGCCCTCTCCGTGGCGTGGTTTATCTCCGACGGCATCGAACCCACCATCAGCGCCGCCATCGGCCAGCTGCCGGACGCGGGGGGAATCCGTGGCGGCCGGCTGGACTGGCGGGGGGAATCGCCGGTGTTGCTGGCGGAGGGAAACCGGCTGGCCTTCAGCGTGGACCTGGAACACGGCGGCTCGCTGCGTTCGCCGGCGGACTTCCAGTTTGAATTGGGCAACGATTCGGTCCGCGTGTTCTCCCTGTTCGGCGAGGGCATGATGGAATATCCGGGCGGTTACCAGATCGCCCTCAACCGGATCGACGCGCGGCCGGTGTGGGGCGCCTGGGCGCCGGACTTGATCGCGCTGGCGGCCATCGGGACTTTTCTGGGACTCCTGCTGGTCTGGGCGGTGCTCGCGACGGTTTATTTCCTGCCGGTCTGGCTGATCTGCTTCTTCAGCAATCGCGATCTGAACTTCCGCGCGAGCTGGCGGCTGGCCGGCGCGGCCCTGATGCCGGGCGCATTGTTGCTGTCGCTGTCGCTGGTGCTTTATGAGCTGGGCGCTTTCGACGTGGTGCAATTCTGTTTCGCCTTCGGGATGCACCTCGTCATCGGCTGGATATATCTCTTCCTCAGCCCGCTTTTTCTCAATCGCGTCCTGCCCGCGGAGAAAGCGAATCCGTTCCATTCCAAGGCTTGAGCCGCGCCCGCTTGCGGGCGGCGGAAAGGGCAGGGGCGGCCGCGGCGGGCGGCTTACAGGGGGATGAATTCGTGCCGGAAACCTTTGCCGTCGCCATGCAGCAGGGCCACGCTGCGTTCCATGCCGAACTTGGCGCGTCCCGAGTAGCCGGGATTGAAGAAGAACACGCCGTTCACCGTTTCCGCAAACCGCTTGTGCGTGTGGCCGAAGACGACGGCGAACGGATTTTCGCGGGCGATGTCCGCCGCGACGTTGTCGGACAGCGCCCACGGGTTGACGATGTGGTGGACGAGGAATTTTTTACGCGCGAGTTCGACGGTCTCGGTGAGGCGGAATTGCATTTCGCTGTCCGTGTTGCCCAGGACGGCGGTGACCGGCGCGATGAATTCGAGCTCGAGAATGATCGAGGCGAAACCGATGTCGCCCGCGTGGAGGATGTGGTCCACCCCGGCAAAGATCTTTTCCACGCGCGGGTCGAGATAGCCGTGCGTGTCGGAGATGACGCCAATCTTCATGGTGCGAGGAGCGGGTTAATCAGCGGGCGGGGGTTGCGGTGATGGGCGGCCATCCAGATGGTTCGTCTGGCGGAGAACCGGCTCAAGCCTTGGCCTCCTCCGGTTCGGCCTCGTCCTTGGGTTCCGGGGCGCGCGCCCCGGCGGTCTTGTCGGCGGGGGATTCAGCGGTCAGCTTTTCCGCCGCGCCAAAAAGGGCGGTGAACAGGCCGCCGCTGACCAGGGTGTTGCGGAACATTTCCCAGGTCGTCGGATGAAAGTCCGGCCGCCCTGATGTCAGCGCCTGGATCCAGCCGGCAATGGTCTTGGCGTAGGCCGCATCCTGGATCCACGACAGGGTGTTGGTGACCAGGTAAAAAACCACCGCGCCGCCCAGCCCGCCCAGAATCAGTTTGAGCAGTGAAGCCTTCCGCCCGAATATCCTGCCCAGCCCGATGAGGAGGGCGTAGACCGCATAGTTCAGGAGCATGTACCCGCCGACCGGCGCTGCGTTGTAATAAAAGAGGTTCAGCGCCACGTCCGTTGTCAGCATCACGCCGAGCGGCAGGGCCCAGGCCAGCGGGCCCCGGAAATAAACCCCCGCGCAAAAGGCAAACGCATACGCCGGACTGAAGTTCGGCGGCAGCAGGCCGGGAATCCGTGACAACGCGAACGTTGCCACGAGCACCACGGAGAGCAGGATTTTGCCTTTCATCGCCGGTATTTTAGCGCGAACCGCCCCGGTTTCAAATCAGGAAATGCTTTGGTCGTCGCGAATCTGCGGTCAGGGTGAATTGGCGTCCAGCACGCCCAGGTCATAGATGAGCTGCCCCTGCTTGTTCCGGCCGATCTCCATGCCGAACCAGTCGATCTGATATTTGCCGTTCACGGTGGGAATGGCGGCGAGCTGCTTTTCCGCGAGGGCGCGCGCCTGTTCCACCTCTTTCTGGTCGTTGAGCGCGGCGGCGGCGGCGGCGCGTTCCTGTTCCGCCTGCTGCGAATAGTTGTTGCCGTTCACCCGGGTCCGCGCGTTGCGGGAGCGCTGGTCTGCCTGGGCGCGGGACTCCGCTTTTTGCGCCGCCTTCGTGTTGGCCTGGCTGGCGCGCTGGTCGTTCGCGATTCGCGGCCCGGCTTCGGCGAGCTGGGCTTTCAAATTGTAAAACGCCTGCTCCTCCGCCACGGGCGGATTCTTCAGGATGATGCGCGCGTTGGTGCGGGTGGAGGGGCTGGTATAGATGACGGCGTCCACCACCCAGTTGAATTCCAGGTCGGCGACCTTGGTGCCGGTGATCCGCTGCCAGGCGGCCAGTGGCCGGACCGGGTCCGTGCGGGTGGCCCGCTCGTGACGCGTCCACCATTGGAATAGCGGCGTCAGATTGACGGTTGAATGGTCGCCGAAAATCCGGAGCGGATGGCGGGAACAGAACATGGTTTGATTCGTCTGCGCCGAAATCGACCCGGCGGCGAATACGAGGAACAGGACTATCAAGCTGGCGCTTTTCATGGTGGCTGGCGAAACTTTGCCACACTTCCATAGGTTTTCAATGTTCATTGCTATCGCGCTGCAAGCTATTCCTGGTCACGACATGGCTGGGGCAGGAGGCAGAACCGACCGGCCCTTTGGCCGGATGCCGGCGGCATCGGGAGCCGGGCCGGGGTTTCGTCCCGGAATTGACGCTGGCAATTTTCCCGCGCACACTTCCGTCCATGACCACCGCAGGATTCAAAATGAAAGGGTCGCGCCATTCGGGTGGTGAAGCTTCCTCCATGCAAAGTTGTTTCGGCGGCCTTTTGTCCGGTCGGGCCGTGCCAGCCCGCGGTTACGGTTATAAAATCATTTAAAAGGAATCACTGGTATGAAGAAAAAAAGTTTCCCCTTGTCCGAAGTCTACCGGTTGCTTGAACCCGGTCCGGTTGTGCTGGTCACGACGGCCCGCGCCGGGCGCGCGAACGTCATGCCCATGTCGTGGCATACGATGATGGAATTTGAACCGCCCTTGGTGGGCTGCGTGATCAGCAGCCGGAACGGCTCGTTCGCCACCTTGCGGGCGACCGGGGAATGCGTGATCAACCTGCCGACGGTGGAGCTGGCGAAGCAGGTGGTCGCCTGTGGAAACGCTTCCGGCCGGCGGGTGGACAAGTTTAAGGCCTTCGGCCTCACGCCCGAGACAGCGGTTTCCGTGCAGGCCCCGCTCATCGCCGAGTGCTACGCCAGCCTGGAATGCAAAGTCGTGGATGCAACGATGGTAACCAAATACAATTTCTTCATTCTTGAGGTCGTCCAGGCTTGGGTTGAACCGTCGCGAAAACGTCCGCGAACGATTCATCATCAGGGTGAAGGCGTGTTCATGGTGGCCGGTCGGACGATTCACCTGCCTTCTCCCATCACCTCCCGCGCTGGATGACGGCGATGGGGCGGCCTTTTAGCGCACCGCACCTCTTGCGGGATTGGGGATTTAAATTGAACCGGCGATTCAGCTTGAGCGTTTGAAGAAATAGTGTAGCCGCTCGGAGCGAGGATTTTTGGGTTTTGGCGAGGCTTTGGCGAAGAAGCAGGTTCCAAGCAACCCTGACTGCAATGTGCGCGAGCGCATCGGCACATCAGGGCATCATCCTCGCAGGACTTGGGAAGTCAAACTGAGCCGAAACGAAGCCAAAACCAAAAAAGACCGCCCTCATTTTGGTCTCGGCCGGGCGGCTACAATATTTATAAAAATGCTCTAAACGAGGGGAATTGGACAAGAATTGTTTTACATCGCATCAATATTTGGCGAATAGTTGGCAATAAAAGGTGAGTCTTTGCCCGCGGTTTCGCCGGAAGATGGGGCATGAAACGCTGTCTCCCCATTTTGTTCACCTTGTTCATGCTCGCGGCGCTGCCGGCCCTGGCCGGCTTGAAAAATAGCGACTGCCTTGACTGCCATGGCGATAACACGCTGTTCAAGACCAATTCCGCCGGCAAGGCCATTTCATTGTTCGTGGATGCGGCCAAATTGAAATTGTCCGCCCACAAGACCAACTCCTGCATCAGTTGCCATGCGGACCTCACGACCAAGCATCCCGACGACGGCAAGCCGTTGGCCCCGGTCAATTGCGGCTTGTGCCACGCGCGGCAGACGGAAAGCTACAATTCGAGCGTTCACGGCCTGGCCTTGAAATCCGGCCATGATGACGCGGCCACGTGCCGCGACTGCCATGATACCCATGAGATCATTAGCGATCGTTCGCCCACCTCGCCGATCTATTTTGCGCGTCAGGCGGAAACCTGCGGCGCGTGCCATGACAAGGAGGCGCGCGAATGGCAGGCGAGCGTCCACGGCAAGGCGGTGGCCGCCGGCTCGCAGGACGCGCCGACCTGCACGGGCTGCCATGACGACCATAAAATCCGTTCGCTCAAGACGAGTTCAACCATGACCATTTCCGAGGATGTGTGCAGCCGCTGCCATTCGTCCGAGCGGTTGAACACCAAATACAATCTGCCGGCGGACCGGGTGAAAACCTTTTTTGAAAGTTACCACGGCCTCGCAGCGCAATATGGTTCCACCGTCGCGGCGAATTGCGCCAGTTGCCACAGCTACCATAAGATTCTGCCGTCGTCGGACACCAACTCGACCATCAGCAAGGCAAACTTGGTGACCACGTGCGGCAAATGTCATCCGGGCGCGAACACCGAGTTCTCCTTGGGCAAAATCCACGTCGCGCCGGACGGACAGGCGGGCGGGGTTGATTTTGGCAGCCGGTTGAACCGCTGGGTGCGGAACATCTATATGCTTCTCATTTTCGGCACCATCGGCGGCATGCTGGCCCACAACGGAATTTTGTTCCTCAAGAAGACGGCCGCGCGGCTGCGCATGACGGAGCGACCCGTGGTGCGGATGACGGCGTCGCAGCGCTGGCAGCATTTTCTGCTGGCCTCCAGCTTCATCGTGCTGGCCATCACGGGCTTCGCCCTGAAATTCCCCGATTCCTGGCTGGCGAAAGTGATGTGTTCGAGCGAGCCGTTCCGCCGCTGGACGCACCGCATCGCCGGCATCATCCTGCTCGGGGTCGGCTTGTATCACGTGATTTATCTCCTCGCCACCCGTGACGGACGGAAACTGGTGGCCGACCTGTTCCCGGTAAAAAAAGATGCGGCTGACGTGTGGCACGCCGTTTGTTACCTGGGTGGCTTCACGAAATCGAAACCAAAAATCGGCCGTTTCGGTTATGCCGAGAAGATGGAGTACTGGGCGGTGGTCTGGGGCACGATCATCATGGGCGCGACCGGCTTGGCCATCTGGCTGAAGATTGACGTGACGCAATGGCTGCCGCGGTGGGTGGTGACCGTGGCGACGACCATCCACTATTACGAGGCGGTTTTGGCCTGCCTGGCCATCATCGTCTGGCATTTCTATCACGTCATCTTTGATCCGGAGGTTTACCCGCTTAATACCGCCTGCCTGGACGGGCGCATTTCCGAGGAGTTTCAGTTGCATGAACATCCGCTGGAACCCGCGGCGGAACAGCTCCGCGCTGACCCGCCGGGCACCCTCGAGAGCGGTAAGGAAATCTAATCGAGTAAGTAAGCCTATAATCTAACTTTTATCTTGCCAAATGTTGTTCGGTAAATGACAAGATATGGTAAGCGCGTTTTTGGCGGCGGTTTAAGTTCATCATCAGCAGGTCGTCTGAATATTATCGAGGCATGAATATCTTTGTTGCAGGCTTGAGCTACAAGACCACGCCGGTGGAGGTGCGCGAGAAACTCGCGGTCCACCGCTCGCGCTTGCAATGCTGCGGCTGCCGCCTCAAGCTGCGCGGCAATCTCGCCGAGGTCGTCCTGCTCTCCACCTGCAACCGCGTCGAGATCTATGGCGTGGCCCCGTGGATTCAGGGCCGCGTTCAGCGGCTGTTTCAGGAGCTTACCGGCAGCGATTTCGATTTCACCCCGCATCTCTACGTCAAGGAAGGCGCCGCGGCGGCGGAACATCTCTTTGCGGTGGCCAGCGGTTTGGACTCGCTGGTGATCGGCGAAACGGAGATCACCGGCCAGGTCAAGACCGCGTATCAGGCGGCGAAGGACGCCGGCCTCGTGGGTAAGAAGATGAACCGGCTGTTCCAGACCGCCTTGTCGGTGGTGAAGGCCGTCCGCACGAACACCGGCATCGGCCGCGGTGCGACCTCGGTGGGCAGTGTGGCGGTGGAACTTGCGGAAAAAGTGTTCGACCGGGATTTGAGCAAGAAGACCGTGATGATTTTGGGCGCGGGCAAGATGGGTGAGGCTTGCGTGAAACATCTGGCCAAGCGCGGAGCCAAAACCGTCCTCGTTTCCAACCGCTCGTTCGAGCGCGCGGAGAGGCTGGCGGCGGAATTTGGCGGCCGCGCCGTGCGGATCGAGGATTCGGCGGCGGCGATGACCGAGGCGGACATTCTCGTCAGCTCGACCGGCAGCCCCGACCTTGTCTTGAAACGCGAGGATGTGGCGAAGATTTTGCCCGCGCGCCGGCACCGGCCGCTGGTGCTGGTGGACATCGCGGTGCCGCGCGACATCGACCCGGCGGTGGCGGAACTTCCGGACGTCTACCTTTATGATATCGATGATCTGGAAGCCGTCGTTCGCGAAAACACCAAAAATCGCGAGCAGGAGCTCGCGGTGTGCCGGCAGATCATTGCCGAACACGTGATGGAATTGATGGAGCGATTTAATTCGCCCTATGCCCGGCGTGCCCCGGTCGCGGTTGAGACCGCGCCCGGCTGGACGATTGATGGGGCCTCGGTTTGTCGTGCTTGAGACCGATGAAGGACATGAAATTTTTTAACAATTTTGACAGTGGATTCGATACGGCAGGTTTGCCGCTGAGCGCGTCTGCTGTCGGAAAACCGGCATCAAAAGATTGTCGGATTATACAATGCGCGGCGTCGATATCCGCCCGCGTATAAACAGAACCGAACAGACAAGAACAACAACAAACACAACGCGCGTAGTTACCTGAAAATTATATGAAAAACACACACCTCCTCACTCTGACCGTGGTCGCAGGCTCCCTGCTGACCTTGACCGCCCGGGCGGGCATCCTTGGCAGTCCGCATGATTTCCACTCCCGTGCGTGGAATAACGACCCGGCCAATCCGGCCACGGTCTGTGCTGTGTGTCACACGCCCCACCATGCCGATCCCAACACCGGCCCGCTCTGGGGTCATACGGCAATTTCCGCCTCGGGATGGCAGATGTATGCCAATGGCGCTTCTCCGGGAGCCAACATCAAATATACTCCGGCGTCGGCTCCGACCGGCAGTTCCCTGGCGTGCTTGAGCTGCCATGACGGCTCCATCGCGGTCAATGCCTATGGCAGTGTCGCGAGTTCGGAATATATCACCAACGGTGCCGCCATCTCCGAAAACAGCAAAAATCTGACCCACTCGCATCCGATCTCCTTCAACTACCAGTCCATCGTTGGAACGGGCCCGGGCCAGGACAAGTGGATCTATGACTCCGCGAACCCCGTGTTGGCCCCGGACGCCAATTCGCCCGGTTTCACGCCCGGCAACGACATGAGCATCAGGGGTTTCTTGCTCAATCAGCAGGGCAATCTGGAGTGCAATTCCTGCCACGACGTGCACAACCAGGAAGGTTCGCCGTATAACATTGTTAACAATCCGCACCTCGTCAAAATTAACGGCACCGCCGGTGGCGTCGGCAGCTTGCTCTGCCGCAGTTGCCATAACAAGTAATCAGCTACGTCCGCTGTGCCCGCTTATGAATCGATTGCCCGTGCCTGTCGACCGCCCGTTGGGGCGGCGGCTGGCCGGGCGGTCCTCGTGACGGCGCATGAACCAACAAAAAATAATATGAAACTAATGAACCATAATCTCATGCGCCGCGCACAATCCGTCTTGGCGACGGGTTTGCTGCTGGGCGGTGTGTTTGCGGCCACGGCACAGTCGCTGTCGCTGCCGCCGCAGACGAATCAATACGGGCTGGCCTCCAATTACGTGGCGGGCACCCTGGCCCCGTTTAACTCCGGTGGCGGCGTGTGCGCTGCGGCCTATCAGAACCCCACGGTCACATTTACCCCGACCAACACCCCGACCAATTTCACCTTGAAATGGTTTGGCGTGAACGGGTGGTATAGCATCCAGGCTACCACGAATATCGTCACAGGACCTTGGCTCACCCTTGGCACCGTGATCTCGTCGAGTTTTGCCGGGACCTTCACCGCACCCAAGCCCGATCCGACCAACAGTTATAGCTTCCGGTTGGCCCAGGCCAACAGCTATGCCGGCTCTGACCAGTGTGCCGGTTGTCACGGTAACAAATACACCCCATATAAAAAGACCACGCATTCGGGGGTTTATAGCAATCCGGCTGTTTCCAACCGGTTCTCGCTGGCGTGCCTGACCGTTGGCTATGGCCAGCAGACCGGTTTTGTGGATCCCGCGACCACCCCCAACCTGGAGAACGTAGGCTGCGAAAACTGCCACGGCCCGGCTGGCTGGCACAAGAACAGCGACCACGCCCTGATCCTTCCGGTGGTCAGCTTGGATCCGAACATCTGCGGCAGTTGCCATCAGGGCAGTCTGCATCCCACCTTCCAGGAGTACACCAATATTATTGCCAGCAGTGTTACCAATCTGCCCATGGGCATTATCAAAGGCAGCGTGGGCCATAGCGTCGGTAGCCACAGTGGAGCTTGTCAGGTTTGCCATTTGGCCGACCAGCGCATGGTCATGGTCAAGGAATATTATGACAACAAGGCGGGCAGCCCGCATCCGCTGACCTTGTTCCCCGGTTCATTCGCGGGGGCTATGGGTTCGGTCGGGGCGGCCGCCTGTGCGACCTGCCATGACCCGCATTCGTCCAATTATGTCGCCCAGTTGCGTTATCCTACCTTCTCCACCAACTATAGCCATGTGGTGCCGCTTTTGCTGACAACCACGGCGGTCATCACAAATTACAACGGGACGTTTACCACTAATACTCTCACCCTGAACAATGTGTTTGATCAGTATTATAATCCCAAGGTTCAGGTCTGTGGCCAGTGCCATAGTGGCGGCGGCGGTATCGGCGGAGCCGGTCCGCGCTGGGATGGTTCGACCTATGGTTATGTGACCAACCTGGTGGCCATCACAACGACCAATCTGGTGAGTGCGTATACCACGAACAGCGTGGTTTATACCAACATATACGGCCAGGTGTTCACCAATATCCAGGGTAATCCTGTGACCTACCAATCCTATGTTGTTTCGACCTCAACCAATCCGGTGGTTGGCGTGGGGATCTATTATCCGCTCATTGCCTACACCAATGGTGGCACGGTTTATTACAGCAGCAATAGCGCCGGCGATTATGCGCCGCACTATCCCGTGCAGTACAACGTGGTCATCGGCCAGTTGAATGATGACCTGGCTGCGCGCGGCGGTCCCGCAAACGTGCTCACGGATCCTCACACCCTGGCACCCAACCAGTGTGCCGACTGCCATGTGCCGGGCTACGCGGTCAATGCCGGCACCAATGTCACCGGTCACTCGTTCGTTTCGGATAACGCCGGCTGTCTGGCCTCGTGCCATTCCGCTTTGACCGCGCCGCAGTTGGTGGCCAAGACCTTCAACTCCAAGGCCGCCGTGTCCAATAGCATGGACCGCGTGGTCTCCCTGTTGAAGCAATGGGGCAGCACCGTGGCTCCGGCTATCCTCCGGACGAATTACGGGACGTGCGCCTGGGAGTACCCCAGCCCGCTCGCTTATTTCGGCGCTAAATCTACCAATGGTGCCGGCAAGGTGTTCAGCGTCGGCCCGCCCAAGGCCTACAATCCCGCGTTCGGCCTTGTCCCGTCCGGCACCAATGACAACCTCCAGTTGTCAACGGTTCCGCAGGACATTCGCACGGCGCGTTTTAGCCTCTATTGGATTTATGAAGACCAGAGCTATGGTGTCCATAATCCGACCTATGTGAAATCGCTGCTCGCGGATGCGGAAAGCCGGGTGATGAACCAGTTTGTCACCAGCAACTATCCGGCCGCGTTCTCGGCCAGCGTGGTCTCGGGTTCCGCTCCGTTGTCGGTGTCGTTCAGCAATAGCTACGGCAGCGGCGGTGTGTATAATTGGACTTTCGGGGATGGCGGATCCACCACTGGCGCCAACCCGACATATATCTACAACACTCCGGGTCTTTACTCGGTGACCTGCACGGTTGACGGTTCGCCGTTGACCCGCACCAAGTTTATCTTGGTTCAGTAATCGTTAGGTCTCGTTGCTTGATTGGAATCGCGCGGGCTTTGGTCAAATCGGTTGACCAAAGCCCGCTTTTTATCGGGCCTGGCAAACGGGACCGGGTCTCGGGGCGGTTTTAACGGACTATTTTTTGCGCCGGTTTGATTGCCGGCACCTGAATGTGCGGAAAACCGGGCCAGGCTTGATAACTCGGCGGGAAAAGACGCTTGGTTTTTCTGGCTTGGGCGTGTAACTTTGTTGGCCATTCTTGGAGCGCCGAACGCGGCCTTCGAGCTGATTTATAATACGAATTTACCCATGATCTTCATGATTAAACGCGGGCTTGTTTGGATGTCCGGCAGCTGCCTTTTGCTGTGGTTGCTGGCTGGCTGCGCCGCCACCAAGCCCGCCGCCAGGACGAGTTACACTTTTTTCCCGCCGTCTCCGGATGAGCCGCGGATTCAATTTCTGACTTCGTTCTCCTCTGATGCTGAGCTGGGGCGCACCAGGACTTTTGGCGATTTTATCACCGGGCAACAGCCGGTGGGCAGTCTCGTCAAGCCTTACGGTTTGGCGTTGCATGGCGGCAAAATCTATGTTTGCGACACCGTGGGCAGCATGATCCAGGTGTTTGACCTGAACAAACACCGGGCGGCTTACTTCGCTCCGCCGGGCGAGGGGAAACTCCGGACGCCGATTAATCTCACCATTGATGCCGACGGCACGCGGTATGTGGCCGATACCGGCCGGAATCAGGTGGTGATCTATGACAACGACGGCAATTTTTTAAGTGCCATCGGGAAAAAAGACGAGATGAAGCCGGCGGACGTGGCGGTTTCGACCAACCGGATTTATGTGGGCGACATGCTCAATCATGTCGTCCGGGTTTATAGCAAGGCGGATCAGCAACTCTTGTTCACCATCCCGGCCGCCAATAGCGCCGCGACCAACGCGGGAACCCTTTATTCCCCCGCCAACCTGGCGCTGGACCAGAACGGCCGGTTGCTGGTGTCCGATGTCGGCGGGTTTGTGGTCCAGGTCTATGACCTAGACGGAAAATATCTGCGAACGCTCGGGCGGCAGGGCTTGGCGCCGGGAAGCTTTGCCCGCCCCAAAGGCGTGGCGGTGGATCATCAGGGCCGGGCTTATGTGGTGGATGCCGCCACGCAGGTGGTGCAGATCTTTGATGCGGAGGGCCGGCTGCTTATGTATTTCGGCCAGCCGGGCACCAGCACGCGCGGTCAACTGACGCTGCCGGCGTCCATCAAGGTGGATTACGACCACCTTGGGTATTTTCAGAAATACCTCGCGCCGGGTTGCCAGTGTGACTACTTGATTCTGGTTACCAGCCAGTTCGGCCCGAACAAGGTCAGCGTTTATGGGTTTCTAAAAAAGCCGGCCACACCTTGAGGCTGGGGGTTTTTTCAGGGAAGAATGAGTTTGCCACTTTCAAAATCTATTTACCGCCGGGCTTGGCGCCGGGCGGGGGGGGGCTGCCTTGTGCTTTGCGCCCTGTCGCTGCTGTTCGGTTGCAGCACGGAGAAGCGGCATGCGTGGCTGTCGGTTTTCTTTGACGGCGTTCCGCCGCTGGGCGGCGTCACCAACGCCCCGGTCGTTGTCGCCGGGGATCCGCGCGCCCCGCAGGCAACCAATGCTCCGGCGCCGGTGGTGGCTCGGCCGCCGATGCCAAAAGAGGTCATGCACCCGCCGTTCGCGGCGCGGAATTGCACCGCCTGCCACGAATCCCAATTTTCCAATGCCATGCGGGGCAAGCCGGGCGAGGCCTGCTTCGTCTGCCACACGGTGCTGCATACGAATTTTCTGGCCGGCAAGATCAAGCATCAGCCCGTGGATGAGGGCGATTGCAAGAGTTGTCACAATCCGCACCATTCGCCGAACAAAAAACTTCTGCAGAAACCCGTCCCGGCGCTCTGCCTGACTTGCCACGATGACCCGCTCGCCGCCGGTAAGGTCAGGCATCAGGCGGTTGAGGCGGGCGAATGCACCGACTGCCACGCGCCTCACTCCACCAATTTCAAAAGTCTGCTGAAAAAATCTGTCAAGGACACCTGTCTTGAATGTCATGATGACCTGATCGGAAACAAAAAAAAGGTTCACCAGCCCGTGGGCGATGGGGACTGCCTGGAATGTCACACGCCGCATGCCGGCAAAATCAAGAAGCTCCTCAAAAAACCTGTCAAGGAGACCTGCTTGGGCTGTCATGACGACCTTATTGGGACCAAAAAAGTTGTGCATCAGCCGGTCGGCGACGGTGATTGTCTGGAGTGTCACAATCCCCACGCGGGAAACATCAAAGGCCTGCTGAAAAAGCCGGTCAAGGAGACGTGTGCGGGTTGCCACGACGACCTTCCGTCCAAGACCGCCAAGGTCGTCCATCAGCCCGTGGCCGACGGCGATTGCACGGCCTGCCACAACCCCCATGCGACCGACAAAAAGGCCATGGTGAAGAAATCCCCGCCGGCCCTGTGCTGGGAATGCCACGACAATTTTTTGGAGAAGGCCAGGTTCAAGCACGATGTGGTCGAGGACTGCACCGGCTGCCACAAGCCGCACCAGTCGGCGGAGTCCCATTTGCTCGCCAAAAACATTTTGAAGCTCTGCGGCGACTGCCATGACGATAAGGATTTGCAGGCGGTCAAGGGTCATGCCGGCGCCGCGGGAAAATCTTGCACGGCGTGTCATGATCCGCATGTCGGCGGTGACAAGTATTTGCTCAAGGCCGGTGCGGTGAATAAAACGGGCGGCCAGGCGCCGCCGCCGGCCAGATGAATTTGGGGTGTTTCCATCGCTATCGCTGGTTCGCCGGCCTGTCCGTCCTCGGTTTTGCGGCGGGTATTGCCCCCGCGGTTCGGGCGGAAGACCCCGAGTGGTTCAAGTTGAACGGCCTGCCCGAGGTGAGCGTGGGCGTCGAGGCGGAAGGTTCCACGGAACAGACGCGGGTCAGCGGTGGCAGCAGCACCTACGATCATACTTCCGTTACGCCGTTGGTGGGACTCCATACCACCGGTTCGATTTATCATCCCAACCTCCTGGCGTTTGATTTGAGCGGCGACTTGGGGTGGGGCTGGGACAACATGACGTCCGGTGGTCCGGGCTCTGGGCAGACCCGCAATGAGAGCGCGGAATTGCTCCGTTATCTGGCCCAGTTCAATCTGCTTTCGGCCAAGCCTTACAATGTCTCCGTCTTCGCCGCGCAAGACCACACCTTCCGCGACTACGGCACCTTCAATACCTACACGGTGGACGCGAATCGTTACGGCGGACGCATTAATTGCAATGCGGGCGAGTTCAGCCTGAACGCGGATTTGGGGTATCGCGACGAGACGGCTTCCGGCCTGACGGATTCCTCGCAGATCACCGAAACATATTTTAATTTCCTTGGCATCCATCAGCGGAAATCCGGCCAGACGACTTTGAGTTTGCATGCCAGCGAGTTGGAAAATGTTTTGAATTATGGCAGCCGCCTGGATACCAGCAACTGGTCGGCGGGCCTTTCCGATTCAGAAACGTTCGGCCATCGGAAGCAGATCAATGCCGGCACCGGCTTGAGTTACAGCCAGTCCGATTATTCCGGGCAGCAGATTGACACCTTGAACGCGAGTGAAAACCTGCTCGTCAACCACCGGCCCAATCTGGACAGCTACCTGATGATGAATTTCAACCGCAGTGAGTTGAATCCCATTGTTTCTTCGCGGGTGCAGGGCACCGCCGGTGTCCGTCATCAGCTTTACGAAAGTCTCACGTCCAGTCTCGAAGGCCATGGCACGCATCAGGAGGACACTGCGGCCGGGGGCGGTTCCACTTTTGATCAATATGGGCTCGGGCTGTCTGAAAATTATACCAAGCGCTTGCAATCGTGGGGCCGGCTGGCGGTGGGAACCGGACTCGTGGTCGACCATCAGGATCAGGATTCCTCCGGCGCCATGCTTACGACGTTCGCGGAGCCGCATCAGCTTTATCTGTCCACCAGCCTCGGCTACCACCCGGTCTATTTAAACCGTCCCCGGGTCGTTGATTCCACCATTGTCGTCAGCGCCGGAGCTGATACGCTCGCCAATCCGGCGGACTACACGATCGTTCATTCCGGTGAATTGACGGAAATCAAACTGGTGGTTCCGCCCGGCAGTCATCTTCAGGGCCTGTTGCAAACGAATGACAATCTTTCGGTCACGGTTACCTACCAGAGCGATCCGGTGGGGAGCAGCTCCTACGACACCTTCAGTGCTAATGGCCAGTTCCGGCTGGATTTGTTCAATCGATTCGGTGTTTACGGTCGGGTGAACTGGCTCGATAACAATGCGCCGCCGGTGGTGCTCACCCAGACGCTCACCGATCTGGTCGGCGGTGTGGATTATCATCGCAAGTGGTTCCGCACCGGCGCGGAACTTGAAAGCTACGATTCCAATTTTACCCGGTATCAGTCGCTGCGTTTATTCCAGAATTTTGAGTTCGACCTGACCGGCGTGTCCTCGTTGAGTTTGGATTTCAGCCAATCGTTTTACACTTACCCCGGCAGTCCGGACCAGTCGCAATACCAGTTCATGGCCCGCTACAATACCTTGCTGCCGATGTCCATCAAGTGGTATGTCGAGGGCGGCGGCCTGGTGCAGCAGGTGGCTGGCAACCAGCTGGTTCAGGGCATGGCGCGTACCGGTCTGGGCTGGACGCGCGGCAAATTGAGCCTGCGCGCCGGCTATGAATTTAACTCCCAGTCAACCGCGGCCGGCGGTTGGTCGGAAGAACGCATTAAACATCGATTCTTCACCTATCTGAGGCGATCTTTCTGATATGTCACGTTTGCTGAAATCATCTCCCTCCGCGTCGCCGTCGCCACCGTGCCCCGGTGGTTTGCGGTTCCGGAGCATTTTTGTTTTTGCGGCGTGGCTCGGTCTGCTCTTCCCGCTGTCTGCGCTCGCCGGGTCTAAACCGGCCCCCGCCTGGCCGCCGCCGCCCGCCGAACCGCGCGTGGTTTATGTGCGGGATATTTCCGGGCCGCCGGATATCGGGGTCCGCCCGGCGGCGTTGCTCCGGTTCGCCAACTGGATCACCGGGGTCAACAATGGCCGGCAGAAATTGAATCGGCCTTTCGGACTTTCCCTGGACGAGGCGGGCAATCTTCTGGTCGCCGACACCGGTTCCGCCACGGTTTGTTATCTGGACTTCGCCCGTAAAAAATGGCTGCGCTGGTCATCGGTTGGCGGCACCCCCTTCTTGTCGCCGGTGTCCGCCGTCCGGCGCGGGCCGACATTTTTTGTCGCTGACTCCGGCTTGGGCAAGGTGCTGGCCTTTGACGAGCAGGGGAAAATTCGGTTTGCCATCACCAACGGTCTCGAGCGGCCCGCCGGTCTGGCGCTGGCCGGCGACCATTTGCTGATCGCGGACTCGCAGCGCCACCAGATTGTTGTCTGCGGGCTGCAAGGCGAATTCATTTCCCGGTTTGGCCGCCGGGGGCTTGGGCCGGGCGAATTCAATTTCCCCACGCACGTCAGCGTGGACGGCCATCGCCGCATCTATGTCACGGATTCTTTGAATTGCCGCATTCAGGTCTTTGACCCGGATGGTCGCTTCCTGCGCGCCTTCGGCAGCGCGGGCGACGGACCGGGGTGTTTCAGCCGGCCCAAGGGCGTGGCCGTGGACCGCGACGGGCACGTTTATGTCGTGGACGGTGTTTTTAATAATGTGCAGATTTTTGACGAGGCTGGCCAGTTGTTGCTGGACTGGGGCGGGGCGGGATCCGCCGCCGGCCAGTTCTGCCTCCCCAATGCCATCGTAATCAATTCCAAAAATGAAATTTTCGTGGCTGATGCCTACAATCATCGGCTCCAGATGTTTCGCTATCTCAGCAAACCATGAATCGCGCGCCGCAATTTGTTTCGGGCCGCCAGCGTCTTTCCGCGGTGGTGGTCGGTCTGGTCTTCCTGGCTCTTGCCGCCTTTGCCGACAATCCCAATAGCATCATTTATTCACGCCACAATCTTTCGGTCAGCAGTCCCGGCCCGGTTCACGCGACCACGGAGTCGGACGTGTGTGTGTTTTGCCATGCGCCGCACGGGGCCTCTGCCACCGACGGCCCGCTTTGGAATCACCAGATGTCCGCGGCGGCTTACACGCCCTATAGCAGCGCTACGCTGACGGCTTTGAACGTGACCATCGGCCAGCCGAACGGTTCGTCCCGCCTTTGCTTGAGCTGCCACGATGGCACGGTTGCCCTGGGGCTGGTTGGGAGCCGCGCGGGTGGCATTTCCATGAACACCGCCGCCATGCCGGCCGGCCTGGACAATTTGGGCACTGACCTTTCTTCGGATCATCCGGTTTCCTTCACTTATGATGCGCCCCTTGCCACCGCCGCCGGCGATTTGGTTGATCCCGGAACCCTCCCGCCTGAAGTCGCCTTGGATCGCAACGGCCAGCTCCAATGCACCACCTGCCATGACCCGCATAACAATCAATACGGAAGTTTTCTGGTCAGGGATAATACTGGTTCGGCGCTCTGCTTGACTTGTCACACCTTGCCCGACTGGTCGGGCTCTGCCCATGCGGTTTCCAGTAAACTGCTGCCGGTGGCTCTCGCGGTTCAAGTTGGGCCGGCAAAAAACGGCAACCTTATCAAGGCTTCCGTATCCGCCTCGGTGGCGCACACCGCCTGCGCCAGTTGCCATGTGCCCCATGCCGCCGGCGCCAAACTCGAGTTGATGCGGTTTTCCACCCCGGAAAAAAACTGTATTGACTGTCATGCCGGTGATGGTCCTGGGAAGAATGTTTCGGTGGATTTGAAGAAGCTTAGCGCCCATCCTGTTTCGATGGAGCCGGACGCGCATAATGCGCGCGAGGATTTGGTGAACCCGCCGGTTCGTCACGTGACATGCGTGGATTGCCATAATCCGCATGCCTCCAGTGGCGCTCCCGGTGCGAAAACTCAGGTCGCCGGCGCCTTGGCCGGCGTCGCCGGCGTCAGCGCGGGTGGTGGCCGGCTCCCCGCCGTTATTCACGAATATGAATTATGCTTTCGCTGCCACGGCGACAGTGCCGGTCGCGGCCCCGCCCTTGTCCCGCGCCAGTTTGTGCAGACCAACACCCGCCTGGAATTTAATCCCGGCAGCACCTCGTTCCATCCGCTGGAAAGCGTCGGCAAAAATGCCGGCGTGCCCAGCCTCATCCCGCCCTTGACGACTTCCAGCCTGGTCGGCTGCGGCGATTGTCATAACAATGATCAGGGGTCGGCCACCGGCGGTGCCGGTGCGAATGGCCCGCACGGGTCGGCCTTTGCGCCGTTGCTTGAGCGGATGTTGCTCCTGACTGATGGCAGCCCCTACAATCCCGCGAATTTCGCTCTGTGCTATAAATGCCACAGCAGTTCCGTGGTGGACAGTTCCCTTGCCACGAGCTGGCCGAATCATCGGACGCATATCGAAGACTATAAGGCCGCCTGCACAACCTGCCATGATTCCCACGCCGCCACCCAGCCTCACTTGATCAATTTTAACACTGCCTATGTCCAGCCCCTCCATGGCGTGATCAACTATTCCTCCACCGGCATGAACCATGGCAATTGCACCTTGAGTTGCCACGGCAAGGACCACAAGAACCTTGCCTACTGACCGGCAGCGGGCGGTGTTTGATGGAAAATTGTCTGTCTGGTTGGGGCTTGTCGCCCACTGGCTGTGGCCAAAGTTCGTCTGGCCCTGGTCGCTGTTCTTCCCCTCCCAAAAGTTTTCAAGGCTGATCGAACCGGTGTCTTGTCATTATATACACAAAATCGTCAGCTTCTTCGGCCCGTGCGCCCCCAAAACCAGGATGCGCTCAATGTCGCCGGTGCGGCTGGGGCCGGTGATGAAGGAGATCATGCTAGGAAAATCCGGCGCGTATTTCTCCTGCAGCCGCGCGAACGCGGCAGGCAGGTCCGCGACGAGTTGGTCGCGCCGCGCGATGACGACGTGATGCGGCGGCAGCACCGACAGTGCGCGGCCGCCCGCGCTGCGGCTGGTCACCGCCACGCTGCCAGTCTGGGCGATCAGCGCGTCGCATTCGGTGATGCCCGCGTCGCACTGCTCCATTTCCTGCACGTCATAGCCGCGGTCGGTGAGCGTCACTGGCAGGCCGAGGGACTTGCCGGCGAAGTCGGTCAGTTCGCCGCCGTGGCTGGCGATCCGCTGCCATTTCCCGGCGTCGCGCAGCTTGATGAGCGCGGCTTTCAATTCCTCGCGGCTGGCCAGCAGTTGAAAATCCGCCTTCAAGTCGGCGGCATTTCTCGCGAACAATTCAAATTGTTCCGCCGCGCTCGTACCGACGGCTGGTAGCCATTCGCGCGCGTGGCTGGCGGGCGGTCCGGCTGGTGTGTGTTCATGGCTGCCGCCATGCGAGCCGGGCAGGGGGGCGCTCGCTTTCAATGCCTCGCGGATGCGGCCAAGGATATTGTCACGCTCGTTCAAAATTGTTTCTGCCTTCTTCATTCTGCCTTCATCCTTTTCCGCCACCAGTCTTTGAATGTTTCCCGGGGCATTGGCGGCAGGTCGCGCGTCTTGGTCCATGCCCTGGCCGGGTCGAGCGCCGAGCCTTTCACCGCGTCGTGCAGTGGCTGCGTGAGCCAGCCAAGTTTCTTCGCCAGCGACCAGAACGCCGGCTCGTTCGCCACGATGCCGAAAATCTTGTACGCCAGCTTTTCCAGGAAGGCGGGTTGGCTGGCGGAGGCATTCCGCCGGTTTTGCAGCAGGTGATGGTGCAGGTCAATTTTCACCGGGCAGGCCTCGGTGCAGACGCCGCAGAGCGACGAGGCGTTGGAAAGATGCTTCCACTCCTGCAGCCCGCGCAGGTGCGGCGTGATCACCGCGCCGACCGGCCCGCTGTAGGTGGTGCCGTAGGTGTGGCCGCCGACATTGCGGAAAATCGGGCAGACGTTCAGGCACGCGCCGCAGCGGATGCAGTGCAGGGCGTCGCGCTGCTCGGTGTCGGCCAGGAGTTCCGTGCGGCGGTTGTCCAGCAGCACCACGTGCCATTCTTCCGGGCCGTCCGCTTCGCCGGGCTGGCGCGGGCCGGAGTACATCGTGTTGTAGCACGTCATCGGCTGGCCGGCTCCGGCGGTGGCCAGCATCGGCAGGAACAGCGCCAGGTCGGCGAACCGCGGCAGCACCTTCTCGATGCCGATGAGCGTGACCATCGTCTTGGGCAGCGCGGCGGTGAGGCGCGAGTTGCCTTCGTTTTCCGTGATGGAAATCATGCCGGTCTCGGCGATGGCGAAGTTCGCCCCGGTGAACCCCACGTCGGCGGTGATGTATTTCTGCCGCATCACGCGGCGCGCCACCATCGTCAGATCTTCGGGGGTGTCCGACGGCGCGTCGCCGAGTTCGCGCTGGAATAGCTCGCGGATTTCGCCGCGCGTCAGGTGCATCGAGGGGAAGACGATGTGATACGGCGTCTCGTGCCGGAGTTGCACGATGAATTCGCCCAGGTCCGACTCGACTACGGTGAAGCCTTCCTTTTCCAGCGCGTCGTTCAAATGGATCTCCTCCGATGTCATCGCCTTGGACTTGATGATGCAGCGTGCCTGCTTGTCGCGGAGGATCTGCGCGATGATTTCGCGGGCTTGCGCGCCGGTGCTGGCCCAGTGGACTTTCGTCCCGCGCGCCTCGAGTTGGCGGGTCAGCGCGACCAGGTGTTCGTCGAGGTGGTTGATGGCCTCCCATTTTGTCTCGGCGGCGGCTTGCCGCGCCGACTCCCAGCTTTGGAACGCGCCTTTGCGCTTGTCGCGGGCGGTTTCATAGCCTCGCAGCGCCGTGCGGATGAACTGTCGGTGCCGTAGGTCGCGCGTCTTCTCGCCGGCCTGCGCCTTGAATTGGGAGACAAAGCTCATGCGCTGATGCCCTTCTGTGTTCCATCTGTGTCCATCTGTGGCAAAAATTATTTGTGGTTCAGCACCTCGGCCAGGCTGATGGTTTTGGTCGGCTTGCCCTGGCGCGACAGCAGTCCTTGGATGTGCATCAGGCAGCTCGAATCGCTGGAGACGATGTATTCCGCGTTCGTCTCGGCCGCGGCCGCGCATTTCACCTCGCCCATCGCGGTGGAGATCATCGGAAACTTCGCGGCGAACGTCCCCCCGAAGCCGCAGCACGACACCTCGCCCATCTCGACCAGTTCCAGGCCGCGGACGCTGGCCAGCAGCGCGCGCGGTTGTTTCTGGATGCCGAGCTCGCGCAGGCCGTGGCAGCCGTCGTGGAACGTGACCTTGTGCGGAAACGTCGCCCCGAGGTCGGTCGCTCCGAGCTTGTTGACCAGGAAATCCGAGAACTCCCACGTCCGGGCCGACACCTGCTTCGCCAGTTCGGCGTGATCCGTGTTGGCGAACAGCTCGGGGTAAAACTTCTTCACCATCGCGCCGCAGGAGCCGGAGCCGATGACCACCGCTTCCGCCGCCTTCAATGATTCCAGCACCGGCCGGGCGATGGTGCGGGCCTCGTCCCAGTAGCCGGAATTGAAGGGCGGCTGGCCGCAGCAGGCGATTGCCTCCGGGCAGATCACGGTGTGGCCCAGGCGTTCGAGGATTTCCACCATGCTGATGCCCGCGCGCGGATACAGCGCGTCCACGAAGCACGGGATGAAAAGGGTGACGGTCATGCGTTGTGATTCGGCGGCGGATTCAAACCGGTATTCTTGACGCCGCGGGTCGTCGTGTCATTAAAAAAGTATCGCCCGGGCGGTTCATGCCAGCGCGTCCGCCAGGACTTCGGCCATGTGGCAGGTGCGGACCATGGCGAGGTCTTTCACCTGGTGCCGGCAGCTCGTGCCGGAGACCACCACCGTGGTGCCGTACGGCTGCTGCTTGATCTGTTGGAGGAGCGGCTCGGCCACCTTCAGCGAAAGTTCGTATTTCGATTCCATCATGCCGAACGAGCCGGCCATCCCGCAGCAGCCCGTGTCCAGCAGCGCTGCCTGGCGGCCCGGCAGCCGCGCGCCCAGTTGCTGCATGAAGCCGGGATCCATCAGGGATTTGATGTGGCAATGCGCGTGGATGACCATGCGCCCGGCGGCGGGCTTGAACCGGATCGCGTCCGGCTCGCGGGCGAGCAGGTCGGCGATGAACTTTTCAAACAGCACGCACTGTGCGGCGATGCGCTCCGCGTCCGGCAGCTTCAATTCGCGGTAATCCTGCACGAACATCGAGTAGCAGGACGGCTCGAGGAAGAGGATCGGCGCGTTGCCCGCCGTGGCGGCCAGCAGCGCGAGGTTGTGGCGGCCCAGCTGCTCCGCCGCGTCGAGGTTGCCCACGCTGAACGCCGGGCGGCCGCAGCATTTCCGTTTCGCGGGCAGCGTTACGGCGTAGCCCGCGGCTTCCAGCACGGCCACCGCCGCCTTGCCGATGTGCGGCTCGTGATAGCGCACGAACGTGTCGTCCCACAGGACCACGCTCCCGCGCCGCGGCATCGTGGCGTTCTGATGCCGCGCAAACCAGTGGTCGAACCGTTGCCGCGCGATCTCCGGTATGGCCCGCTGGTCGGTGAGGCCGGACATCCGGGCGAACATGTGGCGCACCGACCGCGAATCGAACAGCCGGTTCGCCAGCCACGGCAGCGCGCAGCCGATTCGGCCCAGTAAATCCACGTTGCTGACCAGCCGCTGCTGCAGTGTGAGGCGTTTGCGGGCGCGGTTGCGGGCGTGGAGCAATTCCGCCTTGAGCAGCGGCAGGTCCACGTTCGACGGGCACTCGCTCACGCAGGCGCGGCAGCCCAGGCAGTTGGACAGCGCGTACTCCAGCTCCTCCGCGCGGAGCGGGTCGGGGATTTCGCGCTGCTCCAGCGCGGCCCGGATCAGATTGGCGCGGCCGCGCGTGGACATGCCCTCCTCGCCGGTGGCCAGATACGTCGGGCACATCGTGGGCGTCTGTTTGATGCAGCCGCCGCAGCCGTTGCATTGTTCCAGGTTGGCGATGAACGACTCGTCGCGCTTCGCAAACGCCAGCCTCGGTTCGAAGGGCAATGCCGGCTTCGGCTCCGCGCCCTGCCGCAGCTGCTTGTCAATCTGGTAGCGGCCGTCGCCGATGATCTTGCCGGGGTTGAACAGGTTGCCCGGGTCGAATGACTGCTTGATCTCGCGCATCAGGCGGTACAGTTCCTCGCCGACCTGCGCCTTGAGGAATTCCGTGCGCGCGATGCCCACGCCGTGTTCGCCCGCCAGCGAACCCTTGAACTGCCGGATCAGTGCTGCCACCTCGTCCGCGATCAGCCGGAACTTCTTCAAGTCCTCCGGCTGATGCAGGTCCAGCACCGGCCGCACATGCAGCAGGCCCGCCGCCGCGTGGCCGTAGAACGACGCCTCCACGTCCGCCCGCCGCATCAGCTCGTCCAGCCCTGCATAATACGCTGGCAGGTCCTGCGGCCGCACCGCCGCGTCCTCGATGAAGCACGCCGGCTTTGCGTCGCCCGGCCGGCTGGTGAGCAGCGAGAGGCCCGCCTTGCGCATCGCCCACACCAGCTCCGCCTCCGCTGCCTTGCGCAGCGTCAGCTGGCGCAGGCCGTGCTTGCGCTGCCGCAGTTGCGCGAGCTTGTCCTTCGCGTGCTCGAAAAATTCGACGATCAGCATCGCCTCGCACGGCTGCGCGTCCAGGTCCAGCAGGGCGCGCACGGCTTGGAACTCGCGCTGGCCCCGCGTCTGGTCGAACAATAGCCGGTCCACGTGCTCCACCGCCGCCGGCTGCAGGTCCAGCAGCGTCGGCGCCACCTGCAGCGCCTCTGCTACTGAGGCGAAGCACAGCACCGCCATGCCCCGCTCGGGGGGCAGGGGTACGAGGCTCAATTCCGCCGAGAAGATTCCTGCCAGCGTCCCTTCGCTCCCGCACAGGATCGGGATCATGCTGCCCGGCCGCTCCAGCGCGCGCGCCAGCCCGTACCCCGGCCAGCGTTTCAGCAGGCCCGGCGGAAATTGCTCCGCGATCTGCAGCGAATTCAGCATCACCAGATCCTCGATCAGGTTGCGCTGCCGCTGGAGCGTCGCGTGGCCCGCCCCCACCTGCACCACCTTGCCGTCCGCCATCACGATCTCCAGCTCGTTCACATGCTGCGACGTCGAGCCGTAGACCGGCGTGTGCGAGCCCGAGGAATCGTTGGCGATCATCCCGCCCAGCGTTGCCCGCGAGCCCGTGGCCACATCCGGCCCGAAGCGGAACCCGGCCGGCTTTAAAAAATGGTTCAGCTGGTCCAGCACCACGCCCGCCGCCACCCGCACCGTGCGGCGCTCCGGGTCGAACTCGAAGATCTGGCGGTTGTGCCTGGCGAAATCCACCACCAGTCCGTCGCCCAGCGCGCCGCCGCTCAGGCCCGTGCCCGCGCCGCGCGGCGTCACCGGCAGGCCCGCGGACAGCGCCGCTTGGATGAGGTTGGCTGCCTCGCGGGAAGTTTTGGGGAAAGCCACCGCCAGGGGAACGAGCTGGTAGATGGAGGCGTCCGTCGCATAGAGTTGCCGCGTCCGGTTGTCGAAAGCGACCTCGCAGCTCGCCGCATTCAGCGCCGCCATCTGTTGGGTGGAAAGCACGGCCCCGAGGTTAACGGCCGGCTTCCAAATTGACAATCGGATTAACGCCGCCCGCGGTCCGCCGCGCCGGCTTTGATCCGTTGACGCGTGTTTCTCGCGTCTGCAATCTTGGCCCGTCCGGCACGGACCCCTTCCGGCCCGCGCAGCCCTGGAGGGGCGACCAGATAGTAGCCCCGGGTAAGTCGGCTGTCAGGCCGACGCCACCCGGGGTATAGACGATCACGTAATTTCTCCCTCTCCGGCCCGCAAAGCGGGAGGGAGAGGGCCGGGGTGAGGTAGGGCTGTCAGATTATGCGCAGCCCCATTCACCTCCCACGGAGTCCCTGATGGCCCGTCCGGCACGGACTGGTGACCCTCCGCAAGGAGTCCGGAAGGATTCAGATGTCGAAGGTGGGCCGGTCTTTGGGGGGCTGTTTCACTCGGCCGAATGACAGATTTTCCCAGACGCGCTCGTGCACGTAATACAGCCCGACTTTAGTGAACAATTCCACGCCGCTGATGGTCAGCGCCCATCGCAATTGCCCGGTGATGAGGAAGGAGATGAGCAGGGTGTCCATACTGCCGGTGAGCCGCCAGGAGACGGCTTTGACGAGACTGCGATAATGTTTGTCGGGCATGCGCCGCAAACAATAGTTCAGCCTGTCCCGGAGATAAAGCATTGACAGGAAAGATGTGGCGATGGGCAGCGAGGATTTTTGCTTTTGGGCGAGGGTTCCGGGAAGGCGCCGGTTCCCAGTAACCCTGACTGCAATGCGCGCGAGCGCATCGGCGGATCAGGGCATCATCCTCGCCGGACTTGGGAAGTCAAACTGAGCGGAAACGAAGCCAAAAACCAAAAAGACCGCTGTCCGCTGGGGACCTCAGCGCATCGCTACATATTTGATGGATAGGCTCTAAATCCGGAAGCCGGCGCGGTGATCGTGGCTGGTACAATTTTTCCGGCTGCGGTATGCTCCGGCCAATCAAATGAAAAATTCCCGGATACTTTGCGCGGTGCTGTTTGCCCTGGCGCTGGGCCGCGCCGCCGCCGAATCGCTGGACGACGGCTGGCAGCATCCGCCTGATGCCGCGAAGCTCCGCGCCTACTGGTGGTGGCTCAACGGCAATGTGACCAGGGCTTCGATCACGCATGACCTGGAGCAGATGCGGGCCAAGGGGTTCGGCGGGGCGGTGATTTTCGACGCTAACGGCGCGGCGCAGGATGGCAATGATCCGGTGCCGCCCGGCCCGGCTTTTTTCTCGCCGGCATGGCGCGAGCTTTATAAGCACACGCTGCGCGAAGCGGACCGGCTGGGCCTGGAGATCAGCCTGAACCTCCAAAGTGGCTGGAATCTGGGCGGCCCGGTGGTGTCCCGGGAGGATGCCGCCAAGAAATACGTCTGGTCGGAGCTGGCGATTTCCGGCGGTTCCAATGTGGTCGTCCGGCTGCCGGCGCCGCCGGCGCGGGAAAACTTCTACCGCGATGCCGCCATCGTGGCTTATCCCATCCCAGCCGCGCCCCGGCCGGCGCCGCTGAAGAACTGGAGGCAAAAGGCGCTGCAGGAATCGCTTCAGCCGTTCTCCGCGCCGGTGTCGTCGGCCTTGTTCGCGGAGATCCCGGCGCAGGCCGGCGAAGCCGATGCGGAGGTTTCCGGGGTGCGCGATGTGACTGGACTGGTCGGCCCCGATGGCACGCTGCGCTGGGATGCGCCACCCGGTGAGTGGCAGATCCTGCGTTTCGGCTACACCATCGGCGACCACGCCTATGTCTCGACCGGCAGCGACGGCTGGGGCGGCTTTGCGCTCGATGTTTACAGCGCGACGGCGTTTCAAAATTATTGGGACAAAATTGTCGAGCCGCTGTTGCAGGACGCCGGCCCGCTTGCGGGAAAGTCGTTGAAGTATCTGCACACCGACAGTTGGGAGATCGAACTGGCCAACTGGACGCCCGATCTGCGCGAGGAATTCAAAAAGCGCCGGGGCTATTCTATGGTTCCGTGGCTCCCCGTGCTTGCCGGGCGCCTCGTGAATTCGCGCGCCGAGAGCGACCGTTTTCTTTTTGATTACCGCCAGACCCTCGGCGACCTGGCGATTGACCATCATTACCGCCTGTTCCGCGACCTTGCGCACCGGCACGGCGTTGGCCTTCATCCCGAAAGCGGCGGGCCCCACGCGGTGCTGATTGACGCCCAGCGTTGCCTCGGCATGGACGACGCGCCGATGAGCGAGTTTTGGGCGTGGTCGTGGACGCATCGCATCGGCGACGCGAACCGTTTCTTCGTCAAGCAGCCCGCGTCCGCCGCTCACACGTACGGCCGCGAATATGTTTTTGCCGAGGGCTTCACCACCATCGGGCCGCACTGGCAGGAAAAAATCTGGGACAATCTCAAGCCGGCCTTTGACCAGGCGCTGTGCGAAGGCTTGAACGTCCTCGTTTGGCATGCGTTCGTCTGTTCGCCGGACGAAACGGGGATTCCCGGTCAGCAGTATTTCGCCGGCACCCACTTGAATCCGAAGGTGACGTGGTGGGAGAAATCCGCGCCGTTTTTCAGCTACATTGACCGCTGCCAGTTCATGCTGCAGCAGGGACTTTTTTCCGCCGATGTGTTGTATTACTACGGCGACCATGTTCCGAATTTCACGCAGCATAAGCGCACCGACCCGGCGCAGGTGGGTCCCGGCTACGATTACGATGTCATCACGGCGGAGGCGCTGATTGAGCGCGCCGGCGTCAAGGATGGAAAAATCGTTTTGCCCGATGGCGTCAGCTATCGCGTGCTGGTTTTGCCGGTTCGTGACGAGATTTCCTTGCCGGTGTTGAAGAAGATCAAGGAACTCGTCGCCGCGGGCGCTACGGTCATTGGCCCTCGGCCGGTCCGCGGCGAAACGCTGGAAAACATGGCGGCTACCGATGCTGCGGTGAAGCGCCTCGCCGATGAATTGTGGGATGGCCGGGTCGGCCGGGGCCGCGTTATCGCCGGCAAATCCGCGCGTGAAGTGCTCTTGGCGGATGGCCTGAAACCTGATTGCGAATTCCCGCCTGGCGCGGGTGATTTTGATTATGTCCACCGGTCGGCGGCTGGCGCGGAAATATATTTCGTCGCCAATCGCACGAACTTTTCTGCCGGCGCGCGCATTGCTTTTCGTGTGGCCGGCCGGGTGCCGGAATTGTGGAACCCGGTTACCGGCGAGCACCAGTTTGCCGCTGCCTATGAGGAGCAGGCTGGTCGTACTTTTGTGCCGCTCGATTTCCCGCCGTGCGGTTCGTGGTTTGTGGTCTTTCGCGAACCCGCCGCCGCGCATCCGGCCATCGCCCGGTCCAATGCGCCGGATTTGAGACCGTCTCAAGCTATCTCCGGCGCGTGGACTCTGCACTTCGACCCGAAATGGGGCGGGCCGGAAACCGCGCAGTTTGATTCGCTGGTCAGCTGGCCGGCGCGGCCGGAGCCGGGCATTAAATATTTTTCCGGCACGGCGACGTATGAAAAATCATTCCACCTGGACACCTCAAAACTCAAAACTAATAACTCAAAATTAATTTTGGACTTGGGCGATGTGCGCGAACTGGCCGAAGTGAAGTTGAATGGCAAATCCTGCGGCATCCTCTGGTGCCCGCCGTGGCGGGTGGACGTGACAGCCGCGGTGCAGTCGGGCGAAAACAAATTGCAGATCGAGGTTGTGAACTTCTGGCCCAACCGCCTCATCGGCGATGCCCGCCTGCCGAAAGCTCAGCGTTTTACCCGCACCAATATCCGCAAGCTCACGGCCCGGTCTCCGCTGGAACCGGCGGGCCTGTTTGGCCCGGTGCAGCTGTTGCAATCCGGCCGGTCGCCCTGAGCTGCCTTGGTGTTCAATTATTTTTGACCATTATGAGCGCCTTTGCTGTCAATGGCTGGAGCGTTTGAGGAAATAGTGGAGCCGTTCGGAGCAGGGATTTTCGAGTTTTGGCGAGGCTTTGGCGAAGGAGTAGGTTCCAAGTAACCCTGCGACTGAGCCGAAACGAAGCCCAAACTCGAAAAGACCGCCTTCATTTTGGTCCCAGCCGGACGGCTGCAATATTTATGAAAATGCTCTAATGACCAATCTGCCTGTCCGATGGATTGCAGTGGCGCTGTTGGGGGTTATCGTGCTGGGTCTTCTGGTTCCATTGCCGGTTCAACCGCGCCGGCATCGGGCCCGGCATTTCCAAAGTGAGAACAGCGCTCCGGTGATGACCTTCTCCTTCCCGCTCACCGGCACAAATATGTTTGTCCGCGTCCTCCCGGGGCCGCGCTCGTGATGGCTATTTTTACCCTTTCCGGCAAGCCTCATCGGGAACGTGTTAATACTCGATTTTTATTGCCTGCTCCATCTCTCGAACTGGCACCAAAAATTTCGTCAAATATCCGGGATTATACCGCTGACAAGTCTTTCTCCCTCTCCTCCCTTAAAGGAGGAGAGGGTTGGGGTGAGGAGGCCAAGAATGATTCAAATTCAATGCCCATCACGCCATCCCCGTTTGGACGGGGAGAGGGAGTCCAAGCCGCCGCCCTTTGGCAAACTTTTCAAAGGCACAATCTCTCAAATATCGACTTTTCACGTTGGAGGTATTCTTTTTTTATGTTGAGATGGTTATGGGTGATTAATTGGGTCAGTTTTGGGTTCAGAAACCTCCCCGCAACCGGCAAACCAGCCTGATTTCTTCGTCGACGTCATGATAAAACCGTTGATTTTATTTGTGATTATCGTTCGCGTAACTTTTTTGTAAAATTTTCTTGAAAGATACAACCGGTGGTAGCATGATGGAGACCGTTCCCCAATTAGTAGGGGAACTTCAGTTTTCCCGGAAAGTCGGTTTTTCTTGGAAAACTGGTTGCTTTTTGAACCCTGGCGTACTTTTGATACTTGGAGGGGCGTCGGGATAACTGTTTAAAATTAAACTGAATTACACCATGATTGATGCACGCGAGGATGTCTCGGCTCCAGCCCCTAAATCGGCCAGCCGCCGCCACCAGAAAGTTTCCACCACCCGCTCGATGAAACCAGCCAAATCCGAATCCAAAAAGTCGTTGCGCCTTGAGCGCGTTTTTAGCGACGCCAAAATTAAGCCGTTCGATCAGGTCGAATGGGAGAAGCGCACGGCCGAGATCACCGACGATGGTGGCAAGGTCATCTTCAAGCAGGAAAATGTCGAGGTGCCGAAGTCATGGTCGGTGCTCGCCACCAAGGTCGTCGTCTCGAAGTATTTTTATGGCGAGCAGCACACTTCCGAGCGCGAAACCTCCGTGCGCCAGCTCATCCACCGCATCACGCGCACGATCGCGGACTGGGGCATCGCGGACGGCTACTTCAGCAAGGCCGACGGTGAGATTTTTTACGAGGAATTGACTTGGTTGTGCCTGAATCAATACGGCGCTTTTAATTCGCCGGTGTGGTTCAATGTCGGTTTATATCACGAATACGGCGTCGGCAAAAGTTCCAGCAAGGGCAACTGGTTCTTCAACCGCAAGACCAAGGAAGCCGAGCGCGCCCGGACGCAGTACGAATATCCGCAGGGCAGCGCCTGCTTCATCCAGTCCGTCAAGGACGATATGGAATCCATCATGCATCTGGCCTACAGCGAGGCGATGCTGTTCAAATACGGCTCCGGCACTGGCACCGATTTGACGCCGATTCGTTCCAGTCGTGAAAAATTGAGCGGCGGCGGTCGCCCCAGCGGGCCGATGAGTTTCCTGAAGGTTTACGATCAGGTCGCCAACGTCGTGAAATCCGGCGGCAAGACCCGCCGCGCGGCGAAGATGAACACGCTCCGCGACTGGCACGGCGATATCGAGGAATTTATCGACGCCAAGCAGAAGGAGGAGAAGAAGGCCTGGGCGCTCATCGAGCAGGGTTACGATGGCAGCTACAACGGCGACGCCTACGGCAGTGTGATGTATCAGAACGAGAATCTTTCCGTCCGCGCCAGTGATGAGTTTTTCGAGGCCGCCCTCGGTGGCCGGGAATGGTGGACGCGCGCCATCCGCGATGGCAAGCCGCTCCAGAAGAAGGACGCCAGCAAGCTGCTCGACAAGATCGCCGAGGGCACGCACATCTGCGGCGACCCCGGCATCCAGTATGACGGCGCCATCCAGAAATGGCATACCTGCAAGGGCACCGAGCCGATCCACTCCACGAATCCCTGCAGCGAATACGTGTTCGTCAACAACACCGCCTGTAACCTGGCGTCGCTCAATTTGATGAAGTTCAAGCGCGAGGATGGCAAGTTTGACATCGAGCGTTTCAAGGCTGCCGTGCGGATTTACATCACCGCGCAGGAGATTCTGGTGGACAACGCCAGCTATCCCACCAAGGACATCGCGGAAAATTCCCACATCTTCCGCACCCTCGGCCTCGGCTTTGCCAACCTCGGCTCGCTCTGCATGAGCTATGGCCTGCCGTATGATTCCGACGAGGGCCGCGCCCTGGCCGGTGCCATCACCGCCATCATGACCGGCCACGCTTACGAGCAGTCTGCGGATATTGCCGCGAATATCGGCGCGTTCGCCGGTTACCGCGATGCGCGCTGCGCCGGCGTCGAGCAGACGGTCGCCAAAGACAATGTCGAATCCATGCTCGGCGTTATCCAGCTCCACCGCGAAGCCGTGGAAACCATCCAGCCCAGCGCGGAATTCAATTATCTCAAGACTGAGGCCCGCAAGACTTGGGACAGCGCCCTCGCGAAGGGCCGGCAGCACGGCTATCGCAACGCCCAGGTCACCGTGCTCGCGCCCACCGGCACCATCGCCTTCCTCATGGACTGCGACACCACCGGCGTGGAACCCGACATCGCGCTCGTGAAATATAAACTGCTCGCCGGCGGCGGCATGTTGAAGATCGTCAACCGCGGCGTGCCCGACGCCCTGCACCGGCTTGGCTACGATGAAGCCGCCGTCACCGGTATCATCGCCCACATCGAGAAATTTGACACCATCGAGGATGTCGAGGAAAACGGTGCAGCCGTGGCCAGCGGCCTCAAGCCGGAGCATCTGCCTGTGTTCGACTGCGCGTTCAAGCCCCACCAGGGCAAGCGCAGCATCGGCTACCTGGCGCACCTGAAAATGATGGCTGCCGCGCAGCCCTTCATCAGCGGCGCGATTTCCAAAACCGTCAACATGCCGAAGGAATGCACCGTCGCCGAAGTGCGCGACACCTACGTTCAAGCGTGGAAGATGGGCTTGAAATGCGTCGCCATCTACCGCGACGGCTCCAAGCGCTCCCAGCCGCTCAATACCAAAAAGACCAACGAGGCCGGCGACAAGGCCGTGCCCGGCACCGCCGACGCCGCGCCGCTCGAGGCGCGCATCAAGGAGCTTGAGGCCGAAGTTGGCCGTCTCGATGACGAATCCGGCAAGCCCCTGCGCCGTCGCCTGCCCGATACCCGCACCGCCGTCACCCACAAGTTCGACATCGCGGGCCACGAAGGTTATCTCACCGTCGGCCTGTTCGATGACGGCCAGCCCGGCGAGCTCTTCATTACCATGGCCAAGGAAGGTTCCACCATCGGCGGTCTCATGGATAGCATCGGGACCCTGACCAGCCTCGCCTGGCAGTACGGCGTGCCCTTGGAGGCGCTCGTCCGCAAATTCGCGCACCAGCGTTTTGAGCCGAGCGGCTTCACCAAGAACCCCGACATCCGCAACGCCTCCTCCATCACCGACTACGTGTTTCGCTGGATGGCGTTCCAGTTTATTCCCGGCTACCGCGAAAATATCAACGCCGCGCGCAACCAGCCGGAGCTCGTCATGCCCGGCCTCGCCGAGGAGATAAAAAAAAAGGTGAATCGCCCCGTGCCGGAGCTGGCGATCACCGGTGACACCGACATGATCGAACTTAACCCCGGGGTTGCCCGCAAGCATGAGCGTCGCGCCGCCTCGCTCACGCAGATGATCACCAACCAGTCCGATGCCCCGAGCTGTCCGAACTGCGGGCAGATCACCGTCCGCAACGGCGCGTGCTACAAATGCTTGAACTGCGGCGAAAGCCTCGGTTGTTCTTGATCGGTCAGTCGTAACAGCTTGGCCGGGGAATCTTCGGATTCCCCGGCTTTTTTTTACGTTTGTGGCAGCCGACGTCAGGAGGCTCAAATGGAAAATATGCTGGTGGTGGGGCGAGCGTCCTCGCGAGCCGTAGTTATGTAACGGGCCCGTTCGCTAGGCCCTTGTAGCAGCCGACGTCAGGAGGCTCAAACTATTGGATTTCACCTCGTTTGTTTTCCATTTTCGTGTTATTTTTTGTCTTTCGTGGTTAAAAATCTTTGTTTCTTTGTTCCTTGGTTGTTCTCTTCCGCTTTCCGATTTTCGCTTTGTTCTCGTGGTTCGTGGTCCGTGGTTCCGACCTCTGACTTCTGATCTCTGAACTCTGTTCCCCCTTGGTGTCTTTGTGTTAAATTTATGCATTCCGCATTCCGATTATTTGTTTACTACGCCCACTGCCCACTGACAACTGTAGAACATTAAGCGTGAGCTGGCGTTTAAGCAAAGCGTGGTTATCCGGCAGGCGGGCGGTTAGTTTGAGGTGTGTTAGCAAACACCAAGAACCAACCTTAACCCACCGGAGAACCACTATGAAGATTATGGTCGGAATTGACCTGCACAGCAACAACGCCGTATGCGGCCTCATGGATGAAAGCGGCCGTCGCCTCCTGCACAAGCAATTGGCTTGCGACCTGTCCGCCATCCTGCAACTGCTCAAGCCTTACAAAAAGCGCATCGACACAATCGCTGTCGAGTCCACCTACAACTGGTATTGGCTGGTGGATGGACTCCAGGATCACGGCTATCACGTTGTTCTGGCTAATCCTGCCGCCATGCAGCCCTACAGTGGCAAGAAGCACACCGACGATGTCTCGGATGCTTACTTTCTGGCGGAACTGCTGCGACTGAACCTCCTGCCCACCGGCCACATTTACGACCGCAAGCTTCGGCCTGTGCGCGACCTGCTGCGCCGCCGGATGCTGCTGGTGCGCCAGCGCACCACGCTGATCTTGAGTTTCAAGAGCCTCAACGAACGGACGCTGGGCCAGCGGGTGCCGCTGGCGCGCGTCAAGGCGATGAGTCCGGAGGCGGCGCAAGCCCGGTTCACGGCGGCCGCCGATCAACTGCTGGCCGGCGAGCAGATCACCCTGATGGACCACTACACCGACTCGATCACGAAGCTTGAAAAGCACATCCTGGAGGTTGCGGAGAAATCGCCGGCCTACCAGCGCCTGCAGGAAATGCCCGGCATCGGCAAGATCCTCGGGCTGACCATCGCCTTGGAGACCGGCGACGCCGAACGCTTCGCCGACGCGGGGCACTTTGCCAGCTACTGTCGCTGCGTGAAAAGTGTTCGGCAGAGCAACCACAAGAAGAAAGGGGAGAACAACCGCAAATGCGGCAACAAGTATCTGGCCTGGGCGTTTGTGGAGGCGGCTCATTTTGCCTGCCGCCACGATGAGCCATGCCGCCGCTTTTATGACCGGAAGAAGCAGAAGACCAATCCCGTCATTGCGACCAAGTCGCTGGCCTGCAAACTGGCCAAAGCCTCCTGGCATGTGATGGTGGCGAATGTGCCCTATGACGCCACCCGCGTCTTCGGGCCGGGAAAGAAAGATTTTGGGGAGACCGGCCGTGAACCAGCGCAGTCGTCTGGACCTCCGAGCCAATCCAACTGAATGGGCGCGGCGGGTCTCCCTCCGCCCGACCCCGATACCGCTGAAGCGGAAATGGCCCAAGTAAAAAAGATTATGGTGATTCGACCAAACCAAGAGTCTGCGACAGGTTGGACGCACGGCCGCAAGGCTGTGCGAGCCACAAGTCATTACCCACTGAATGAACCTGGTTTGGCACTGAATGTTTTCTGGCTCCCGGCATGCCGGGAGGAGGGCGTGCGCCGCCGACAGACGAAAGTCTGCGGGTGGCAGACCGGTCTGTCACCCAGAACGGACGCGACACGCTGGAACCAGATGGGTGACTGAACGGATCACCCTCCTGCGAGGGAGTGATAGATCTGAATCAACAACTGAAATGACAGGCACGAATTGCACCTTGGACGCCGCCCGCAACGGCCCGGAAAGACAAAGACAGCTTTTAATAAAAAGGCTGGCTGACGATAATCTATTTTTGCAATTGACCGCTCACGCTAATGGGTGACGACTGATTACTGTCCCCCCTTCGCCCTCCTTCGCGGTCTTCGCGCGACCCCTTTCAGGTCTCAAGCCCCATCCTTGGGTGCGTTCCGTCGTCCTTGGTCGCCGCGTTTTCCCCTTGTGTTAAACCGTGGCTTTTGCTGGCATGGATGCGATGGCTTTTCCCTTTCCCCGCCGCTGCCTCGGGCAACTGCTCGTGTGGCTGATCGGTTTTGATTTGGCGGTGTTGGCGGAATCGGTTCCCGTTCCGCCCGCAGCCCCGTTTCTGGTGCGGACCTGGCAGACGGAGCAGGGTTTGCCGAACAACACCGTTACCGCGGTCACGCAGACGCGCGATGGCTACCTCTGGCTCGGCACGGATGAGGGTCTGGCTCGTTTCGACGGTGTCCATTGCCGGGTGTTCGGGCTCGCGGACGGCCTGAAGAACCTGCAGATCTCGGCGTTGCTGGAGGATCATTCGGGCGGCCTGTGGATCGGCACCTCCGGCGGCGGCGTGGCGCGGCTGGTCTGCGGCGAAATTAAAAATTACACGGTGGCGGACGGCCTGGCCGGCGACTCCATCAGCAGTTTTGTGGAGGCCACCAACGGCGATGTGTGGATCGGCACCCACACCGGCTTGAGCCGCTGGCACGGCGGCCGGTTCGAGCCGGTGGCCCGGGAGCTGGGGCCGATGCTCGTCTTTGATCTGGCCCATGACCGCGATGGCGACATCCTGGCCGCCACGCTGCACAACGGCCTCCTGCGTTTTCACGGTGAAACCAATTCGGTGGCGGACGGGGAGACGGGCACCATCACCAACAATCCCCGCTGCGTCATCGTGGACAGCCGGAATCGTGTCTGGGCCGGCCTTCGCGAGCGGAAAATCCTGTGCGGCGAGAATGGGGTTTGGACGACCTACGGCACGAATGAGGGATTCCCGGAGGTGGTCACCTACCGCCTCGCGGAAACTTCGGACGGCACCATCTGGGCCGGTTCTTTGAACGAGGGCCTTTACTATTTTCAAACCAATGCCGGCTGGCTTGGCTCCCTGCAAAAAAAGGACGGTTTGTCCGATGACGCCATCCTGTCATCCTTTGCCGGGCGCGACCGGTTTCTTTGGGTGGGCACGCAGTCCGGCGGCTTGAACCGCATCGGCCCCGGGAAACTTTCCGTGCTGCACCTGATGGACGGTGCTTCGGAATGTCAGTTGCGTTCGCTCGCTCAGACGACCAACGGGGAATTCTGGACGGGCACCTACGGCCAGGGGCTGTATCATTGGGCGGACGGCCAGTCGCCCGGGCAGATGATGAGCGAATCGTTTCGCGGCCATGTGCTGCTGGAGGCGGTGCTCGCGGGCCGCGACGGCAGTGTGTGGTGGGGGGCCGGCCCGGCCCTGTATCAATGGCGGAACGGCCGCTTGATCTCTCATTACAGCGACACCGCGTGGCTCCTCGGCGATCGTGTTTGGAGTTTATGCGAGGATGTCGCCGGGGGCATGTGGGTGGGCACTTACAACGGCAAGCTGGGGTTGTTGAAGCAGGGGAGATTCACCCCGGTCAAGGGTCTCTCCGGCAAACCGGTGACCGCGCTGGCGCAGGCGCGGGATGGGACGCTGTGGATTGGTTCCCTGGGCGGCGGCCTGGCCCGTTTGCAGGGCGGGAAGCTCACGGGGTTTACCACCCGGGACGGCTTGCAAAGCGATTTGATCCGTACGCTGTGTCTCGAGGCGGGCGGAACTTTGTGGATCGGCACCGACGGTGGTGGCCTGAATCGCTGGGCCGCCGGCCGGATGGACGGATTCACCACGCGTCAGGGATTGCTGGATGATATCGTGTTGCAAATTCTGGAGGACGATGACGGCTCACTGTGGCTGGGCTGCAACCGCGGCATCTGCCGCGTCAGCAAGCGCGTGTTGAATGATGTCGCCGCCGGCAAAACCGCTTCGGTGCACCCGCTGAACTTTGGCATCCCGGACGGGATGGCTTCGGAGGAATGCATCGGCAATTTCGGGGCGGCGTTGAAGACCCGCGCGGGCTTGCTGTGTTTCGCCACCGCCAAGGGCATCGTGACGATCGACCCGCGCCAGCAAAGCCACCTCGCGCCGCTGCCGGCGGCGCTGCTGGAGGACTTGCTCGTGGATAAGCAGAAAACGGGGTTCGCGCCGGCGCGCGGCGGGACGATTGCGGCGGGACGGCATGCCTTTGATTTTCATTTCACCGGCATCGGGTTTGATGCGCCGGAACGGATTCAGTTCCGCTATTGGCTGCAGGGCATGGACCCCGGCTGGACGGAATGGAGCGACGTCCGCGTGGCGCATTACAGCTATCTGCCGCCGGGCTCGTATCGCTTCCGGGTGCAGGCCTGCAATCTCAACGGCCAGTTCGACGAGCCGGGCGCGGGCATGGCGTTCGCGGTGCTGCCGTTTTTCTGGCAGCGGCCGTGGTTCGCGGCGCTGCTGGTGTTCGCTCTGGTCGGCCTCATCGCCGCCGGCATCCGGCTGGTGGAGCGCCGCCGTTACCGCGCGCGGCTCCGGCGCATTGAATCCGAGCAGGCCATGGAGCGGGAGCGGGTCCGCATCGCGCGGGATCTGCACGATGAGTTGGGTTCGAGTCTCACCTATATCTCCATGTCCATCACGGATATCGGGCAGTCGCGGGAAACCAGCGCGGAATCGTTGAAGCAGCGCGTGGCCCGGATCTCCGCCTTCGCCGTTCGTACTGCGCGGGCGCTGGATGAAATCGTCTGGGCCGTGAATCCGCGCAACGATTCCCTGCGCAGTCTCGTGGAATACCTGACCCAGCTCGCCCGCGAGCTGTTTGAAAACACCGAGGTCCATTGCCGGTTCCAGGTTGACGGGAACCTGCCCGAGTTGCCGCTCCCGCCCGAGATGCGCCACCACCTGTTCCTCGTCGTCAAGGAGGCCTTGAACAACGCGCTCAAGCATGCGCATGCCACGGAGGTTTCCCTGGCCGCCCGGACCGAGGGGTCGGACATCGTGATCTCCGTGACGGACAATGGCGCTGGCTTCGATCTCGCCGCCGTCTCCGCCCGCAGTGAGCGCAATGGCCTACCCAACATGCGCCAGCGCATCGAATCCCTCGGCGGAAAGTTTTCCCTCGAAACTGCGCCGGGCCGGGGCACCATCATCCGGGTGACGGTCGCCTGCCCGCCGGCCCACACTTCGCCGGGGCCGTCGCCGGTTTGATTCCCGGGTTTATCCCCTTGAGCCGGCCGGGTTGATTTGCGAAGTTGAGCGCGTTCCGTATGAGCAAAGCCATCAAAGTCGTTTTCGTCGAGGACCACGAGCAGTTCCGCGGCAAGTTGGTGGAGCTGGCCGCCGACGCGCCGAACCTGGAGTTGGTCGGCGCCTACCCGGATGGTCCCTCGGCGCTCAAGGGCATTCCGTTGGTGAAACCGGACGTGGTGGTGATGGATATCCAGTTGCCCGGTGTGGACGGAGTGGAATGTGTGCGTGAGCTGAAGGCGGCCCTGCCGGCGGTGAACTTTCTCATGCTGACCGCTTACGAGGACAGCGACCGTTTGTTTGAATCGCTCAAGGCGGGCGCCGGCGGTTACTTGCTCAAGCGCACCTCCTCGGCCAAGCTCCTTCAGGCCATCCAGGAGCTTTACGCCGGCGGTTCGCCGATGACGCCGCACATCGCGCGGCGCGTCGTCCAGTTCTTTTCCCATGCGCCCGCGGCCCCCAAAGATTCCGCCAATGATCTGGAACAGTTGACCCCCGGGCAGATCAAATTTCTGGAGGAGCTGGCGCAGGGTTATGCCTACAAGGAGATTGCCGATCATCTGGGCATCTCCGTCCATGGCGTGCGGAGCTACATTCGCAAGATCTACGAGAAGCTCCACGTCCATTCAAAAGTGGAGGCGGTCAACAAGTACCTCCGCCGCTGACTCCCTGTAGCAGCCGACGTCAGGAGGCTCAAATGGAAATCGGCATACTCGTTCCTTGAACTGGGAAATGTGCAGGAGGTGGGGCGAGCGTCCCCGCGAGCCGTTTTGGGTGGCTGATACATTAGTGCCCACGCCCACCCGGACCTGGATTGTCAGGATGCGCCACGGACCGGTCATCCTTTCATTTGTAGCAGCCGACGTAAGGAGGCTCAAAATTAATCAGCCTTGCCGTTTCCCTTCAAATGGGAAATGTGCCCACGGTGGGGCGAGCGTCCTCGCGAGCCGGATTGGTTTGACTGGCTCAAATGATATCGCCGGCCTTGACTTTTACCTTCTGTCTTGTAGCTTGTATCGTAATATACAATACTCACATTTTTCTTGCGTTCTTTCTCCGATTGGATGATACTTCCCCCATGGTTGCCATGCTTTCCACCACCAGTCCGTGGACCTGCCGTGTGCCTTGCGTCTGGCCCTTGGCCTTTTCCGGTTTTCCCCGTAGACCGTTGTCCGTGGTCCCGTTGTCTCAACCTCAGGTCTCCGGTCTCAAGTCTCATCCCTTGCTTTTTCGGCCCGTAGTCCGTCGTTCTTGGTTCGTGGGCCCCGCATTTGCTGCCAACCGCTAACTGACGACTGCCAACTCATATATTTCCGCTTTGCCTCCAATGCCAGATTTCTGCTTTCTGCTTTCAATATTTCAGCTTTGCTTTGGTATCCTTGGTACCTTGGTGGTTGTTTTCCGCTTACAGTTCTCCAGGTTGGCCCGTGCGGCACGTACTTTCCGCTTTTCGCTTTCCGCATTCCGCTTTGCCCTTGGTGCCTTAGTGGTTCATTCCCGTTTTCAGTTTTCCAACTTGGCCTGGGCGGCACGCACTTACCACCCCTCAAAAAATGAAAGTGGTAAAGAAAAGGTAAAGTTTTTTGACCTCTATCAAGCACTTACAGAAGTTGAGGGTGGGGGTGGTAAAGAAAAAGGTAGCGATAAAGTTTTTTGCCAGATGGTGAAGTTCCTGACCCTTTCCCATTCGCGCCAATCGATGGCCCGTGCGGCACGCACTTTCTACATTCTGCATTCTTCCTTCTGCCTTTCCCCACTCGGGCGCGCGCCAAGAATTAGGTAAAAAAGCCGCCAAAATGCGACAAAACACGCCAAAAAGTGACACGCAAGGAAAGGGGTGGGTGTTGGATTTGTGTAACATATTCGCAATTAACGCTTTGCAATAAAAGTGTTGTTTTTTCCTGTTATTGGACGAATGAGGTGAGGGGGGAGGAGCTTTTTGTCCGGCTCTGAAGGAGCCGAGGAAATCAGCCGGGGGCAAGCCCCCGGGCGCCGCCCCCGGAACGCTCCACCATCAGAGTCCGCCCCAGCGGAGCGGCGGAATGGTGGTGAAGGGTCCGTTTCCAGCGTCCTTTCAGGACGCTGCCCATGCGAATGCCGGCTCAGTTTATTGTCTCCCCCGAATGTGGGGGTGGATTTATGGTCGTGGCATGATAAATTGACGGTTATTCCGGTCAGATTGTGTGGATAAAGCGAAATATTCGTCGCTTTGCCATGCGCCGGCTGGGAACAACCTGAACCAACAGTTCATCGTATATCAGAAGTAGCATGACCGATGGTGATTTTCGTTTTGTCCGTTTTAGTTCGAACCACTTCCGGTGGGACCGCATGAACATGCGGTGTCACTGGACATGAAAATTTCATAATATAATCACAATCAAAGTGCCCCAGTAGAAGACCCAAAACCCAGTTGCAACCCACGACTTGTTCCCGTATGAAAGCGCCCAAACTGTCCCTCGGCAAACCCTGCTGTTCCGCAATGTTTCCCTCAAAAACGCCCGTCGTCGAAAGTCAATCTATGAAACCCAATCAAAACCTTTTCACCCGGGGTGGCACGCTGGCATCGCTGGCAATCGCTGCCATTCTGCTGGGCGCGGCGGTTCCCGCCCGCGCCGACATCAACTGGGATGGCGATAATGCGGCGGGTAACTTTTCGTATTGCGATAACTGGTATGGCGATTCTTGCCCCAGTTTCCCTTGGAATTCGAGCTATGGCAATCTGGTGTTTAATTACCGGAATAATGGGAGCCAAACCAGTCTCTATTACGACTTGGGTTGGCCGGGCAGCGGCAATATTGGCGACATCATCTGGGAAACGACGTTTGGCGCGGCCGTGCCGATCAACGGCAGCGGCGGGGGCATCAACTTCAACCAGCGGGTGGAAAATCGCAGCTCATTTGCTCAGACGTTGAATATTCCACTGTCTGGCGCCAAGGGTGGGGCGACCCAGATCGAGTTGAATCCGGTCAATGGGGATTTGGTTCTCAATGGGAACATCTACAACGACAACAACGTGCCGTTCCATGTTTTTGGCGTTAATTCAAAGATGCTCACGATTGGCGTTGGCCTGACCGGTAATGCGTCGGTGAGTTTGAATATTGACCAGTACAGCAAGGTCAAGCTGACTGCGGCGCAGGCTTGGGGTGACGGCACCCACGGCGTCGTCATCAACCAGGGTGAATTCTGGATGGATTCGGGCGGGAGCCTGGCGAGCGCCACCGTACCCATCACGGTTGGCCAGAACGATGCGAACGTTGGCAAGCTGTGGCTGTCGGTGGCGACAGGTGGACAGAGTTTGAGCAATCCGATCACTTTGAACAATCAGAGCGGTTCGCCGGCGGAAAAAACGATTGGCGGCTTGAACACCAGCGGCACCAACACCTTCAATAGCAGCATCACTCTCAACGGTCAGGCCAACTTGAGTGCCGGCACGGGTGGTGCGGTCATTTTTGCCGGGCCGATCAGCGGAGCCCAGAACGTGGTGGTCAACGGCTACGGCTTGCCGCTGTCAGGCGTGATCCAGTTTGCCGGCACGAATACCTACACCGGCAACACTTACATTTCGGGCGGCACTTTGCAGTTCAACGCGACGGGTTATGCCAGCAACAGCCCGAACTTTTATCTGGGGGAAATTACCGGGAGCCAGACCGCGACCCTCGCCTTGGGCTCGGTCACCGGCGGTCAGGTCTTTACCAACACGATCCCTGTCCGCAGCGGTTCGTCCGGCACCAAGACCATCAGCAGTCTGGCCACCAGCGGGAACAATACCCTGGCGGGCAACATTGCCTTGTCTGACAATCTCGTGCTGAATTCCGCCAGTGGCGGCAACCTGCTTATTGGCGGGCCCATCTCCAGCACGGGAAGTTTTGGTCTGACCAATGCGGGTTCGGGCGTCACCACGGTGCTGGGCGTGAATAGCTATTCCGGCGGCACCACCTTCGGCAGCGGGGGGACGATTTTCATTACGAATGATGCTGCGCTGGGCGCGTCAGCCGGCGGCCTGCTGTTTACTGCGAGTGGTGCTCTGGCGGCCACTAACTACGGGGCACCCTTGAACAATGCGGTGACCCTCGGCGCAACTCGCGCCATCACCGTGAACAGTGGCGTGACGGCCGGATTCCAGACGCCGGATACGAACAATCTGACGGTGGCTTCCTACATCACGGGTGCTGGCGGCGTTTTAAAACGGAGTTCCAGCTATGCCCTCGGTACGGTCCGGTTCAGCAACGACACCAATGATTATACCGGCGACTTCAGTGTGGGCTTTGGCACCGCTGAATTCACCACCGTGAACAACCAGGGCACCGCCAGTTCGCTTGGCAAGGGTGCGTCGGGCACCGGCGGACAGATCATTCTGGGCAACGGCACTTCCAGCGGCACGCTCCGTTATGTGGGTTCTGCCGCCAGCACCACCACGCGGCCTTTAAATTGGACCGGGACAACTGGTGGCTACACATTGGACGCTTCCGGCAGCGGGTCGATTTCCTATCTGGCAACCGGTAGCCTGCGCTCCGGCTCTGGTGGTGCGCAGCAATTGTCCCTCGCCGGAACGGGTAGCGGAACTTTGTCCCAGATCATCAACGATTTGAGCGGCGCCACCACTTTGGTGAAATCCGGTTCCGGCACCTGGGTTTTGAACAGCGCTAACACCTTCAGCGGCGGCACCACCATAAGTGGCGGCACTCTTCGCGTGTCCACCGTGGATAATGTCTTGGGCACCGGGGCCATCACTGTTTCCGGCAGTTCCACCCTGGCCACGGCCAGCGGCGGCGGCGCGCGGATCCTGACCAACGCTGTCACCATCAATGCCAGCCAGACGCTTTCTCTCGATGGTGGCTATGCCAATCTGACCCTCAACGGCGCGATCAGCGGATCGGGCCCGTTAAGCGTTGGCAACGGCACCAGCATCCTCGGTGGGACAAGTCCGTCCTTTACGGGAACGATTGGTCTTAATAGTGGGAGTGACACGCTTTCTGTGCCGGGAACTCTGTCCTCCGGCGCCATCAGCATGAGCGCCTCCAGCCAGACTCTCTCGGTCGGTGGTAGCCTCTCCGCCCCTTCGCTCACCGCCAGTTATGCCGGTACCATCTCCGTTCCGGGAACCCTTTCTCTGGCTGGGCCGCTGACCGTTTCGATCGCTGCGACGGAAACCGTCTCGGGTGCTGGTACCATCACTGCCGACAGCGTTAGCGTGAAAAACTACTCAACGGTCAATGACAGCTTGACCTCGTTGATTGTCACCAACAATTTCCTCTTGGGCGACGCCAGCAGTCAAAGCGGCAGCTTCACTCAGTCTGCCGGGACGGTGAAATTAAATACATCCAGTTCTATCGGGATTCGCATTGGACATTGGAATGGAGGCGTAAATACTAGTATCTACACCTTGTCCGGCGGCACGCTTAACGCGGCCAGCGTGTTTAACATCGGCTATGACGGCAATGGGTCCATGATCATGAGTGGTGGCGTTGCTAATCTGACCAACGGCCTGGCTTTGGGCACCTCGGGCCATGGCGGGTTGACCAACACATTATACTTTACCGGCGGACAGTTGAACATCGGGTCAGGTGGCATCACTCAAAATGGTGCCGGTCCCAAAACCAATAGCTGGGGCGCCGGCACCATCGGTTCGCTTGCTGCATGGAGTAGCTCTGTTCCCGCCATCCTTTCCGATGCTTCCACCGGCACGACCTTTGATACCACCGGCGGCAATATCACACTGTCGGGCATCCTCTCCGGTTCGGGCAGGTTTGTGAAAGCCGGAACCGGTACTTTGACCCTTTCCGGTGTGAATACTTATGCCGGGTCCGCAACTGTCAATAACGGCACGGTCTCAATCGCTGCGGATAGCGGACTCGGCACCGCGCCGGGCTCCGTGGTGGCCAACCAGCTTACTCTCAATGGCGGAACGCTCGCAGTCACCGGTGCTGCTACCCTTTCCACCAACCGGGGCATCACCATCGGCTCCTCAGGTGCCACGGTGGACACCTCGTCGCAGGGCACGGGCAATTCCACCACGATTTTGGGTGCCTTGATTGGGACCGGTGCTCTGACCCTCAAAGCCAACGGCGATATGTCGGCCACCGGCGGCGGTGCTTCCGGACTGGGCATCAAATTGGTGAATACCGGCAACAATTTCATCACCGATGTCACCATCACCGCCGGTCTGGTGACATATTCGGCGGATTCTGTTTTTGGTAATTCAGCCAATAAAATCATTCTCAATGGTGGCGGCTTGCTCGACCCCAACTTGAACGTCCCCCTGTCGCGCACCATTCAGGTCAACGCCGGTGGCGGCACGATTCGCGTTTGGGGCAGCGTCACGCCGGCTTGGAGTAGCACCTTCACCGGCTCCGGCAATATCAACAAGACCGACTCGGGTGGCCTGACGCTTTCCGGCGATCTTTCCGGTTACAGCGGCACTTTCAATAATCAAGGATCCGGCTCCACTTCGTTGACGGGTGCCGGCGCCTCGACCATTGGCGGCAATTGGACTATCAGCGCCGGTTCGCTGACCGTCAACAGCTCGGCCAACCAGGCTCTCGCCGGTGTCATCGGTGGTACGGGCAGCTTCACCAAGAACGGCACCGGCACGCTGACCGTCTCGGGTGTTAATACCTATTCCGGTGCGACCACCATCAGCGGCGGCACTCTGACCCTGGGCGGAGCGGGCCGGTTGAACAGCGGCAGCTATGCGGGAAATATCACTGATAATGCCGCTTTCGTATTCAACAGCTCGGCGGCCCAAGCCTTGTCGGGCATCATTTCCGGCACCGGTACCTTGACCAAGCAGGGGGCCGGCCCGCTCACTCTTTTCGGTGTGAACACCTATGGCGGTGCCACGACCGTTAGCAACGGCGAACTCATTGGAGTGACCGGTGGTGGCTGTGCCGCCAGCGCTGTGAGTGTCGCCAATGGCGCCACCAATGGGGTTCAGCTTGCGGCTTTCAACGGTCAATGGACCGTGGCGGGTTTGACGTGCGGAGCCTCGGGCGGTGATACCACCTGTGCCGATATCAATTTCGGCTCGGTGGCGCCGAGTTTTGGCAATGCTCCCTTGCAGGTCAACGGGAATTTGACCATTAATGGCACCTTGAACATCATTGTTCGCGGTGGCAGCGTCTGGCAGGTGGGCACCTATCCGCTGATCAAATACGGCGGTACGTTGACCGGCATGCCCCCGGCCTCCGCAGTGACCCTGCCGGCGGGGGTGACGGCCAGCATCGTCAATAATACCGCGAACAAGTCGATTGATTTGAAAGTCACCGCCGGCGCCGTCATTACTCAGGTGAATTGGGCGGTTGGCAATCAGACCTGGGACACCGTTACTGCCAACTGGACCAATTTTCCCACGGGCGGTGCGTTGACCACTTATGCGGATGGTTATCAGGCTGTTCTTGATGATACCGCCAGCGGCACGTCGCCGATCGCTGTGACTTTGAGTACGCTCGTCAATCCGACCAACGTGATGGTAAATATCACCAACAAGAACTACACTCTGTCGGGTTTGGGCACCATCGGCGGGAGCGGGTCGCTGGTAAAGAACGGCTCCGGGACCCTGACGCTTTCAACATCTAATACTTACAGCGGTGCCACGGTGATAAGCGGCGGTATCTTGAAGCTCGGCACCAATCTAGCCTTCGGTTCGAGTGCAACTGTGAACAACACCGGCACACTCGATATGAATGGACAGATGTTAGGTGGTATTAATGAACCGGTAACCATCAGCGGTACAGGGGTCGGTGGTATCGGCGGTTCGATTACGAATAGCAGTTCCACAAAGGCGGTGCTCAAAAACGTGACGTTGGCTGGCGATACCACCCTGGCTCCTGCGGGTAGTGCGGCGATTGACATCAGTTCCACCAATGGACAGACAGCGACCTTGAACTTGAACGGGTTCACCCTGACGAAGTCGGGTGCAGGGACGCTGGTGCTGAATGGTGTCAACATGTCGGGTGCCGGTAATATCACTGTAAACGCGGGCACCCTTGAGTTGATGGATGATTATAGCAGTTCGACATATCCTCAACAGAACACCACTTTGGCTGGAACAGGAAATCTGACGATTAATTCCGGGGCGTCTGTGACAACTTATCGCTGGGGTTCAACGCTGACCGTGAGCATGCCGATCATTATGAACGGTGGTACGCTGGGAAGCGGTTGGCCTGGCCCAAATAATGCCACCATTGCCAGTCCCATCACCTTGACCGCCGACAGCACGCTCAATTTTAATGGCGGATATGACACCGTCACCTTGAGCGGTAACATCACCGGCAACTACCGCTTGATTGTCGGTGGCGGCTCCAATCCCAAGAAACTCACTGGTGCCAACAGTTACGGGATGACGACTATCAACAGTGGGGCGCTGCTGCAAATCGGCAGTGCTGGGACAGCGGGGACGCTCGGTTTGGGCAATGTCACCAATAACGGAGCCCTCACCTTTAATCGCACGGATAGTTTGGCGGTCACCAATACAATTACTGGCACCGGCACACTGACGCAAGCCGGTACCGGCACGGTTAACCTCCTCGGCACGAACACATACTCCGGCAGCACAACCATCAGCGCTGGTACGCTGACCATCGGTGGTTCCGGAACTTTGGGCGGTGGGTCGTATGCCGGGAATATCTATAATTCCGGTGCCTTCATTTACAATAGCTCGGCGGCGCAGACGCTGTCGGGCATCATCACCAACAGCGGACCTCTGACCAATAGCGGCACCGGCACGCTGACGTTATCCGGTGTGAACACCTATACCAACACGACCATGATTAGTAATGGCAAGTTGGTCGGCGTCGTAGGCGGAAACTGCTCCAACAGTGTGGTGACTCTTGCGGCCGCCTCCGGCAACGCCGCCGTCCTGGGCATTTCCATCGTGAATAATACCAAGCAGTGGGCTTGCTCCGGCCTGATTGTGAATAATGCCGGCACCAGTTCCAGCTTGGACTTCAACTATGGTTCGGTCGCCCCCAGTACAACCGTGGTGCCTTTTCTCGTGTACGGCAACGTCACCTTCACCACCTTGCCCACCATAACCATTGACGCGGCCGCCAATAGCATCGCCAGTGGCACTTATCCGCTGATGACTTGGACCGGAACCGGGCCGTCCTCCGTGGCGGGAATCACTTTGGTCCTGCCGCATCTGGCCGGCAACCTGAGCATTTCCGGCAACACCCTCAATTTGGTGGTCACCGGCAGCACCCAGCCCATCAAGTGGGCCACGGCAACGTCTGGCGTCTGGGACATCAACACCACCGCCAATTGGAAGGATAATGCCGGCACCACCACCAGCTACATGGAGTCCACGTTGCCGGGTGATCAGGTGTTGTTCGACGACACGGTTGGAGCCAATACCGCAGTGACCTTGAACGTCAATGTGTCTCCCGCCATCGTGACCGCCAACACCACCAATTATATTTATGCTATCGCTGGCACCGGCGGCATCATCGGCACCGCCGGCTTGACCAAGAACGGCACGAACACGCTCACCCTGGCAACGGTGAACACCTACACCGGCGGTACCCTCATTAACGCCGGCGCGCTCCAGTTGGGTGACGGCACGGTCAACAATGGTTCTGTCGCGGGAACTATAACTAACAATGCCACCTTGAAGTTCGCCAATCCAAACACCCAGTCCTATTCTGGTGTCATCAGTGGAACAGGCGCATTTTCCAAGACCGGTGGTGGCTATTTAACGCTTTCGGGGGCGAACAGTTACAGCGGCTTGACGACCGTCAGCGCGGGCATCCTGGAAGTCCAGAACCGGTCGGGTGACTCTACCTATTCAGTTGGGACAAATGGCCTTTTGAAAATCGGCTATAACACGGGTGGCGGCTATGCCAATACTGCCATGACCATCACTGGCAACGGCGTGTCTTCAACCAATGGCTTCTATCTGCTGGGCGGGAAGACCTACGATTGTAACGGCCAGATTCAGTTGCTGACGGCTCCCACGACCATCCGTCAATACGGGTCCGGCCTTGCCGGCTTGAGCGTGTTTGATATCAATGGCAACGGGATCTGGTGCAGCGCCGCCGCTTCCGGCTCGGCCATGGATGCGAACATCCAGATGGTCAGCTCCGGGTATGGCATGTCGGTGACCATTGATTCGGGTGCGAATAATGCCACCGGCGACCTTACCCTTAACGGTCCCGTGAATTGTAGCGCGGGTGGCAACACGCTTGGATTCTACAAGCGGGGAGCTGGCTCCTTGCTGTTGAACGGCCCCACGACGGCTGGAAACATCGCGCTGCAATTGCAGGGTGGAAATGTTATTTGCGGTGTAACGAATACGGTCGGGGCGGCCGCTTCGGTGAATATTTCATCCGGGGCGACCTTCGCCCTGAACGGCTTCAACCAGATCGTCGCGGCGGTGACGGGCAGCGGCTCGGTCATCGGCGGCAGTGCCACCAGCGCCATGTTGACGATTACCAACAAGGCGACGGATTCCTACGGCGGTATTCTCGGCGGCTCTGGTGCCAACCAGAATAACTTTGCCCTCACCAAGACCGGCCCGTTCACCTTGACGCTTTCCGGTGCCAATACCTTTAGCGGTACCACGACCATCAGCAATGGCGCCGTCAACTTGCAGAATGCCTCCGCCTTGAGCACGAATACCGCAACGGTTGTGAGTGGTGCGGAATTGGAGTTGCAGGGTGCCATATCCACCACCAGCCTCCCGTTGATCCTGAACGGCACCGGCACCAACAATACCGGCGCGCTGCGCAATATCACGAACAACAACACGTTTAATGGTGCCATCACGCTGGCCTCCGCTGCGCGTATCAACTCGGATACGAACACGCTGACCCTGGCCGGTGCGTTGAACCTGGGTGTGAATCAGCCGACCTTTGGCGGCACGGACGCGGTGACGGTCAATGGCGCCATCATTGGCACCGGGAATCCCACCTTGCTCAAGGATGGAACGGGCTTGTTGACACTGAATAATGGCGCGCATTATGCCGGTGGCCTGAATGTGTTGGCGGGAAGCGCCAGCTTTGCGTATGGCTGGGGCAACTACACCATTGCGGGCAATGTGTTTGTCGCCGGTGGCGCAACCTTGATCTTCAGTGGCAGCCATCCCTATAGCTACGATCAGAACAACACCACCACTGTGGTCGGCACCTTGTCTGTTCCTGGCACGGATAATCAGGTTCCTAACCTGACGCTCATGGGCGGTACGGTGTCTGGTTCCGGTAGTGTTCGCCTGGCCAACCTTTTCGGCACTGGTGGAAATCTTATCACCATCGCCACCAACCAGACGGCCACGATTTCGTGCCCCTTGAACCTGTATGCCACAGGCAATTTGAATATCGCTCGGGGAACTGCCACTCCGGATCTCTTGATCAGTGGCGCCATCGGCCAGAACGGCCCGCAGGGCATCATCAAGACCAACACCGGTATCTTGCTGTTAAATGGTGCCAACACCTACACCGGCAACACCACCATCAGCCAGGGAACGCTGGCATTGGGCGCGACTGGCTCGATTTCCAATTCGCCCACCGTCAGCCTGGCAGCGGGTGCGACGTTTGATGTGTCTGCGATCAGCGCCTTCACCTTTACCAGTAGCAACAAGTTGAGTGCCACGGGCACGGCCAGTGCAGCGACCATCTACGGTGCGAGCGGCGGCACAGTCAGCCTTGGCTCGCAGCCGGTCACCCTGACTTTTGATGGCACCCATCCGGCCTTGACCGTTTCCCAGGGCACACTGGTCTTGAACGGCAATGCGTTCACTGTCAACAGCGGTTCCCCGCTGGCTCTCGGTAGTTACAATATCGTTTCGGCCAGCAGCGCCATCACCAGCGCGGGAGTCTATTCCGTCACCGGCACGGCCATTCCCGCGGGTAGCGTGGGGGTTGTTTCCGTGAGCGGCAACAACGTGGTTCTCACCATTGGGGTCACCACCTTGAGCCTCATCTCCTCCGCCACTCCTTCCGGATATAATGACAGCCTTACCTTTACCACCGTCGTGCAGACCAACGGCCAGACGGCAGGCGCCGCCACCGGCTACGTGCTGTTCGAGACGAACAGCGTGATCATCAGCTCGAACAGTATCGTCAGCGGCGGCACGGTGAGCAGTGATGCCATCAGCAGCCTGCCGCGCGGGACGAATCTTATCACGGCCATTTACTCCGGTGACGCCAATTATCAAGGTAGTTCGGCCGTTCTGAACCAGGTGGTGACCAACCATCCGCCCACGGCCAGCGTGATGACGGTGACGCGGACGGCGGGCACGCGTGTGCACATCTTCCTGACGGATGTGGCGACCAACTGGAGCGATGTGGATATCGATCCAGTGACGCTGGCGGGCGTCAATCTGGTGACGACCAATGGCATGAACGTGCTGACCAACAGCAGCCAGATTCTGTACACCAACAGCGCCAACGTGGCTGACCAGATCAGTTACACGATCACCGACGGTCAGGGCGGGATGACCACGGGCTACATCAACATTGTGATGGCCGGTGCCGTGACGGGGACAAACTCAATCGCGAACATCAACATTGGTGGTAGCACGAACACCGTGACCGCCTACGGCATCCCGGGCTATAGCTACATCCTGGAGCGGGCGACGAACCTGGTGCCGGCCATCTGGGTGGATGTGTCAACCAACTCGGCGGCGACGAACGGCGTGATCAATGCGACGGACAGCTTTGATGACTTGGGCAGTGTGCCGCCGGGCTCGGCGTATTACCGCTTAAAATGGCAGCCCTGAACCCGACGATAACCTGTAACTGGAACAAATTTATGAAACGAATATTGATAGTGCTGGCAATGGTGCTGACCGCAACGTGGGCGCAGGCGACCCTGACACAGACCCAAAGCTTCAGCGGGGGAGCGATTGCCGATGGCAACCCGTTGGGCACCGTGTTCAGCGGGACCTACAGCCAGACCGGCTTCAACAGCCCGGTGTTAAACGCCACGGTGGGGCTGGACATCACCGGCGGCTACAACGGGGATTTGTATGCGTATCTGGTGGCGCCGAACGGGACGCTGGTGATGCTGATGAACCAGCCGGGAGTGAGCGTGAATGGCTTCGGAGCGAGTGGGGCGGGGATGAACATCACATTGTCGGACTCCGGAAGTACGGGCATTCAGGGAGTAACGAGTGGCTCGGTGTTGACTGGGACTTACAGTGCGGCGGGGACCCTGGGAACATTCAACAACAGCACGGCGAACGGGACGTGGCAGTTGTTTTTTGCGGACCTGTCGAGTGGCGGCGGAACGAGCACGCTGAACGGCTGGACGCTGACGCTGACGGTGGTTCCTGAGCCGGTGATGCTCGCGCTGATCTTGTTCTGCGGGATGCTGTTGGCGCTTGCGGGTCTCCGTTGGGCTTGGCGCGTTTGATTTTATTGCTGCAACAAGCTTAATATAAGGCGTTTACATAAAAAAGCACGGCGCATTTTGCCGTGCTTTTTGCTTTGATTCTTCCGCATGGGTCAACACTTCTGGGTTATGCCGCACTCCCACAAAATGGGGATAGAATTTTCCATAATGTGGGGTATAATTATTTAAAATATACACCCATGCGTCATGTTTATTGCCCGTTCCGGTCCGCAACCTTGTTGTTCCGGTCATTTTTTGCCCTTCAACGCCACTTTCACTCCCATATATTAAACTTTCGTTTCGTCGGTGTATTCTTCCTGCTGGCTGCAGTTGGATTGTTTGCGCCCGTGCGTAGTTCGGCGGCGGGGACGTGGACGGTGCTGACAAATTCGAAACCGTCCGGCGGTCAGCACCCGATGCTGTTGACCGACGGCACGGTGATTTTCCTGGGGCAGCCTTGCACCCGGCTGACGCCGGACATTCACGGCAGTTATGTGAACGGCACTTGGACGACGCTCGCTCCCATGCACGATTCGCGCACCTATTATTCTTCGCAAGTATTGCCGGACGGGCGGGTGTTTGTCTGCGGCGGCGAGTATGGCACGGGCAAGAATCGCACGGAGATTTACGATCCGATGACTGATGTCTGGACGCAGGAACCAGATGCGCCGGACACGGTGATTGACAATATTTCCGAGACGCTGCCCAACGGCAATATTCTTGAGGGCAGTCCGGGCAGCGACATCCGCATCTATGATATTGTGTCGAACACTTGGTCGGCCAAGATCACTCCGTTTGGCGGTCAGGACGAGTCCTCTTGGGTCAAATTACAGGATGGCAGCGTTCTGACGTTCACCGGCACCAGTTCCGAGCGTTTTATTCCGGCCTTGAACAAATGGGTGGTGGATACGGACTTGCCGGCTCCGCTGTATGGCTGGGGTTATGAACTGGGACATGGGTTGCTGTTGCCGACCGGCCAGGCGATTTTCTTTGGCGGCACGGGCACCAATTGCGTTTACACCCCTTGGACCACGAATGCTGCCGGTGCTTACACTCCGAATGGCGCGACCAACGCCGGCACCTGGACGGTGGTCGCCCCGACGCCCAACTTCAACGCTCCGATTGACGCGCCGGCGGCGATGCTGGTCAACGGCAAAATCCTTTGCTGCATGACCGCCACGAACAACGGCTTTGGCAGCACCTCGCGGTTTTACGAATATGATTATGTCGCCAATTCGTTCACGGCCATCAACGCGCCGGAGGGCGGCACGATCGCCAATCATATCGCTTACGGCACGGAGATGCTGGATTTGCCGGACGGCACGGTGCTGGTCACGGGTCAGGGCAGCCTGTGCGTTTATAATCCCGGTGGCACCCCGCTGGCCGGTGGCAAGCCGGCCATCCTCAGTGCCACCACCAATCTGGACGGTTCATTTCATGTGACCGGCACCCTGTTCAACGGCATCTCGGAAGGCGCGGGCTACGGCGATGACTGGCAGATGAACACCGATTTTCCCATCGCGCGGATGACAAATTCATCTGGCAATGTGTTTTACGCCCGCACCTACAACTGGAGCACCTGCAACCTGATGACCGGCACGAATGTGGTGACCACCGAAATGACGCTGCCGCCGGGGATGCTGGCGGGCACCTATCCGCTCTTTGTCACGGCTAACGGTATCAGTTCGGCGCCATTTTCTTTGACCATTAACGGCACCCCGCTGCCGCCGGTGGCCAATCTGATGTTCACCGGCATTGCTTCCAACAAGATGGTTTTCAAATGGAGCGACATCGGTCTTACTGAAACCGGCTATGTGGTCCAGCGTTCCTCCGACGGCACGAATTACTCTACGCTGACCACGCTTTCCGGTGCCACGACCAATTATACCGACAACGCCGTGACACCGCTGGGCCAATATTATTATCGCGTGCTTGGGACGAATTCCGTCGGCCTCGGCAACGCCGCCCCGGCGATTTTCGCCGCGTCGCCGCCGGTCGTGCCTGTGCCGTTGCCCTGGCAAAATCAGGATGTGGGCGCGGTGGTGGGGCAGGGTGCTTCCGGAACCAACGGCGGCGGTTTCACTGTCATTGGTTCCGGCGACGGCATCAGCGCGGACAACGACCAGTTTCAGTTTGTTTACCAGCCCGTCATTGGCGACGTGGCGATCACGGCCCGCGTGCTGACGAATCAAAATACGGGAAGCAACGCCATGGCTGGGGTGATGATCCGCAGCAGTCTTGGCTTTGACGTGGCGGATGCCTTGATGATCTTTGACGGCGGTGCCCAGGCTTCCATTTTTGAACATCGCGATAGTGCGGCAGCGCTGGCGACGTATGGCCTGGTTGAGTATGGCGAGCCCGAAGGGGAACCTTCCGGACCGGGCGGCGTCAGCGGCAGCCCCACGGTCGTGTCGCAGCCCGCGAGCGCGCCGCTTTGGGTGCGCTTGGTGCGAAGTGGCAACACCATCACCGGCTTCACTTCGACCGATGGCAGCACTTGGACTCAACAAGGGACAACCACGGTGGTCATGGCGGCGGTGGTGGAAGTCGGACTGGCGGTGACCAGCGGCACCTACAACCAGCTCAACACGTCCACCTTTGACAATGTGACGGTCACGGGTACGCCCGCGCTCACTCCGCCGCCGGTGGCGGAGTGGAAACTGGACGAGACCAGCGGCGCGACGGCGGAAGACTCGATTGACAGCTTTGACGGCCTTTACAACAACGTGGTTCTGGGTCAGCCTGGGGCCGCACCGGCCACCGGGCTTTCCGCCGGCTTCAACGGTACCAACGCGGACATTTCCATTCCGCCGCTGAACCTGAATTCTAATGTGCTCACCCTCACCGCCTGGGTGAACCGCAGCGGCAATCAGGCCGGAGCGACCGGCCTTTTCTTTAATCGCGCCAATGCCACCGTGTCCGGCCTGAACTTCTACAACAGCACCGCGAACGAACTGGGCTACACGTGGAACGGCAATTCTAGCACTTACAACTGGCACTCCGGTCTGATTGTGCCGAACAACCAGTGGACGTTTGTGGCGCTGGTGATCGAGCCGACCCGCGCGCGTATTTTTATGGCCACCAATGGTGTGTTCTTCTCAGCGACGAACAATGTGGCCAATGCGGTTCAGGCTTTCGACGGTGCGTCCTTCATCGGTCAGGATTCTCTCGGTGGACGTTTTTTTAAGGGGCTGCTGGACGAGGTGCAGTTTTTCAACCAGGCGCTGACGCCCGTTCAGCTCGCCCAGTTGGCCGCGCCGCCCGTCGTCAATCTTACTTCTCCGTCCAATGGCGCCGTGCTTCCGGCGTTCGCCTCGGTCAACCTGTCTGTCGCCTTGTCTGCCACGAACGGTCACGTGATGAATCTGGTCCAGTATTTCAGTGATAACGGCCAGTTGCTCGGACAGTCAGCAACGCCGCCCTTTTCAGCCACCACCACGAATTTGAACATCGGGACATATGCGGTTTTCGGCCGGCTGTTTTATGACTCCGGGTTTTCCGTGGACTCGCCGCTCGATAGCGTGATCGTTTCCGTCCAGCCCTCGGTCACCAACACGTGGGACGCGAATGGCTCGGTGGCTGGCGCGCAGGATGGCAGCGGTAAGTGGGGCGGTGGCACCAATTGGTGGACCGGCTCCGCCGATGTGGCTTGGGCGGATTACAATCTTGCCGTTTTCGGCGCGGGCACCGCCACGAACTGCACCGTCACCCTGACCAACGACGTGACGCCCTACGCCATCACCTTTAGCGCCGGCACCGGCAGTTACACGCTGGCGGGCACGAATTCGATCTGGCTCACCGTGCCCGGCACGCCGCTGAACATTACCGCGAGCGGCAATGCCACGATCAGCGCGCCGCTTCAGGGCGACAACTCGCTGGTCAAACTCGGGTCGGGAAAACTGACGCTGACGGCTTCGAATAATTATGCCGGAGCGACGGTGGTCGCTGCGGGCATGTTGAAACTGGGTATCAATACGGCCTTTGGTTCAAGCGCCAGCATCACCAACACCGGCACGCTGGACCTCAATGGCCAGGATTTCACGGCCTCCATGTTCGGCAGCCCGGTGACCATTAGCGGCGCGGGCGCGGGTGTCGGCGGCACGGCCATCACGAATGGTGCTGCCGCGCGGGGGCAGCTTCAGGATGTGGAGCTGGGCGGTGACGCGACCATTGGCGGCGCGAATCCTCTGTTCATCGGCGGCACGAACGCGGTGAACGGCGTTTTGAATTTGAATGGCTATACTTTGACGAAGGCGGGCAGCGGCACCTTGGTGCTGAACGGCGTGAGCCTGGCCGGTCCCGGCAATCTGACCATCAGCGCGGGCACGCTGCAGCTCATGGACAATTATACCGGCGGCAACCAGCAGAACACCATCTTGGCCGGCAGCGGCAATCTGACCATCAACGCCGGCGCGTCGGTCATGACCTACAAATGGGGTTCCACGCTGACGGTGAGCATGCCGGTGATCATGAATGGCGGTACTCTCGGCAGCGGTTGGCCCGGCCCGAACGGTGCCACCTATGTCTGCCCGATTCTGGTGAACAGCAACAGCACGTTCAATTTTAGCGGCGGCTATGACAACTGCACCTTCAGCGGCAACATCACCGGCAACGGCGGCCTGACCATCACCGGCGGCTCCGCCACCCGGACGTTCACCGGCAATAACAGCTACGGCTGGACAACCATTAACTCGGGGGTCTTGAAAATCGGCAATGCCGGAACCACCGGTTCGCTCGGTCTGGGCAACGTTACAAACAATGACACGTTGACTTTCAGCCGCACGGATAATGTGTCGGTCACCAACCGGATTTCCGGCTCTGGCACCGTGACCCAGAGCGGTGGGGGCACGCTTTCCCTTTTCGGCACTAATCTATACACCGGCGGTACGACGCTGGATACCGGCACCTTGAACGTCAGTGCTCCGGAAACCGCCGGAACCAGCGGGCCGCTGGGCAAGAGCGGCTCCATTACTTTCACCGGTGGCACTCTCCAATACAGCGCGGTCAACGCTTTCGATTATTCTTCCCGCTTTAGCACGGCTACGAACCAGCCCTACAATATCGACACGGCCGGCCAGAACGTGATCTTTGCGGCGGCTTTGACCAGCGTCGGCGGCGGCAGCCTTACCAAATTGGGCGCGGGTACCTTGACGTTGGCGGGCGCGAACACCTACGACGGCCCGACCGCGGTTGGTGCCGGGACCCTGGCGGTGACCGGCAGCGTGAAGGGCGGTGGCGACATCATTGTGAGCAATGGTGCTGCGTTGCTTGTTAGGGCCAACGGTGGAATCTCGATTATCACCAACGCGGCCAGTCTTACCTTTGGGACCGGGGGCGCCACCTCCTTCACGGTTTCCAATTTTGTCGGCAACGCCAACGCGCCGGTCAACGTCGCCACCCTGAGCGCCAGTGGCACGGTGACGGTCAACTTGCTCGGGCTTCCGCCGCTTGGCCAGTTTCCCCTCATCAACTACACCGGTTCCATCGGCGGGTCGGGGTATGCGGCCTTTGCGCTGGGGGCGGTGCCTTCTGGCGTCTTTGTCACTTTGAGCAACAATACCGCCAATTCCTCGGTTGATGTGGTGGTGGCGACCAACAATTTGATCTGGAGCGGTGCGGTCAATGGCACCTGGGACACTGGCGTGACGGCGAACTGGACGCGCGGTGGCGCGAGCTCGACTTTTAACAGCAATGCCGGCGCGCAGTTTGACGACACCGCTGCCGGGACCACGGCCGTGACGTTGAATGCGGCTGTCAGCGCCTCCGCCGTTAACTTCGCTAACAGCTCCAAGAATTATTCAATTAGTGGCAACGGTTCTATTGGCGGCGGTGCCACGCTGGTCAAGGGCGGCACCGGTACGGTGACGCTGGCCACCACCAACACCTACGCTGGTTCGACCACGGTGAACGCCGGCACGTTGCTGGTGAACGGGACTTTGCCCGCCGGCACCGTGACCGTGGCTGCTGGTTCCCTGCTGGCTGGCAGCGGGAAAGTTTACGGTCCTACGACCGTTCAGCCCGGCGGCATCCTGCGCCCTGGCGCTGGCGGCACGGATGTCGCCTCGCTCACCATCAGCAACAGCCTGAGCCTGGCTGGCACGGTGCTGTTCACCTTGAACCGCACCAACGCCCTGACGGCCTCGAAAATCGCCGGCCTTGGCTCGGTCACCTGCGGGGGGACGTTGACTGTGACCAACGTCGGCTCCACGAATTTCGCCTCCGGTGACGCGTTCACGCTCTTGCAGGCGACTAATTACAGCGGCAGTTTCACCAACCTGACGCTGCCGGTTTTGTCGGCGGGATTGTTTTGGAATACCAATAAACTGGTCGTCAACGGAACCATCTTGGTAAGCAATTATTTTTACACGCTGACCTATTCCGCCGGCACGAACGGGACGATCAGCGGGATCAGTCCTCAGACGGTTGTTTACGGCACCAATGGCACACCGGTGACCGCGGTGCCAACCAACGGCTATCATTTTGTTAACTGGAGCGACGGGAGCGTGGCCAATCCGCGGACGGATGCCGGCGTGACAAACAGCATCTCCGTAATTGCGAATTTCGCAATCAACACCTACACCCTGACTTACAATGCCGGAACAAATGGGACCATCAGCGGGACCAGTCCGCAGACGGTAAACTACGGCTCGAATGGCGTGGCGGTGACGGCCGTGCCAACCAACGGCTACCATTTCGTGAACTGGTCTGATTCCTCAACTTCCAACCCGCGGACGGACTTGAATGTGACCAACAACATCACGGTCACTGCGAACTTCGCGATCAACACCTACACGTTGACGTACATCGCCGTGACGAACGGGACCATCAGTGGCACGAGTCCGCAGACGGTGAACTACGGCGCGAGCGGCACCACGGTCACGGCCGTGCCGACCAACGGCTATCATTTCGTGAACTGGTCTGACAGTTCAACGGCCAACCCGCGGACGGAATTGAATGTGACCAACAGCATCACGGTCACCGCGAACTTCGCAATCAACACCTACACATTGACTTATAGCGCCGGCCCGAACGGGACCATCAGCGGCACGAGCCCGCAAACGGTGAACTACGGCGCGAGCGGTACCTCGATCACGGCGGTTCCAGCTTCCGGCTACGCCTTCACCAACTGGAGCGACGGCAATCTGGCCAACCCGCGCACGGATTCGAATGTGACCAACAGCCTCAGCGTGACCGCCAATTTTGTGGCCACCACGGCCGTGCCCCCGGTTATCACCGGCAGTCCGGTTTTGGGCTCCGGCGGACTCCAATTGACCTTCAGCGGTCCCCCCGGCCAGACCTACAAGATTCTGGCCAGCCCCGATCTGCTCCAGCCAATGACCAATTGGACGGTTCTGACCAGCGGCACTTTTGGCGCCAGCCCGGTCACCTACACCAACAGCGTCCCGCCGGCAACCCCGGGCGGATACTACCGCATCGCCTCACCGTGAGGCGGGTGCCGACCCCCTAAAAAGGGGTATGGACAGCGGGGCAGGGGGACGCTAAAGTTTTTATCGGAAACGGTAAACCCTTAGCGTGTCAGTCTTAACCCTGATTAAAAATCATGACTACCAAATTTGGGAAACTCAACCCAACGCCCGGCCAGCTTCCGGGTAAAAACCGCGGCTTCACGCTCATTGAACTGCTGGTGGTCATCGCCATCATCGCCATTCTGGCCGCGATGTTGCTGCCGGCGCTGTCCAAGGCGAAGCAAAAGGCGCTGGGCATCCAGTGCATGGGCAACACCCGCCAGCTCATGCTTGCCTGGCATATGTATGCGGAAGATAGCAATGACAACGTCACTTCCGCGTACAACTCTGGCAACACTTTCGCCGCCCCTTCCTGGGTGCCCACCACCCTTTTTCTGGACTACACCACCCCCAGCGCGCAGGGCAATTGGGATTACGCCAACACCATCGAGAAAAGCCCGTTGTGGCCTTACTGCGGCAAAAACCGCGGCATCTTCCACTGCCCGGCCGATCCCAGCACCGGCGTTGACAGTTTCGGCAAGACTGTGCCCCGGGTCCGCAGCATGTCCATGAATGGCTGGGTGGGCGGAGTCTTTGGGAATGGCGGGCCCACGGAAGATGGCAACTATAACCGGATCAACGGCACCGCTTTCCGGAAGCTCTCGACCATGAAGAATCCCGGTCCCTCCCAATACATCGTCCTGATTGATGAGCGCCATGAGAGCATCAACGACGGACTGTTTCTGATTGAAATGGAAGGCTATCCGACTTCCACGCCAAAAGGTCTCTCCGATTTTCCGGCCATTTATCATGGCGGCTCCTCCGGCATCGCCTTTGCCGACGGCCATTCCGAGATTCATAAGTGGCGGGATGGGGCCACCACCCAGGCTTCCATGCCGGCGCGGAATGTGGCGGCTCCCACCGACGCCTTCTGGTTGCAGGACCACGCCTCGCGCCCTTGATGGCGCGCGGGGAGCAGTTCCCGTCATCGTGTCCCGTCTTTTCGCCGCATGGATTCCCCCCAATTTGTGGTATGGACGGAACCGGCATCGTGAATTAAGGTCAGGTTGAGCGAGGCGGAGTGAGTTCGCCCGCAACCCAATCCAGAATCCAGAACATTATGCCCAAATACGTTAAACGGAATATCAGCACCGGTGTGCGCCGCGCCTTCACCCTGATCGAGTTGCTGGTGGTCATCGCCATCATTGCCATTCTCGCCGCCATGCTGCTCCCGGCTCTCGCGGCGGCCAAGGAGAAGGGCAAGCGCACCCTGTGCCTGAGCAACGTCAAGCAGATCGCCCTTGGCACCACCATGTACGCCTCGGATTTCAACGACCAGATCCTGCTGAATATTCAGGGGCTGTCACAGGATGGGGTGTCCTGTCCGTCGCCAGCCTACTGGACCCAGGCCGGGCGCGATGACTACAACGGCACGCTCCGCAAATACGGGATGGATTTTTCCACCAACAAAACCTGCGTCTGGATTTGTCCGGATGCGCTTGCGCCCAGAAACCAGATTACCTTCAACTCGTCCGTCATGTTTTGGTCCGTCGGCTATAATTATTGGGGCGGCATGGGCAACAATTACAGCGGCGTCAATGATTGGTGGAATTCCGCCGGGGCCTTCCCCTCGTGCAGCCCGCAGAATATCAGCCGCGCCAAGCCGGGCTGGTGCCTGGTATCCGACATCGTGAATCGCACCAGCACCCCCACGCAGGTTTCCCATGCCAACAAGGGCGGCCGGCCGGCCGGCGCCAACGAGTCGTTTTGCGACGGGTCGGCGCGGTGGGTGAAGTTTGAATCCCTGTATTATCTCGCGGGTTCGGCCTCGGGCGCCACCCCGTTTTTCTATCAGGAAGACACCAGCACCATTACGCCCGCCCAACTCACCACCCTGGCCGCGCGCAATTTCTGGTGAATCGCCCTCATCAATCATCAATGCGCGGGGATACGAAGAATATGCGAATCATGAAGAAATTTATTTTTGCGGCCCTCATCTTTTTTGGCCTCGTCGGTGTTTGGGCTGGGTGTGGCAAGAAATCCACCGACCCCAGTCAGGTCTTCAATCAGGCGGCGCCGGAGCTCAAGGCGGCTTGGGAGCAGGCTGTGGCGGCGGATAAAGCCGATGACTACGTCACCGCCGTCACCACGTATCGGAATCTCGCCCTGCAAGGCGATAAAATGCAGCACGAGCAAATCGTGACGGTCAATCTGGCCTTGGTCGCCGTCAATCAGCGATTGTATCTCGCCACCACCAAGGGCGATGCGGCCGCCAAAGAAGCCTACGCCAAATTGTTTCCCACGAAATAGCCTGGCTCGCCTGGGCCAACGGGTGAAAATGCAAAGGGGGCTGGTGATGGGGAAAGCCGGGCAGGTGAGGGGCGCCGGTATTGCTTCGGTCCTTGGCGGATTCCCGGCTTCAGGGTATGGCAAAGCATTCCGCCAGTCTGGCAAAGCCTTTTGCCCGGAGGCCATCCCCCCAAAATGTGGTATGGACGGAACCGGCATCGTGAATTAAGGTCACGGTGAGCGAGGCGGAGACAGTTCGCCCGTAACCCAATCCAGAATCCAGAACATTATGCCCAAAATCGTCAAACGGAAATCCCGCGCCGGTGAACGCAGCGCTTTCACCCTAATTGAACTCCTGGTGGTCATCGCCATCATCGCCATTCTTGCCGCCATGTTGCTGCCCGCTTTGGCCAGCGCCAAGCGGAAAGCCAAAGACATCAACTGCGTCAGCAACGTCAAGCAGTTTGCCTTGGCCATGCAACTTTACAATACGGATTTTGGCGGAAGATTGATCAGCCATATTGATCCATCGGGTGGCAATTATCCATTGTGGATGGCTCGGCTGACAACGAATTATAACGTGAAGGAAAGTAGCCGTTGTTGTCCGTTTGCTCCACCAGTTGTTCCCTTGAGCGCTTGGGTTCCAAAAAATCCCAATACCACGTATTACGGAACGGCAGATTATCCGTGGAGTGGAGTTCCAATCGGTTCGCAGTTTCAAGGTGGCTATGCGATCAATGCATGGTGTTATAATGTTCAACCGTATGAGGTCCAACAATCACTTGTCCCTGGTCCGTTTGAACGATATTACGAAAAAGACACGAATATCAGAAACCCGAACATGACACCTTATTTCAGCGATTCTGTCTGGTTGGATGTCTGGCCGGCGATGACCGATCCAGTTCCAACAGATTTATATAACGGGGGAACGAGTGGCCGTGAAAAGATCACCATTGCCCGTCATGGTGTTCCGAGGGCGCCAACCAAAGCTGCTCCAAATTCCTACGTAGGCAGAACCGTTATTGGTTTTGCTGATGGCCATGCCGAGAGCGTTAAACTCAACGATCTCATGAATTATTATTGGGATGCCGTCTGGCCCAATTGATCCTTTTGACTTCATTGACGAAATTTAATCACCCAAAAATTTTTATTTATGAAAAAACAATTCATTCTTTTATTTGCCGTTCTTTTGGCCGTCGGAGGACTCTTTGCGGGGTGCAGCAAGAAAACGGGAGCCTCAAGCCATGTGTTTGATAACGCTACCCCACAACTCAAGGAAGTTTGGACCAAAGCCGTGACGGCGGACGCCGCCAATGATTATGTCACCGCTTGCACCGCTTATCGCAACCTGCTAGCTGAAAAAGTAAATTTGAGTGGTGACCAACTTGATGCGGTGAATGCCGCTTCCATCGCGATCAACCAAAGAATGAATGCAGCGGTCAATGCCGGTGATGCAGCGGCTAAAAAGGCCACGGCGGATTTGTATAAACTTCAGAAGTAATTTGCCGCTTTAAATTGCGAAAGCCGACCCAAAACCGGGTCGGCTTTTGTTGTTTGGCAAATTCGCGTCTTAGCGTCTTTGCGACTCAAGTATGCATCGTGGCGATGACTTCGTTTAGCTTGGCCTGAATGGCTTCCGCTTCCGCCCGCGTCACCGGGTCGTGGAACGGGATGTTTAACTGATCCACCGAATCACAATTCGAGGCTTTGGTGGCAATCTGGTCGGCCAGCCCGCCAAACTGGCTGCGTAGCTCGGCGGAATTTATTTCGGAATCCGGTGCGGGGAGGTCGGGGTCATACGCCATAAAAATCAGGGGTCAGGTGCTCATGTGTCCCACCGGCTCGCTCCATTCGCTCACCGACTTGCCGCCGCCCATCGCGCAGGCTTGGAAGTTGTAAAAGGTTCCTGGTATCAAACCCGGGACCACCACATCGCGCGTGGAAGGAAATTCGCCGCAGGCCACCGGCGCGCCGCTGCCAATCGTGTAGCGGAGCTTGTACATCCGCGCCCCATAGGAGCCTTTCAGCTTAAAGCCGAGCTTGGTGCTGGCGATATTGTTGATTCTTAGGATAACCGGCGGGGTGAGCGCGACCGGCGGGTGATGACCGCCCGTGACCGTTTTGAAACCGGAAAGCTCCGCATTGGCCGCCGTCATTCCGGGAATGCTCTGGATGTAAAATGAGAGCTCGCGTAAAAGATTTTCGAGCGCCATGCGTTTGTCGGCCTTGTCCTTGGTGGCCTGCGGTCCGCCCTGCTTGGTGGCGTCAATGGACAGATGGAAAGCCACCTGTGCCGACCCCAGCACCGTGATCTGAAAGGGCAGGGTGGTAAAGATGGTGGGATGCAGCGGCACCTGGACCACGATGTTGGCCGAGAAATCGTCCAGCACCAGGTCCTTGTAATTCAGATAATCTTGAGAGAGATGAAAAAGTGACATTCGTTTTAGGGGGTTGAACGGTGGATTTGGTTTTTGATCGTATCGCAAAAATTGGTCGTAGCGATTATTTGGTTTATCGTAAGCGGCCATGTCCTGCCTTGGTTGTCTTTTGTGGAGCTAATAAACAATATCTTAGCGTATTAAAATGCGATTACAAGAAATATTATTAGGAAAAGTGAATAAACGCTAATAATGATTAAAAAACCCTTAAATATCGGGTTAATGCCGCGAAAAATAGTTCTGAAATCTTGGAAAAAACGACCGATTTTGTCGATTTTTTGAAGGCTGCCGGAGTTGATTGGATCGGTTTTGCCGGATTTTGGTTTGAGGCGGGGCCGGCAGCATGAAAAGCCGCCTGAGAATCAAGTGATTCCGCGTTAGAAGCGAGTAGGTCCGTCCGAGAATCAACCGAATCTGTGACAGAACCAAGTGCTTCCGGAGCGGAACCAAGTAATTCTGTCACGGAACCAAAAGGTTTCGCGACGGAACCAAGTAAGGATGACACAGAATCAAGAGGTTTTGCGACGGAACCAAGTAAGGATGGAGCAGAACCAAGTGGTTTCGTGACAAAACCAAGTAGGTATGGAACAGAACCAAGAGGTTTCGCGACGGAACCAAGTAGGTATGAAGCATAATCAAGTAGGTATGGAGGGCGAACTGTCCCAAAAATGAGCATTTTAAGCCATGAACCCCTGAAATTGGCTATTTTTGACCATTTGAGTTCTCTGCCACCTCCCTGTAGCGGCGCTCTGTGAGCGCCGGGGAAAGTTGATGTGGCGGCGAAATCACGGCGGTCATAGACCGCCGCTACAGCGGGAAGGGAATTTTGCGGTGGTTCCAGATTCACCCAAGCCAGCCTCGGCAGGGAACCGGTGGATGGGCCGCCGGTCAGCTTGCCTGCGCGGCAAGCTGGTATTGCCAATGGGCGGCTCATCCCTAAAAAGGGGGATGGACGGATATATGAAGGTGGCTTATGCTCTGGTCCACCACGACGAAATCATTTAGCCGAACCATCACATTTAAAAACGAATCAAGAACATGAAACTAAACTCCCGGAACGGTGCCCGCGCGGGCTTTACCCTGATCGAATTGCTGG
>CAIXBQ010000140.1 GCA_903917705.1 uncultured Verrucomicrobia subdivision 3 bacterium | reverse complement strand
GGCCACGACGCGCTCGGCCAGCGCGGCGCGGAAGGCGGCGCGGGCCAGTTCAACGCGCATTTTCTGAAACTGATAATCCCGGCTGGCGTTTTCCGTGGCCAACGCTGCCCGGGCGGCTTCGCGTTGCAGCCGGGGCTTGCCGAACAGCGGCAGTTTTTGTTCGACGCCGTAAAGAATGTCACCCTCGTCCGCCCGCATGGTCTCATTGCCGGCGACGCCGCCCACGACGAACATGGGGTCTTCCCACGTTCGCACGGCAGCAACCTCCGCGGCGGCGGCGTCCTTCAGGGCGCCGGCTGAACGCAGCGCGGGATTGTTGGTCCGCATATCCTCCGCGAGTTGGCTGAGGTAGTCAGGCGTGACCACCACGGCGCTGGTGGCGGCGGATTCCGCCAACGTGGTTGCCCCAATCATTACCGGCAGGGCCGCTAAAACTATTCGGGCAAAGATTGTTTTCATGGTTCGCTGCAAAAAACGGCGCGCGGAAAACATTCTCCGCGCGCCGGGCACAAACTTGATGCGCGGTCGCCGATTACTTTTTGTCCGCCGCGCGGATCTTGGTGATGTATTTTTCCGGATCCTTGTCGAAATCCTTCTTGCAGCCCTTGCAGCAGAGTTTCACTTCCTGATCTTTGTAGGTGAAGACAAGCGGTTTGCCCATCTCGCCGAGTTTTTCGCCGGAGACGGGGCAGGTCTCCAGCAAGTCAGGTTTGGCCGTGGCATCCGCCGCCAGCGTTTCAGTGGTCGCACCGCCGCAACAGCCCCCCATCGCGCACTCGGCTGCCGCCGCCGTGAGTCTGGTGGAAAGAGCCATGACGCCGAGGGCGCCGACCGCAAACAGGAGATACAGGTTCGTTTTTTTCATATTTGGTTAAATGTTAATTGTTGATGTGCTCGTGTTGCACCGGTGACTTACCCCGCCAAAGTTGAAATCCCTCAAACTATTTTCAACTTTCCGCCATCGCCGCCTTCAAACTATCAATCTTGGCTGATTACACAAGCGACACCGGGTCATTTTACGGAAGCGCGAAACCCAGTCAGCCGAACAAATGAGCGCGCAGATAGTGTCAGTTTTCCATGAATGGTTTCGCCCGTTGGGGACAATAAACGCCACCTGATGGCGACTGGCCGGATTGAAAACGGCCCCAATCACTGACAAATAGGCGGAATCCGGCTTGGCACGTCAGTTGCGTTCATTCATCCATAGGGTCTTGAATCAAATGTAGTCTGCCCGCGAACTACGACGGCTTCATTCTTCCAGTCCCGGCCGGCGGATCATCCTCCCGGCCGGGACTTTTTATTTTTTGAGGGATTTTCATTTGCGCGGGGTAAGCAATGACAACACGACGGCTCAATCAAGCTCCGTCGAACCGGAAATAAAATATGAAAATCAAATTCCTCCTTCTCGGCACAGCCATCACCACCTTCGCCTTCACGACCTTTGCCGCTGACGCGCTGCTCACGCCCCGCGCGGCCGGCAATCAAATCAAGGTGGTTCCCGGCATCACCGCCGCCCAGCCCGCTCCGGCCACCGCCGTCCTCCTGACGCCGCGCACCCAGGATAATCAAATCAAGACAGTCGCCGGCGTGGCCAACGACTCAAATCCGGCAGTGGCCTGCGCTAAAAACATGACCGCCAGTCCGAAGGC
>CAIXBQ010000139.1 GCA_903917705.1 uncultured Verrucomicrobia subdivision 3 bacterium | reverse complement strand
CCGCATGAGATCATCGACGATCAGGTTGTGGACATCGAGTGACCGAATCTGGAAGTCGAGTGATTCGTTGAGATGGTCGAGGGTCAGGACCAGATAGTCGATGGTCAGGTTGCGTTAGTCGAGCATCGGCTTCGGTTGGCCGATGGGAAAAATATGGAGGTCGACTGTTTTTCGGAAAGTGTCGGGGTAAAATGGTTGAGGCCGGGGGTAATTCATCCGGGGCCGGTTGGTCGGAATGGTTTGCTGGCGGCAAAGAAAAAGCCCGGCGCGCTGACGCCGGGCTTTGACGTTTGAACGAGAATCCGGCTCTTAGCGCCGGGACATCAGCAGGCGCATCACATACCAGAGCATGAGGGCGACGGAGGCGAAGAGCTCCAGCGCCGCCGCCACATAGCGGTCCTGCGGGTAATGGTGCATCACGTTGGAGGTGTCATAGAGGATGGCCGCGCCGGCCAAACCCACCATCGCCACGGAGAAGTAAGTGCCCAGTTGAAAACCGAACAGCGCGCCGCCGACGATGAGCACCATCGCGAGTATGCCGCCCCACATCAGGACGCCGCGAAGGAAGGAGAAGTCCTTGCGGGTGGCGAACACGATCCCGGTAAGCCCGGCGAAGGCGAGCAGGGTGATGAGCGCGGCCGAGGCGATCACGCCCGGGGCATAGTGGTTGGCGATGTAGAGCAGGGGAACGAAGATGATGGCTTCGGCAATCACATAGCCGGCGAGCGCGGCGTATTGCGCGGCCTGGGAGGTGGCGCGGTGCGCCGCCGCCCGGGCGACCCACGATACGACAACGAAGCCGCCGAGAACGAGAAGCCAGGAGGTGCCGAGCATGGCCCGGTCCATGGATTCAGCGAGGCCGGTCCGGAAGAAGAAGACTTCCAGGAGGGTGAACCCGGCGATGGCGCCGGCGAGATGGTTGTAGGTGCGCGCGATGAAGGTGCCGCGCGATTGATCGTCCAGGTCGATGACCGGAACGCCCTGCGAATAATTTTCTGGATTCATGTTATGGCTGGCGAGCGGATGATCCGGCTCTCCTATGGTTCTGGTTGCGGAATCGGCGTCGGTTTAGCGGACGGCCTTCGGGTCGTCCGGCCGATTCACCCTGCGAGAATACCGCGCCGGTTTGCCGTGTCAATCCGCCAACGGCAGTGGCAGGTCACCATCAGGGTGTGGCAAGGCGTTGCAGGGATGAACTATTATTGAACGCGGAACCTTGCCTTGCGCTCCAAGGCACGGCGTTGCCATCTTCGCCACTATTGATCAAACTAGATCGCTTTTATGATGACCGAGGCCGATGTCATCCGGGCCATGCGCGAGCACTTGGAAGGGCTTTTCCCCAAAGTCTGCCCCGTGTGCAATCGCCGCTTTGCCTCCCTCCGGGAATATCTCCAGCTCACCAAGCAGATCGGTTCCGCCATGCCCTACGATGCGGAGTTTGACGATTGGATGCCGGAAAATCCCGTCGGGACCGTGACCTTTGCCAACTGTCCGTGCGGGAACACCCTGTCGCTCAGTTCCGAGGGCATGTCGCTGCGGCAGCTCTGGTCGCTGCTGCTCTGGGCAAAGCTGGAAACGAACCGGCGCGGCATGACAGCCCAGGAGCTGCTCAATTATCTGCGCGCCGAGATCATCCGACAGGTGCTGGCCGGCCCGGAGCCGGGCCGGCCGGGGAATTGAATCGGCCTGCTTCCCGCTCGACTTCCGGCCCGAGGCCGTGAAGAATCGTTTCCCATCATGGCTAACGATGGCTCCCGCGAAGTCCGCCGAGAATATGTCGGCGGCGATGTCCGTTTCGAATTCCCTGTCCGTCCGCTTGGCGCGGCCCGCTTGATGGGAGTGTTCCTTATCGGCTTCGGCATTCTCTTCCTGTGGGGTCCGGCCCATGAACTTTGGCACACGCTCCAGCGGTCCCTCAACGGAACCGCGCATGGCGCGGAAAGACTCTTCAGTCTGTTTGAGATACCCTTCCTGCTCGGCGGCCTCATTCCCGAGGCCATCGGCCTGCTGATCTTGTTCGGCCGCTGTCGGGTGGAATGGAAGGAAGGCAGGTTGCGCGCCACGGAAATCCTTGGCCCGTTCCGCTGGACAAGGAAGCTGCCGGTCAAACCCATCGCGCGTCTCGAAGTCGCCGCCCCCACGAACGTGGACCGACAAGGCCAGCCCGCTCCGCAAGCCATGGAGCGCTTCTCCGGGATGATGGTGGTCTACGAGGACAGCACCAAGAAGCTGCTCGTGCTGGGTTATCCCAAGGATTGGGTTCGGGACGTGGCCAACGAACTAAAGGGATTTGTCGGCGGCGGCGTCGCAGCCGTCAACGCGCCCGCCGTGCAGGTGGTTGACACCACCGGCGTGATTCCGGATGAGGCTGACGTGACGCAGCCGCCCGATGGCAGCCGCGTGCAATTAACCGAACAGGTCAACGGCCTTCGCTTGAACATTCCGCCCGCCGGTCTTTGGCGCGGCTCGAAGGGGTTCATCCTGTTTCCGATTGCCTGGTGCGCGTTCATGGCCGTGTTCACCACGGTCGCGCTTTTGCCCGGCACCAAGCGGGAAGGCCCGACGCTCGCCTTCATCCCGTTCGTCCTGTTGTTCTGGGCCATCGGCCTGGGCCTGATGGCCTTTGTCGTCAATCTGGGCCGGCGCACCGCCGAGCTGGTCGTCGAAGGCAGCCGCCTGCGCGTCGAAACCAAGGGCCTGTTCGGCGCCAAACAGCTCACTTGGACTCGCGAGGAACTCGCCGCCATCCGCGCCGACCGCAGCAACATGGAAGTGAACAACCGGCCCGTGCTGGAATTGCAAATCCATCCGCGCACCGGCAAGAAAGTTGGCTTGCTCGCCGGCCGCGACGAGGAAGAGCTCCGCTGGCTTGCCACCAAGCTGCGCCAGGCCCTGCAACTGCCCGCGCGATAGGCATCCGGCTTCAGCCGGCGGGTTTCCCTTTCGTTTCGCCTTGCCCCGGCGCTTGCTGGAGGCTTGCGGCCCGTCGGCAGCGTGGGGCATATTCATGCCCTATCAATAAATCCCGGCCGGCGGTAGATTGATGGCGAGCTCAATTGGAACAACACCGCCATGAAACTGAATTCATACAAACCGGGCAAAGGGAACCAGCCCTCCGCCTTCACTCTCATTGAACTGCTGGTGGTCATTGCCATCATCGCCATCCTTGCGGCCATGCTGCTGCCCGCTTTGGCGTCCGCCAAGGAAAGGGCCAAGCGGGCCACCTGCATGAACAATCTCCGCCAGATCGGCATCGGCATCACGATGTATGCCGGGGACGCCAATGATTTCGTCGTGACCGCCCGTCCGGTTAGCGGAGGTTACTTCAACCAAAACGCCATCAACCCGCCCGAAGCCACGCTGGCCAAGGATTGCAATCTGGACCCCACCCAGACCAACAGCGCCTCCATCTGGTCCTGTCCGGAATGGGGCAGCGGCCATGCCGATTGGAATCAAGCCCAAGGTCAATGGACCCTTGGCTACCAATATTTCGGCGGGATCAAGACCTGGTATAATTCAGCCGGGACTTTTCCCTCGTGCAGCCCCGTCAAGCTGGGCCAGGCCAAGCCTTCCTGGGCGCTGGCCGCTGAGAACATTGTTTATGTCACCAGTTGGGGCGGCGGGCCGGGTTCAACCGGTCCCGTCCACAAGCGGCACGGCACCGCATTTCCTGATGGCGGCAATCAATTAAGGTGTGATGACTCCGTCAACTGGGTTAAGTCGGAAAGAACCTTTGAACTCACCCGGTGGCCCAGCACTAGCGGCACCTATTACTTTTATTTCTATCAGGAAGACACCTCCACCATTCCCGCCAACCAGTTGGATTCGCTCAAGTTCGTTTCGCACTGACCTGACAATTTCCCAAGCATGAAACCAAACCATACATCCGGTCGGAAACAACCATCAGCGTTCACTTTGATTGAACTGCTGGTGGTCATAGCCATCATTGCCATCCTCGCGTCCCTGTTGCTGCCCGCCCTGGCCAAGGCCAAGCAAAAGGCCACCCAGGCCGGCTGCATGTCCAACTATCATCAGGTGTGGATTGCCATGCAGATGTATATCGACGACCACGCCGACATGCTGCCGCCCGGTTCGGCGCCCGACCCCGCCACCCCTTACGGCCTCTACAACGGCCAGAATTACGGCTACACCAGCGCGAGCAAGACCGAACTGGTCAATTACCTCACCACCTATCTCGGTTATCCGTCGCCCGATGCCACCCCGCGCGTGGCGCCCGTCATGCTCTGTCCCGGCTTTAATCGCAACACCACCGGCTCCACCCCCACCAACACCGCGGTTTACTATTTGAGCGGGCAGCTTTCGGATGACCGGTCCGTCTCCCTGACTTATTTCCCGTTCGGCTATCCCACGGCGGTGGCCGGCTATGCCACCTCCGATTTGCAACCCGTCAAGATCACCAAAGTTCAGGCCTCGGCGCCGCCATCCAAGCTCTGGGTGCTGTCCGATCTGGACACCTTGTGGGTCGGCGCCGCCGCCTGGGGCGGGATCATCCTGCCCGCCACGCCGGTTCATGGCAAAGTCCGCAACCACCTGTATTTCGACGGCCATGTGGGGACCATGAAAGTGAACATGGGCGGCGGCTACTGATCGGGCAGGGGAGCGCTTCAATCCAATCCCCGGAAGTTGCGGGCAAACCCGGTTTCCCGGCGGCCATCTGCCAGGGTGTCCGTCCGACAGGACCGATTCCACGAATCGAGAGTTCGGCCAAACCCTTGTAGCGGCGGTCTATGGCCGCCGAGGGGCGTTGAATTTGCCAGTGAAGCACGGAGGTAGGGACGGCGCGCTGCGCCGTCCGCCGAAAGGACATCGCAGCGCGATGTCCCTACCATCCTGAGTCCCTCACGAATGAAGCCCGGCAATCAGCTCGCTGAGCTTGTCGTTCAAGGCTTGAATAACCGCCAGCGAGGCCGGGTCAGGGAAGGGAATGTTCAGGGGGGCCACCGCATCGCAATTTGCGGCCTTGGCCGGGAGACCTCACCCGCCCGACAAACCCCCTCCGCCGGAAAGAACGGTATTTCACCCTTCCTTGGAGGCATTTGCGGTTAAAGGGATGGCATTTCAGCCCGGCAGCGAGGCAACCGGCCGGAAAATTCGGCCAACTAAAAGCCAAAGAGTGACAATGAACCCTTCCAGTTTGGCAATGAACCGGAACAGTTCGACAATGAACCGGAAGACTTCATTAATGAACTGGAACAGTTTGGCAATGAAGTCTTCCGGTTTGACAATGAAAAGGAACACTTCATTAATGAACTGGAACAGTCCATTGTCTCTCCCTGTATAAAAAACAACAGTTGGGAGGGGAAAAACGCCAAAAACCCTTAAAATATCAATAAAGTCGAAAAAAGGGCTGTTTTGGCGAAAATTGACCACCCGTCCCCTGACAGCACCGTAGGTGCGGCATCATTGTAGCACCCGCAAGCCGGAGGAATTCAAGCCCCATCGGGGCGGCATAGTCCGTTGATGTCGCTCCTGACGGAACTGGGGGAACTTTGGGTTCTCAATCTACAAATATGTCGCGCCTGACGGCGGCGCCAGCGGGTTGGCGGTGGATTCTGGATTTTAGTTTTGACGCTCGCCCTCACCTTTAATCCTCTCCCTCAGGAGAGGAATTCCACCGAACCTGATTCAGGCGTTGCGAAAGCCGGTCCGGCCAATCCCGCCAGTGGTTTTGCCTTCGACGCGGGGACCGTGAAAGCCCTCTCCCATGGGAGTGGGTTGGGTGAGGGTGGACAATCCCCACACCAGAATGTTGGCGAGCGGTTTTAGATTGTCGCCGCCATCGACCACGCGGGTGTCGCGGAGCGCGGAGGCTTTCCAGCGGCTGGTGGGGCGAGCGTACTCGCGAGCCGGGGCTTGCAGACGGTCACCATCATTGGATTCGCGGCTCGCGGGGACGCTCGCCCCACCGGTTTCACCGGCTGCCGGGGCAGGTTTCCCGCCGGAAACTTTTTTGGCGTTGCGCGGAGATTAAAGCTGCCCGGCCCGGACTTCAACGCAGGGGTCAGATCAGAAAACTTCATTCCTTAAATGCCCGTCCGAAGGTCACAAGCCCCACACCAGAATGTTGGCGTGCTGTTATAGATTGTCGCCGCAATACACTACGCGGGTGTAAAGGAGGGCGGAGGGGTTGAGCTGGGTGGTAGGGCGCGCAGTCCCCTGCGCGCCGACGTCGCCTTGCTCAAGAGCGGCGGTCAGGGGACTGACCGCCCTACCAGATAATTGCCCGCCGGAAATTATTTTGGTCCTGCACGGAAATCAAACCGGCGTTCACCTGCCAGAAACGCGGCGAAAGGCGGGCCGAAAATGGGTTGAAACGGGCTTTTGGCCGGTTCCGGGCTTGGTGCATGTTTATGCCCTATACGGAATTTCGACGGGGAGTTAATATTTTGAATCAGCTCCATCGTGACCATTGCAAAAAGCATATCAAACAGTGTCTTTATCGTCGGCGCGCCGTGGCGCCGGCCTGTGGTTTAGCTTTCCTGTCCATCCGTGAATCAAATACCCAGTCCCCTCCAACCCCAGCACTCAAATCAAATGAAAATGAAAACATTGAAGCAATCCCTCCTGTTGGCCGTCCTCGGCCTGATTCTGGCCGCGGCCAGTTCCCAAGCCACCGTTCGCACCTGGTCCGGTCTCGGCGGCGATGCCAACTGGCTGACCTCCGGCAACTGGGATGTCCGGCCCGCCACCAACGGCGACAGCCTGACGTTCAGCGGCACCACCCAGCAGAACAACACAAACAATTATGGGACGGTCACCAATCTCAACATCACGATGTCCACGGGCGGCTGGTCGCTGAATGGCAACAAAGTCTGGCTGAATGCCAGCGGCACGGCCAGCTCGCTGACCAGCAGCACGGGCAATAACACGGTGAACCTGCCCATCCAATTGACGGGCGGACGGGTCATGACCGTCACCGCCGGGACGCTGACCTTGAACGGCGTGGTCAGCGGCGCGTTCGGCATCACCAACGCCGGCGCGGGCGACCTGATTCTGGCGGCCACGAACACTTACACCGGCACCACGGTGGTCACGGCGGGCGCCACGGCCGGCAATGTGGTCCTGACCAACCCGAAAGGATTGGGCACGGGCTCGGTGACGATTGGTCACGCCGGCACGGCGCTGGGCATACTCAAGTTGCAGCTCGCGGGGTCCAATACCGTCGCCAACACGTTTAACGGTTTCAGCTCAGCCAACCTCGGTGCCAGCGCCGTTCCCCAGATTGAGAATGTCTCGGGCACGAACACCATCCCCAGCAACTTGATCGTGACGGGCACCGGCGGCAACGGGCTGGGCATCCAAGTGGACGCCGGCAGCCAATTGATCTTGAACGGCACCTTTGGTTCCAGCCAGGCGAGCCGTTCCTTGCAGCTCATGGGTTCGGGCATCGGCATCGTCAACGGCACCATCACGAACGGGCAGAACGGCACCTCCACTTTCCCGATCGCAAAGTGGGGCACGGGCTCCTGGACGCTGAACGGCACGAACATCTTCACGGGGCAGGTCACCATTAATCAAGGCACGCTTGCGCTGGGGCCGAACGGCTCCTTCTCCAATGCAAACCCGGTCGTCCTTGGCTCGGGGGCGGTGTTTGATGTCTCGGCGGTGTCGGGCGGCTGGGCGCTCAACCCCGGCAAGTCCATTTCCGGCACCGGCATCGTCAACGGCAATGTGGTGACCACCACCACCGGCACGGCGACCCTCACTCCCGGAACCGCGACCACGCAGGGCGTGCTCTCATTCAGCAACAATCTCACCCTGAACAACACGACGACCTTGAATTTTAATCTCTCGTCCGATGCCTCCGGCCTGGTGCATCAAAGCGACCAGATCATTGTGGCGGGCAATCTCGTGGCCGGCGGCACCGCCACCATCAACCTGGGCACCTATCTGAATGGCAGCATTGAAAACGGCACTTATGATCTCATCAAGTTTGGCGGCACGCTCACGGGCGATGCCAGCAACTTTGCCGTGACTGGTTTTGCCGCCGGCGGCCGCGGGACGCAGAACGGCTACATCATCACCAACACCGGCGTCATCAGCCTGGTGGTCACCGGCGCGGTGCCGGCCAACCTCACCTGGCGGGGCGATGGCGTGAACAATTACTGGGACATCACCACCACCTCGAACTGGTGGAACGGGGTCAGCGCGGATGAATACTACAATAAAGACCTGGTCACCTTTGACGATTCTTCCCTGAATACCAATGTCACGATCTATACCACGGTGACGCCCGGCGCGGTCACGGTGAATTCCACGAACAACTACACCTTCTCCGGGGCGGACATCTCGGGGAGCGTCGGCCTGATCAAGACGAACACTGGCACGCTCAATCTGACGGTGAACAATACTTACACCGGCGTCACCGCCTATAATGGCGGGGCGATTGCGGTTGCCACCATCGGCAACGGCGCTGCCGCCAGCCCGCTGGGCGCTGCCGCCAACGTGGCCGCAAACCAGTATCTCAACGGCGGCACCTTGGAATACACCGGCGGCGGTGAGACCTCCCTTCGCACCTTCAGCATCGGGCCGAATGGCGGCACCGTTTCCGTGGACACACCGAACGTCACGCTGACCTGCGGCGCCAGCGGTTCATGGATTGGCAGCGCCGGCGTCGGCTTGACCAAGACCGGGCCAGGCATCCTTTATTACAGCTTCCAGCAATCCCTCATCGGCACCAATACCATCAAGGGCGGCATCTTCCGGATTTCCTCCGCCTCCGTGTTCGGCACGGACATGACCACGCCGGTCATCGTCAACGGCGGCGCACTCGACATCTTTGCCCAGACCATGACCAGCAAGCCGGTGTGGGTTGCCGGCATGGGCGATATGAGCATTGATGGCAACACCAACGGGGCCCTCATCAATTCCTCCGCCTCGGCCCAGACCCAGGCCTTCCAGTATGTCACCCTGACCGGCGACACCGCCTTCGGCGGCACGGGCCGCTGGGACATCCGCGCCAATCCCACCGCCTCGCTCTCCACCGGCGGCAATGCCTACAACCTGTATAAGGTGGGCGCAAATATGGTCGCTTTGGTGAGTGTCACGGTGGACTCGGCCCTCGGAAATATTGACTTGCGCCAAGGCATCTTGAGCTACGAGTTGAGCACCTCCGGGCTGGGCAATCCGGCCAGCACCTTGACAGTTGAAAATGGAGCCACGCTGGACTTTTACGCGGCTTCCGTTCCGCTGAACAAGCATATTGTTCTCTACGACAATTCCAACCTGACGGCTTCCAATGGCGTCAGCACGATTGTCGGCCCCGTCAACCTGCTGGGCGACACGGCCGGCGGACCGACCTTTACCATGGCTTCCGGCGTGACGCTCAATCTGAACGGCGTGGTCAGCGGCGCGGGCAATCTCACCAAGCTCGGTCTTGGCAAGTTGACCCTGAACGCCACCAACAATTACACCGGCACCACCACGCTCCAGTTTGGCAAGCTGGTCGCCAGCAGCGCCCAGCAAGGCACGGGCAACATCACTGTGTATGACGGCACCACCTTCGGGGTGACGGCGGCCGGCGCCAACCAGTTGAGCACGGACACGCTCACCCTCGGCTTCGGCTCGGGCTCGGTGACGAATGAGTTCAATGCGTTGGCCAGCACCACGATCGCCCCGCTCCATTGCACCAATATTTACTTAAACAGCGCCATCACCGTCAACATACCGACCGGCAGTTTCCTGTCCGGCCAGACCTACCCGCTGATCGCGATTGATAATCCCATCAACGGTTCGGGCGGATTTGTGCTGGGCACGCTCCCGCCGCTGACCACGGGCAACATTGCCACCAACGGCAACACCATTGTCTTGAACATCATTTCCAGCTCGTCCGTCGAGATCTGGTCCGGCGCGGTGAACGGCAACTGGAACATCGCCACGACGCCGAACTGGACGCTCAGCGGCAGCCCGACCACCTTTGCCAATGGCAATGATGTGCTGTTCGACGACACGGCCCTGAGCAACACCACCATCAATGTGGCCGCGACCGTGGCCCCGAAGAGCGTCACCATCAACAACAGCACGCTGGCTTACTCGTTCAACGGCAGTTCCATCAGCACCACCGGCAGCGTGGCCAAGACCGGCTCCGCGGCGTTGACCATTTACAGCGCCAACGCCTACAGCGGCGGCACGACGTTCTCCGCCGGCACGCTGAACATTGACAACAACGGCGCGCTGGGCACCGGCCCGCTCACCATCGGCGGCGGCACGATTGACAACAACGGCAGCGGCGCGGTCACGCTCACCAACAACAACGCCCAGAATTGGAACGGCAACTTTGCCTACACCGGCAGCCAGCCCCTGAATCTCGGCGCCGGGGCCGTGACCCTCAATGCCAACTGCACCATCACTGCCAACGCCAATACCCTCACGGCGGGCAGCGTCGGTGACGCCGGCAACGTCAAGGCACTGGTCAAGAATGGAACGGGCTTGCTGGTTCTGGCCGGCACAAACTCTTACACGGGCATCACCACGGTGAATGCCGGCCAGTTGACCCTGCAGGGCAATGACACTGCGGCCAACGGCGGATTCGTGGTCGGTCCGGTCAATGCGGGCGGCGTGCTGCTGCTGGCCTCAAACTCCACCGTGACGATTGGGACGAACAATCTGGTCCGGATCGGCAATACCGGCGCGAGCGGCACCACGACTGCCTATATGTATGTCAACGGCGCCAAAGTCACGAACAACGGCGCCTTGCTTTCGGCCCGCGCCTCGGTCCTCGACGTCTATAATGGCGGCACCTGGCTTCAAACGGGCGACATGACGGTTCAAGGTGTGGGCGGCTATAGCGGCGACGTCTATGCGATGCCGGGCTCGACGATCACCTACGCCGGTGTCAACACGATCAAACTCAACGGCTCGGAAGGCAACAGTGGCAACGCTTATCTGGATGTCGAGGGGCTGTTCCAAACGCCCGTCGCTTTCGAGCAAGCCACCGTTTCCCCGGCCGCCGGCCAGGGCCAGGTTTGGTTGTATGGCGGCGGCACGCTCCGGCTCACGGCGGCAATCCCGGAATTGAATCCGCTTGGCTCGAATCCCGGCTCGGTGAAGTTCGTCACCTACACCAATTGCGGCACGATTGACACGGCGGGATACGACACCATCATCAATAACGACATCACCGGCAAGGGCGGCCTCACCAAGGCGGGTTTGGGCCGGCTGACGCTCGTCAGTGCCACCGGCATCTCCTACACCAATTCCACCCTGATTCTCGGTGGCACGCTGGCCTTGTCCAATAGCGCGGCGTTGTTAAACAGCACCAACATTCAGATCAGTGGCGGCGCGGCGCTGGATGTTTCCGGGTTGACCACCCTGCCTTTTGTACTCGCCACCAATCAGGTGTTCGGCAACCTCTCCTCCACCGCAGTCCTCAACGGCAGCGTGGATGCGGCCACGGCGCCTGCGCTCATCAGTCTGACCTACGCCGCGGGAACGCCATCTTTGAGCGTTGGCAACGGCACCTTGACCCTGGCTTCCACCAATCCCTTCTCGGTCAATAACACCGGCGCGGCGCTGGGCAATGGCAGTTTCCTGCTCATCTCGACCAACAGCGGCGGCGCGGTGGCCGTGACCGACTCAACCCCGCCAGTGACGGTCACCGGTGGAGGGCTTGCCGCCGGCGCAATCGCTTCGCTCAGCATCACGGACGCCCAGCTATACCTGAACATTACTGGCGTCGTGACTGTAAACACCAACTCCCCGGTCCTGACCAATGGCGTGAGCGGCGGCGTCTTGACGCTCTCCTGGCCGACCGACCACACCGGCTGGCGGTTGCTGGTGCAAACCAACAACCTGGCGACCGGCGTCAGTTCCAACACGAACGATTGGATGACCGTAGTCGGTTCTGCCGCCACCAATCAAGTCGCCCTGCCGGTTGATGTGACCAAGCCGACGGAATTTTACCGTCTGGTTTATCCGTAAGCGAATATCCATGACCGCCCGCTGTGCAAGGACTGTGCAGCGGGCGGTTTATCATTTTGGGATGTGTTGTCCAATACGCATTGGCCTGCCTTCACACGCGATGACGGCCCCGGAGGTATTTCAGCATTTTCAGGAAAGAATCAGACCGCTGATTGGGGCATAAACATGCTCTGGATAATCTCCCGGTTCGCCCGTAGTTTCATTCAGGCCGGTATAACCCATTTTATGGTTATTTTAAGTAAAGCGGCTCGTTGGCATTGTCTGGCTTGGTTGTTGTTGTTTTTAACGCGGATTGGTCTTTATGCGTCGGTGGTCAACGGGCGGCGATTTTACCGCATCGCTTCACCTTGAACTGGAATCCGGAGGGGGATCCGGTTCAAGATGCAATCCGACGTGGAACTCGTTCGCTGCTCATGGACGGTGTCGGGCGTAAAAAACATTCTCGCCAATTGGCGCAATTCGGCTAGTTTCTTGAACGGAATAACATCATGTTCACCGGCACTTACACTGCAATTGTCACGCCGTTCAAAGACGGCCAACTGGATGAAGCTGCGCTCGCCCGCCTGATCCAGCGGCAGATCAAGGGCGGCGTGGACGGCATCGTGCCGGTCGGCACCACGGGCGAATCACCCACGGTGGATTACGACGAGCATGTCCGGATCATCGCGCTCACTGTCCAGCTCGCGGCGGGCAAAATCAAGGTGCTTGCCGGCACCGGCAGCAATTCCACCAGCGAGGCGGTTTATCTCACGCAGGCTGCCGAAAAGGCCGGTGCCGATGGCGCGCTCCTCGTCGCCCCCTATTATAACAAACCGTCGCCCGAGGGTTTGTATCAGCATTTCAAAGCCATTGCGAATAACACCCGGCTGCCCCTGGTGCTCTATAGCATTCCGGGCCGCTGTGGCATCGAGATCGGCATCGAGATCGTGAAACGGCTCGCGGCCGATTGCAAAAATATCGTCGGCATCAAGGAGGCTGGTGGGAGCTGCGACCGCGTCAGCCAGTTGCGCGCGGCGCTGGGGCCGAAATTTGAGATTTTGTCCGGCGACGATTCGTTGACGCTGCCCTTCATGGCCGTCGGCGCGTGCGGCGTCATCAGCGTGGCCTCCAATATCATCCCACGCGAGGTGGCGCAGATGGTGCGGGCGTTTGCACAGGGCGATGTGAAACGGGCGGCGCAATTGCATGCAAAGTTTTACCCGGTGTTCAAGGATTTGTTCATAGAGACAAACCCGGTTCCCGCCAAGGCTGCGCTGGCGATGCTCGGCGTGATCGGCGAGGAATACCGCCTGCCGCTTGTGCCACTCACCGCCGCCAGCCGCGTTAAGCTCAGGGCGACGCTCCAGGCAACTGGTATCTTGAAATAGTTTACGGGGCTGATTAGAAAGGTTGGCTTGGGGCGTCACACTGCCCGTCACGCATCACAAATATGACCAAAATCATCATTAACGGTTACAAAGGCCGCATGGGTCAGGCGTTGCTAGCCTGTGTGCCCCAACATCACGGGATTGTACTTGCGGCGAAGATTGACGCGGGTGACGATCTTGCTGCCGCCATCGAGCAGGCTGACGTGGTGGTTGACTTCAGCTCTCATGCTGCGACGGTGGGTGTCGCTACGTTGTGCGCGCAGCATCACAAGGCGCTGGTCATCGGTACCACCGGACAGAGCGACACCGAGACTTTTGAAATCCGCAAGCTTGCCCAAATCATCCCGATGGTCTGGGCGTCAAATTTCTCCACTGGTGTCAACACGCTCTTCTGGCTCACGCGGAAGGCAGCGGAAATACTCGGCCAGGATTTCGACCTCGAGGTGGTCGAGATGCATCACCGTCTAAAAAAAGACGCGCCGAGCGGCACGGCAAAATCGCTCGTGGAAATTCTGGCGGACGTGCGCAAGTTGCATCTAAACGAGGCGGCGCGGCACGGGCGTGTGGGCATCGTCGGTGAGCGCACCCCGCGTGAAATCGGCGTCCATTCGATTCGCGGTGGCGACGTGGTGGGGGACCACACCGTCATTTTTGCGAACATTGGCGAGCGGGTGGAACTGACGCACAAGGCCTCGAGCCGCGACACATTTGCGAACGGCGCTCTGCGGGCGGCTCATTGGGTGGTGAAACAAAAGCCCGGCATTTACGATATGCAGGACGTGCTGGGATTAAAATAAAATCTGCTTGTTGTCTGGGTGGATGGAATTAGGATTAATGTGCTTATGGCCAAAAAGTCTGACGTCCCCTCTTCCAAATCTCCGTGGGTGATCGTTTCGCTCGGCTCCAATCTCGGCAATTCCCGGCAAACGCTCTGCGAGGCAATGGCACGGCTGCAGAAGCTTTCCGCCGCCCCCATTCTGAAATCCTCCCTGTGGCAGACCAAGCCGGTGGACTGTCCGCCGCAGTCGCCCAAATTTGTGAACGCTGTAATCGCACTGCTGCCGGAGCGGTGGGAGACCCCCGCGTCCTTGTTGGGAAAAATGCAGGCGTTGGAACATGAGTATGGTCGTTCCCCCGGTGCCACCGCCAACGCGCCTCGCCCGCTGGATTTGGATTTGATAGCTTTTGGCGATGAAACCTGTGCCACCCCGGAATTGAAATTGCCGCATCCCCGGGCGCATAAGCGCCGATTCGTAATGCAGCCGCTGAACGAAATCATGGCCGACCTGATATTGCCAGGCCAAATCCTGACCGTGTCACAGTTGCTGAGGAAACTGCCGGATGTCGATGCCGTCGAGTGGTTGTCTTCGCCGCATTAAAGGTGGGTGACTGCTGGTTTTTCCGCCGTCAGGTTTACGTTCCGGCCAAAGATACGCTTTCCTTCCTGGATGGCGTAGCGGTCGGTCATGCCGGCGATATAATCGCACACGGTGCGGTGTCGGCTGACCTTGGGTAGCCGCTTTGGCGTCAGGTTCGCGATTTCGCGTGGGTGCTTGAGGTAATGGGCGAATAGGTCCTTCAACAGTTGCTTCGCGCGGACGTGCGGCTCATTGACTACAGTGTTGTAATAAAGATTTTTGTAGAGGTAACGCCGCAGTTCGAGATTTAATTTCCGCCGTTCGGGACTGTATTGAATCAGGGGTTTTGCGTATCGGCGAACATCGTCGGCGGACAGGACCTTCGCGGCGAGGATCAATTTCTCACTGGTCGCCACGACATCCGCAATTTGCATGTCAATGATGGTGCGAATGGTGAAGTAGCGGCGGCATTCGTCAGGCAATTCGCCGTGTTCCTTTTTCACGAGCCGCGCGGCATGCGCCCAGATGCGGACGTGACGGGACAATTCTTTTTCCGAAAGTAGATCCGAGTCGAGACCGTCGTCCAGGTCGTGGCTGTAATAGGTGATTTCATCTGCAAGGTTGGCGATCTGCGCTTCCAGCGAAGGATGCTTGGCGATAAACCCTTTTTTTACCCCGGGTCGGTCGAACGCCGTCTGGTGTTTCGCGAGTCCTTCGAGTACTTCCCATGAAAGGTTCAGGCCGGAAAAGTTGGGATACTTCTGCTCCAGTTCCTCCACAATGCGGAGACTGTGGTGGTTGTGCTCAAATCCGCCGTGACCTCGCATCAGGCCGTTCAAAACGGTTTCCCCCTTGTGGCCGAACGGCGAATGGCCGAGGTCGTGTGCCAGGGCGATGGTTTCGGCCAGATCGGTGTTGAGTCGGAGTGCGCTGGCGAGATTGCGCGAAATGGCGGCCACCTCGATGGTGTGCGTAAGCCTCGTGCGCAGATGGTCCCCGGTGCCATTGAGGAAAACCTGTGTCTTGTATTCCAATCGGCGGAAGGCGCGCGAGTGGATGACGCGGTCGCGGTCGCGTTGAAACTGCGTGCGCCAGACCGGCGGGGCCTCCGGGTGCTGCCGTCCGCGTGTGGCGCCGCTAAATTGAGCGTAAGGTGCGAGGGTTTGTCGTTCGACGACTTCAAGTTCCTGGCGGTAGCGTGGCATGGCTTTATTTTTTGAGCAGTTCTGTCACTGAGATGCCGCGCAGCTCGAATAGGCGGCGGATGGTGTCCTCGATCAGATTATTCGGGCAGCTGGCGCCGGCGGTTATGCCCACGGTTATGCTGCCTGACGGCAGCCAGTCGCGCGTCTCGACCTCCTGTTTCAGATGCTGGTTGTAGTGGTGGATCAGCTTGTCCGATTCCATCTTAGTGGAGTTCTTGATGAAATAAGTCGGGAGCTTGGCTTCGCCCATTTCGGCCAAGTGCGAGGTGTTGGAGGAATTATATCCGCCTACGACGATCAGCAGGTTGGGTGGTTCGAGGAGCATTTTTTCCAGTGCGTCCTGCCGGTCCTGCGTCGCGCCGCAGATGGTGTCGAAGAAGCGGAAATGGCTGCCGATATTGTCCGCCCCGTATTTTTTTTCCATAACGGCGCGAAACCGGCGCTGCACCTCCTCGGTTTCGCCCCGCAGCATCGTGGTCTGATTCGCCACGCCGACCGCCTGCAGATGCAGATCGGGATCGAAGCCGGCGGAGAATGCGCCGTCGAATTTCTTCAGGAACTCATGCTTGTCGCCGCCTTGCATGATGTAGTTGCACACGTAATCCGTCTCCGCGAGGTTGTAAACAACGAGATAATGGCCGCTGCCGTAAGCTCGCGCCTGCGACGTGGTGGCCTTGGTTTCCTCATGCTTGGCTTTGCCGTGGATGATGCTGGTGACGTGCTCCTTCGAATATTGCCGGACGCGTTTCCAGACGCTCATCACGTCGCCACAGGTGGTGTCCACGAGCATGCAGCCCTTGGCCTCTAGCTTTTTTCGGGTGCTGACTTCCGTGCCGAAGGCAGGGATGATGACCACATCGCCGGATTGCAGGAGTGCCACCTCGTCGTCCGTTGGCTTGGGCGAGATGATTTTAATGCCCATGTTGCGGATCTGGTCATTCACTTCTGGATTGTGGATGATTTCGCCGAGCAGATAAATGGGTGTGTGTGGTGCCACGTCGGAAAAATATTTTCGGGCGGCATAGGCCAGATCGATCGCGCGTTCCACGCCGTAGCAAAACCCAAACTCTTTGGCCAATTTCACTGTCAGGCCGTCGGCGGAGAGGACACCACCGTTGGCGCGAATGCTTTCCACGATTTCGCTGCGGTAATGCGATAGCACCTGCGCGGAGACAGCCTCCATGACGTCGGGCCGGCGGAGGTTGATCTTGCCGGGAGCCGCGTTCGATTCCTTTAACATGGGGAAAAGCTAGCTGTGAACTGCGGCATCGTCGAGTAGAACTTGGTCGGGAATTACTTGGTGCGGCTGGCAATCCGCCGCGCGACAGAATGCCGTACAGTCGTATCCGATATCCAATGCTAATTTGCCCGCGGATTGGCTTCTGTCAGCAGTTGCCTTAGCAGCCGGGCTGCGAGCACTAGGAACTCCAACTCGCCAAGCCTCGGCTTTTGAAGGCAATCCTGAAGTCCAACCTTTCTGACGGGCTAATTTCCACTCCAGCACGAAGCAGGCATCTTGGCCGTCTTGTGTGGTGTGTGACCGTCATATATGCCCTCTGTGCTGGCAACGGTTTTAATCGGGGATGGACAAAAAAACACCGAAAACATAATCTCGGTAGGAGTGATCTTTAAACCGTGCTTTGCATCAATCGGGCGGCAACATGAATTATAATTTGTTTCCTGGCGAACCGGAGCTTCACGCGGCCAAAATTCTCATCATTGACGATGAGGAAACCTATGTTCGGACCCTCGAATGGGTTTTGCGCCAGGCGAATTTTCTTAACTTCCGCAGTTTAACGGATTCCGCTGGCGCGCGTGAAGCTTTCGCCCTGTTCCAGCCCGACCTCGTGTTGCTTGATTTATACATGCCCGGATTGGACGGGTTTGCCTTGTTGAAGCAGATTCGCGAATCGGAGACGGCTGAGGATTTTCTGCCGGTGCTCGTGCTCACCGGTGACAGTGCCTCCGATACGCGCCGACGTGCTCTGGCGGCAGGCGCCACTGACTTTCTGGGCAAGCCTGTGGACTATGCGGAAGTCATTTTGCGGATGAAGAACCTGCTGCAAACCCGTTTTCTCCACCGGCAGGCTCTGGTCTTGCAGGCCCGGATCGTATCCCTGACTGCCACGCTGGGTGACCGGGCTCAATCTCGGCCGGACCGTAAAAGCGAATGACCCCGACATGGACCCCATGAAAACCATTTCCGCAGAAGAGTTGGACCGGCTGCTTGCGGCCATGATTCAGAGCGCCGATGGCATTTCAGATCTCCTCTTCGTGGTCGGCAAGCCCCCGCAAGTTGAGGTCCACGGCCGGCTCAAACCATTTGCCTTTGACCCACCCGAGTCGGTGCTTACCGGGCCGCGGATTGAGGGGCTGGCCGAGGTCATCCTCAATGGCAATCAACGGCTGCTGCAGGATTTGGCTGAACATGGGTCCTGCGACTGTAGTTATTTTTTAAAGAACTTTTGCCGGTTTCGCGTCAATATATATCGACAAAACGGAAATTACGCCATGGTGCTGCGCCGGCTTCAGTCGCAGATACCATCCATGGATGCGCTCCGCCTGGCGCCCGTGTTCCGCGATGTCATCCAGGAAAAGAACGGTCTCATTTTTGTGACCGGCGGCACGGGCAGCGGCAAGACCACCACGCTGGCCGCCATGCTGAACGAGATTAATCAGACCGCCGAGGTTCATATCGTGACGCTCGAGGATCCGATCGAATTTCTGCATCCGCACCTCAAGGCGACGTTCAGCCAGCGCGAATTGGGGCGGGATTTTTTCAATTTCCCCGATGGCCTGCGGGCCGCCCTGCGGCAGGCTCCCAAGGTCATCTTTGTCGGCGAGATCCGGGACCGCGAAACAATGGAGATCGCGCTCACCGCCGGCGAAACCGGCCACGTGGTTTACAGTACCCTGCACACCATCAGTGCCGGTCAGACCATCAACCGCATCCTCGGCTTGTTCAGCAAGGAGGAGGAGCAGCAAGTGCGTGCCCGCCTCGTGGGCTCCCTGCGTTATATCATCAGTCAGCGGCTGGTGCCGCGGCAGGGCGGCGGACGGCTGCTGGTAACTGAATTGATGGGTAGCAGCCTGCGTACCCGCGAAGCCATCGCGCTGGGTGAAAATGAAAACCGACGGTTGGCGGACATTATCGAGGCCGGCAACACCTCTGGCTGGCATAGCTTCGAACAGTCCCTGCTCAAGGCCTACGAGGATGATTTGATCACCGCGGAAACTGCCATGCTCAATTGTATCAACAAGCCCGCCATGCTTCAGCGTCTGGATACCGTCAACAAGCGCCGGGAAACCGCGAGCTCCGCCATCACACTAAAAATGAAAGTCGAGGAGAAAGCCGCCTTGGTGCCTCCGTCGTCCGCGTCGCCGGTAACGCCCGTGGCTGAAGGGGTGAAGCTGGCCGGGTGATGGTAGGGTCGAATTGGTATTTTTTTTCTGGTCGTCCGTCGGTTCATCTTACATGTGATTTCACAGGGCGGTTGGTTAAGTCGCTACAGCTGGGGCATCCTCCAGTGCGCGCCGCGGGTGAGCCAGGCGCGCAGCAGAAACGCCACGATACAGCCGGCCAGCGCGTAAACGCCCAGCCCCAGCCACATCGCTGCCGGGCTGTGCCAGTAGGATACCTGTCCGTTGATCATCGCCTGTTGTAGCGGGATGTCCACGCCGTTGATGGATACTTTTTCCGGCGACCAGTGCAACAGCATATAGCCGGAAAAATAGCTCACTACCGTTTTCGCCAAAAACCACGGCAGCAGGGACAGGCCGAGATAAGTCCCCTCCTGTCCTTTCGGCGCGATGGCCGCAGTGTATTCGTTAAGTTTCGGAGACCAGATGACTTCGCCAACCGTCACGATGACCATGCAAAGCACCGCCATCAGATAATGCGCCTTGGCGATGCCCACGCCATACATCTGCCATGGGACTGCCATCGGAAACAGCGACAGAGACGAGATCATTGCGCCGTAAACAAGCATTTTGAAAACATTGAACCGGTTTGTCAGCGGTATGAACAAAATCAGCTGATCACAATTCCGATGGGATTGATCATGTTCAGCGTGCCGATGGCCGCGTCCGCCCCGATGGTACGCTCCCAGTATTTCGGCATCAGCAGGTAAAGGTAGGTGTACACCGCTCGCACCCCCAAAATCAGCGCAATGAGCACCAGCAGTCGCCACAGCGCCGGCTCGCGGATCACTGCCACAAACGTCTGCCAAGGATTTTTGTGTTCCACCTTGGCGTCCTCTTTGGCTTCCTCGGCTGGCTCGTCCGGGCTGACGATCTGATCATCAGTGCGGACCATCGTCATGCCGACGATGATGCTCAGTACTGCTGTGACCACGCCCATGGTGAAAATATGCACGTTTGGATGTTGCAGGCCAAAGTGGTTTTTTAAATATATCCTGAATACATCCACCATGCCGCCGCCCGCCGCCGCGCCCACGTTCATGAACAAGTACCAGAGGTTAAATCCAGCGCTTCGTGAACGCTTTGTAGTGTAACGCTGGCAGGATGCCTGGAACATCGTCTGGATACCCGCCATGAACGGCGCCATCAGCAATAACAGTCCGCCGGCGAGTAATCCCCGATGCGGTAGTCCTGGCGTCAGCCCGACCCCCACCATTGCCAGTCGCAGCACCAGCATTGCCACCATGGAGATGTTCAGTGATTTCCGGATGCCCAGCCAATCCGTGCACATGCCCGACATGAATAGCATAAGCGATGTTGCCGAGGTGAAAATTGTGATGCACCAGCCTGCATGCTTGTCGTCCAGCCCGAGATCCTTAGAGCGCGTCTGAAAATGCATGAAAGCTGAGGAATCAAGCCAGACGGCGGAGTTGAATTCGGATCATCGCGATGTAGATCCAAGCTTCGGCGCTGGACTCGGTGGTTTCGTAATCACGGACGAGTCGGCGCTGGT
>CAIXBQ010000138.1 GCA_903917705.1 uncultured Verrucomicrobia subdivision 3 bacterium | reverse complement strand
GCCCCAGGAGGTTCCGTTTGGAGGCGGCGAATGACCAAGTCAGCCTCGCCGCTACGATCAAGTTTTGCTCGGGGTCTTGCCATCCGCCAACGCTAACTGCATATCTCAACTTATACCAGACTATTTGCGTAGTTGGTATAACCTCAGACAACCAAACCGCCTCGCCCTCCCTTGCCTTTTTCAGGACTTATTTTGCTTAAACGGGGAGGAAGGGGGTGAAGACATGAACCGGTCAAGGAAGGCAGCCGCACCGCACCCGATGGGCGCGAGTCATTTGCCGGAGGCGGCCCGGAGATCTTTCAGCATCGCCGCCGTGGTGGGGTAGCGCTGCGAGAGGTCGGGCTGGCAGGCTTTAAGGATGATGGGGTCAAGCCGGATGAAGCCTTCTTTGCCAGCACCCCGATCCATCATGGTGGCGGAAATCTCGGGGAAGAAGGCGGGCATTTTACCGGTACTGATCACATACAACACCATGCCCAGGGCATAAATGTCCGCCTGGACCGTGCCGGGGCGTTCCGGAAGCGGCGGCATATAACCGGGGGTGCCCACCAGCGTATTGACGCGATCCGCCGGCTGGATGTCAGCCACCAAACCGATATCGGCCAGCTTGGGGCGGTTGCTGACAAAGACCACGTTGGATGGCTTGATGTCCCGGTGAATCAGCCCCTGCTGATGGAGGAAGTCCAGCGCATCGGCCAAAATGGTGAGGATGCGGAGACATTCATCGGCCGGCAGCCGGCCGCCGGGCGACTGTTTCCGCAGGCACTCCAGATCTTTGGGCTGATAGGAGGCCGGGTTGTTTTCCCAGCCGGGAACCCGGGCGTCGCCCAGCTCCATGACGTAATAAAAATAGCCCTCGCTCTTCATCTTGCTGATCAACTCAATGCGCAGCAGGCCCGGGTGTTTTTCGGAAACGGGCTTGTATTTTTGCAAGCCCTTGAATTCAGCCTCGTAGGGCAGGGTGTTGTCGCCGAACTTGGATTGATAGATCGCCTTGAGAGCCTGCCACTGGCCGATCGCGTTGCGCACCACCCAGACTTTCCCATAGCTGCCCTGGCCGACGGGCGGGTTGAAGATCTCATAATCCGGCGCATCGGGAGACGCTTCATCCGGAAAATGCAGCACGATTGTGCCGCCGGGGGCGGCCACCGGTCCGGGCACCGGCACACGGGAAGAAGCCAGGGTCCAGACCAAGGCGCAGGGAAGCTGGCCCGCGACCACGATCAGCCAGGGGAACCAATAGTTCGTGACCCCGCTGATGGCGATCCCGCAACCCGTCAACAGCAGCGCGACCAGGCCGGCCGCCAGGATGGCCTGATGACGCTGAAACCGGGGCAACCAGCCGCCGAGCAGCGAGCCGAAAACCAGGAGCAGGAAACCTTCCGCGGCCGGGGTCAGCCGGCGCAACCAGTCGCCGTTCAGCAGATTCAAGAAGGAGGTGGCGAGGATTTCCACGCCACCGACTGATTCGCCGGTCCAGCGGGTCTGCGGGACCTGAAATTTATCCAATTCGCCGTTGGGCAAGGGCGTGGCCGGCTTGTTGCCGATGAACACAATTTTTCCGCGAAAGAAGCCGGGGTTTTGCGCCAAAGCCAGGTGGTAGCTGAGACTGACCCAGGATTTGTTGAAATCATAATAGCGGAGCCATCGTTCCGAAGGCCGGTCCGCCAGCGGTGCGCCCATAAGGTTCGCCGCCAGCCACGGCAGACTTTGATAGGGGCCGGGGCTGGGAAACGGCCAGTGACGGCGGACGATGTTATCCAAGTCGGGGTCAAGCCAGGCCACGCCCCAGTTGGTTCCCGCCGGATCCAAAAACAGGGCCAGCGGAAGGGTCGGCCGGGCGGAATCGACGCCGGGATGGGCGACCTTGGCCTGGCCCGCGGCCAGCACCAACCGGGGCAACCGATGCAAGGCCCCGGCCATGGCCTGATCCACGCTCCGCTCACCCGCCTGCCGAAACACAATATCGGGCACGACCAAGGCGCAGCCGTCATCGGCAAGCCGGTTGAAAAGCCGGGCGTGCAACGCCCGATCCCACGGCTGCCCGCGGTTCTGCCCCAACTCGGCATAGGCTTCATTATCCAGCAAAACCACCACCACCGGATTGGTGGCGGCGCAGGCGCCGAACCGGAAAAGATAATCGTAGCTGGCCTGAGTCCAAGCATCGCCCAGGGGCATGACCCAGAGCAAAAGACCGGAGACCGCCGCCAAAACCGAACCCAAGGCGGGCCGGAAAAGGCGATGCTGGCGGAGGGTTGAATAAGTCACGGTTGCGTGCGCCTTCCTTGCGGCCGGCCTTCAAGGCAGCCAAACGACCCGGTAAAACGCCGCGGGGCCGTTGGTGAGCGGCCACGGCAAAAGCGTGTTGACACCCGCGCCCAGCGTGTTGGTTTTCAGCGGGAGCCACGACCCGGCCACCAAGCTGGTGCGATACTCGATCCGGTAAGTCGTGCCGGTGGCACCGGTCAGGGCAAGCCCATGGACCGGATCCACCACGAGCCAGGGCGGCACCACGGTGTACGACAAGTTGGTGATGACATTGACCGTGCCGGCGCTGATCTGGATGGACTGGGCCGCCGGCGGGTTCCAGCCGGAAACCGGCTTGAATTCAACCGTCGCACCATTGGTGGTGATGACCCGGGTATAGTTGGCGGCGGTTCCGTAAGTGCTGTCGCCGTGCAAACGCCAGCCCGCACCCGCCGACACGGCCGCCGGCGGGGCCAGCCGCACCTGCAAGTACGCGGGGTTGCCCGCCGAAAGCGAGCCGGCCACCAGGGTGATCACCCCGCCGCCGGTGAAATTGGTGCCCGAGTCCCCTTCACTGGCCGCAAGATTGATCAGGTTCACCACCTCGCTGTTGATGGCACGAACCACCGACACGGTATTCTGGCCGCTGCCGAGGGAGCCGAGATAAACCGCCGCGGGATAATAATAACCGTTGAACAACACATACAACGGACCGCCGCTGTTGCCGGGATAGCTCAAGAACCAGGAAGCCGAGTAAACATTATTGCTGGAAAGCGCGAGGGCCGTGGGCTGGGCGGTGGTGGCGTACATCGTCCCCGGTTGAACCGTCTGGCCATAGTAAGACCCATCCACCGGATAGCCCACCAGCATCTTCAAATTGGAACCCGTCAGCCAGGGATTCGGGGTAACGTCCGAAGCCAAATAACCGCCATAGCCGCCGCGCGCCACCGGCGACAGGAAGTAGAGCGCCGCCACGTCCAGATTGCGCGAGGACGAACTGGATTGATCAAGGCCATAGCCGCCCACCGTTAAATCATTGGTCCGCTGCGCCGCATAGCCGCTCAAGACATACCAGCCCCGCGCCGCCAGTGGTTCCGGCGAAAACACCCCGGCTTCATTCTGGAAGGTCCAATAGGCCTGCCGGGAATAGGAAAGCGACGCGTCATTGAACACCATATGGGCGGCGGTCAACACGACGCTCTCGCGCACCGCCACGCCGCTGCCATAGCCGGCATCCGTATATAACTGGCCGTTGAAGCCATACGGGTAATCTTTAATATCGGTGATCAGGCTCGAGACGATCTGGGCGGGGGTGGCCGCCCCCGATGGCAGGGAAGTCGCGAGCAGATAATTGGCCGAAACGACGGTCGCCTGGCCGCTGAACACCGCCACCGCCTGGCTGGCCGGCCGGGTCCAGCCGCCCACGGGCGCATATTCGATGAAATAAGTGTCCGGCAATAGCGCGGAAGTTCCGGAGCCGGGGGAGCGCCAGGAGCTTTCACCAATAAAACGCCAGCCGGAACCGGAGGGAACATTCGGCCCGATGTTGACCGTCAAGGAGCCCGTGCTGTTGGTATCCAGCGAAGTGACGGCCGGCAAATACTGGTTGGTCACGATGGTCGTGCCACCGTTGGTGACGGCCACCGACACCGCCGCCGGATAGGGGAGGTAATTCGGCACAACCCGGAACTGAACCGGGTAATTACCCGCCTCCAAGCCCGACACCACATCACCGCCCTGATGCCAGCCCTGCTCCCATGGAAACCGCCATTGCCCGGCCGCCTCGGGCGGCGACAACACCATCGCCAACGCCCCAGCCGTAGCCGGCTGCGCCGTGGGCGAAGCCGTAGCGAGCAACGAGTTGGTCGCCCCGCCGACGTCGTTCTGATGGATGGTCACCGTCGTCGCCGACGGGGTTCCCAAGATTCCCGCGCTAGGATTAAACAGCTGCACCGAAAACTGAAGGTCCGGGCCGGTGATGAAATTATCCCGGATGCCGATGGTGAGGTTAGTCGAGTGCTGGCCGCCGGCAAACAGCAGGGCGCCCTGAGCCTTGGTGTAACTGCCGGAATACCCGCTGCCGCCAAAAGCCGTGCCATCCACGGTGGTGTAATTGACCAGACCGCCCAAGTCGCCGGTGTTCAGCACCGTCACCACCACCACGCCGTTGCTCTCATTGACCGAATAGCCGGCCGAACCGAACAGAAACACCGGCGGATTCGTCGTGGCCGGAACCGTGACCGTGAGATTCACCGGCGCAGAAGTCACAATCGGGCCGTAAGCATCCACCGCGCGGGCGGTCAGGGTGTAGCTGCCGGGAACCACGCCGCTCCAGGTGAAGTTATAGGGCGGATTGGTGATGGCACTCAACAGGAAGAAGGAAGCGCCATTTGTCGCCGCCTGCGAATAAAGCTCCACCCGCGCAAGGGAGTTGTCGGCATCCGATGCAATCGCGCTGATGAAGATGCTGACATTGGTCAAATAGGACGCGTTGTTGGTGGGGCTCAACAGGGCCACCTGGGGCAATGCCGTCTGCACAATGACGCTGACCGGGGCCGAGGTGGTGGACAAACCACCATTATCCCGGGCCACAGCCGTCAGCGGGTTGGTCCCCACGGGCGCATTGGTCCAGACAAAATTGAAAGGCGAGCCGCCAGCGACGGCCGCCAACGGCACAGCCCCGTTCAGAAAAGTCACCTGGGCCACGGCCCCATCCGCGTCACTGGCGGCAGCGGTGAGGGTGAGGTTGACCGGCGCGGTGAAAGTCGCACCCGTGACCGGACTAGTGATGGCGACGGCGGGTGGCTGGTTATTGGTCGCCACCTGCAGGGACAGCACGGCAACGGACGAGGTCACCCCACCATAGACGTTCGTGATCACGACGCAGTAAGGCCCGGCATTGCCAAATTGAAAGCTGGCATAACTCAGCGATCCGGACGTGGCGCCGGGAAGATTGGTGCCGTTGAACAGCCATTGGTACCCCAACGGCAACGCACCGGAATTGGAAACGGACAAGGTCACGGCGGCGGACGCCGGCAGGATGCGCCCCTGCGGCTGGACATAAATGAGGGGCTGGCCGTAATCAGGAATCCCCTTACGGATGGTGCTGTTGCCGGTATCCGCCACATAAAGATTCCCCGCGCCGTCCAGCGCCACGCCATCCGGTTCATTGAACCGCGCCACATACCCCGGCCCATCCGCACTCCCGGCACCGCCCCCCAGCCCGCCCACCGTCGTCACCATCCCGGCCGGAGTGATTTTCCGGATCGTGTTATTCCCCGAATCCGTCACATAAAGATTGCCCAGCGGATCCATCACCACATTGTTGGGATAATTGAACCGCGCGGCCGCGCCAGCGCCATCATTCGTGCCGGTCAACCCCGCCGCTCCCGCCAGCGTCGTCACCATCCCGGCCGACACTTTCCGGATCGTCTGATTGCCCTGATCCACCACATACACGTTATTCGAGCGGTCAACCGCCACATCCGCCGGCTGATTGAACCGAGCCGCGGTCACCGGCCCGTCCACACTGCCAGACTTGCCGGACAGACCGGCCACGGTCGTAACCACGCCACCCGCCGTCACTTTACGGATGGTATGGTTGCCCTGATCGACCACATACACATTGTTCGAGCCATCCACCGCCAGACCGTAGGGATAATAGAACCGCGCCGCGCTGCCGGTTCCGTCATTGGTACCGGAAACCCCGGCCAGCCCGGCCAGCGTCGTCACCGCACCCGCCGGGGTCATTTTCCGGATGGTGTTGTTCCCGGCGTCCGCCACATACACATTGTTTGAGCCATCCACCGCCACATCGAAGGGCAGGTTGAATCGCGCCGCGTTCCCCGTCCCATTATTCGTGCCGGAAATCCCGGCGAGACCGGCCACCGTGGTGACCGAGCCCGCCGAAGTCATCTTCCGGATCGTCTGGCTGACCAGGTCCGCCACATAGACGTTGCTCGAACCATCCGCCGCAACCCCGTAAGGCAAATTAAAGCACGCATTGCTTCCCAAGCCGTCATTCGTGCCGGAAACCCCCATCTGCCCCGCCAGCGTGACGAAGCTATAAGGCAGGCTCACGGTCAACACCACCACGGAGCTCGTCACGCTCCCGTAATTGTTGGTCACGACCACAAAGTAACTCCCCGCGTCGCCCAGTTGCGCGCTGCCAAGCGTCAGCACCGGACCCGCCGCCCCCGCCAGGTTCGTTCCGTTGTGATACCAACGATAGGCCGGGAACAGTCCGCCGGTAGCCCCCACGGTGAAGACCGCGTTTGAATCGCGGCTGACCAACAGACTCTGCATCTGGGCATAGATGACGGGCTGGCCGTAATCGGAGATGCCCTTGCGGATGGTGTTATTGCCGGTATCCGCCACATAAAGATTCCCCGCGCCGTCCAGCGCCACGCCATCCGGGTTATTGAACCGCGCCACGCTCACGGGGCCGTCGGCGCTCCCGGCAGCGCCGCCGAGCCCGCCCACTGTCGTCACCAACCCGGCTGAAGTTATTTTACGAATTGAATGGTTCCCCGAATCCGACACATAAAGATTGCCCAGCGGATCCACCACCACATTGTTGGGATAATTGAACCGCGCGGCCGCGCCAGCGCCATCATTCGTGCCAGTGAGGCCGACCGACCCCGCCAGCGTTGTCACCACCCCGGCCGACACTTTCCGGATCGTCTGATTTCCCTGATCCACCACATACACATTGTTCGCATTATCCACCGCCACATCCGACGGCTGGTTAAACCGCGCCGTGGTCACCGGCCCATTATTCGTGCCGGAAACCCCGGCGAGACCGGCCACCGTTGTGACCACGCCCGCCGCCGTCACTTTGCGGATGGTCTGGTTCCCCTGATCCACCACATACACGTTGTTCGAGCCATCCACCGCCAAACCACAGGGATAATTGAACCGCGCCGCGGTCCCCGTCCCGTCATTCGTGCCGGAGACCCCCGCCAGCCCGGCCAGCGTCGTCACCACACCCGCCGGCGTCATTTTCCGAATGGTATTGTTCCCGGCGTCCGCCACATACACATTGTTCGAACTGTCCACCGCCACATCGTAGGGCAGGTTGAATCGCGCCGCGTTCCCCGTCCCATTATTCGTGCCGGAAACCCCGGCGAGACCGGCCACCGTGGTGACCGAGCCCGCCGGAGATATCTGCCGAATCGTCTGGCTGATGAAGTCGGCCACATACACATTGCTCGAGCCGTCCAGCGCGACCCCATAAGGCGAGTTAAACCAGGCGCCAATCCCCTGCCCGTCATTCGTGCCGGCCCAGCCGGCCTGTCCCGCCAAGGTGACAAAAGTGAAAGGCAGGCTCACGGTCAGGACCGCCACGGAACTCGTCACGCTCCCGTAGATATTGGTGGCCACCACAAAATAGCTTCCAGCGTCACCCACCTGCGCGCTGCCGATATTCAACACCGACGCAACGGCCCCGGCCAGATTCGTCCCGTTGTGATACCATTGGTATGCCGGCAACGGCCCGCCGGTCGCCCCCACCGTGAACACCGCGTTCGAATCCCGGTTCACCACCAGACTCTGCGGCTGGGACGTGATGGCGGGGGGGGCCAGAGGAACAAAGATCGCCGTGACCAGCAGATTTGAATTCGCCACCACCGAAAGCGGATTCTGCGTGCCGGCGGCGGAATTGCTCCACCCCACAAACAAATTGCCGGCATCCGGCACGGCGGTCAACTGCACCGCGGAATTGGAGGCGTAATAATTTGCCGGCGGACTGCACGTCACCCAACCGGAACCATTGAGCAAGGTGGTGAGCGTGAAATTGGTCGCGGCAAGATTGCTGAAGAAGGCACTGGCCACGGGATTATTGCTGGTCACCACGTAGTTGTAAGGATTATTCGTCGGCCCGAAGATATTGAACCAATGGGCAAAATATTTGCCCGCCGGCGGGACCCCCACGAACCGCACCGCCCCGCCAAAGGGATAAGGCCCCTGCGGCGGCCAGAGGGCGACGCCGGCGCCGGCCACATTGGTGGCGGTGGCGACGGTGGTTCCAAAGATGGCACCGAGATTGGTGGAAATGACCACGGACACGGCGACCGGATTATTCGTGCTGGAAGCCGCGCCCTGCCAACCCATGAAAGACCAGCCGTTGGAAGCCGTGGCTGTGGCGGTCACAAGCGCATTGCTCAAGTAAATACCGCCGGCCGGGCTGAAGGCCACACTGCCACCACCGGGCGTGCTGTTCGTCAAATTACAGATCGGCACGATGGAAATGGTCACCGGATCTGCCATGGAAAACTGGCTGCCATCGGAATTGTAAGCGATGGCGCGAACCACCAACGGCTGGCTGACGGTGAAGGGCCCGGTGCAAGGCGTCGATTCATTATCAGGGTCAGTTCCGTCCAGCGTGTAAAAGAGATAACCGCCGGGATAGGTGGTTTGCAGGCTGACCTGGATGGTGTTGGTCGCGGGGATGGCAAAGGAGTTGGACGGGCTATACTGGCCGTTCACCAGCACGAGCGGCATACCGACGGGGGCCACCCGCGGAAAGGCCTTGACCACCCAGTAATCATTTCCGCCGTTGCCGGCCGTGGTTTTGTTACCATTGATGCCGGAAGCCGAGGTGCCGCCAAGAATGAAGCCGCCATCGGTGGTCAATTGAATTGCCCCAGCATCCTCGTCACCCGTGCCACCGAAGGAATAATCCCAAACCTCGTTACCATAGCCATCCAACTTCACCACCCAACAATCCGGCCCGCCATAATTCGGGCTGGTTTTACTGCCACCGGGGACAGAGGCGGAATAGCCCCCCAAAAGAAACCCGCCATCCGGGGTTTGAATCAGGCTGCGCAAGCCGTCATCGCCGGTGCCACCAAAGGAGTAATCCCCCAGCTTATTGCCACCGGCATCCGCACGCACCAGCCAGAAGTCATAACCGCCGTAATTGGACGCCGTCCGGTTTCCCGTGATCGAGGAACTGGAATAACCCCCCAGCATATATCCGCCATCGGCCGTTTGCTGAAGCCCGAACAGGGCATCATCACCGGAGCCGCCGAAGGAATTATCCCATAGGCGGCTTCCATTGGCATCCGTCTTGACCACCCAATAATCCTGCGGCCCGCCATAGAAGGGAGAGGATTTAGTGCCGCCGGCCGACGAAGCGGACAACCCGCCGAAAATGAATCCGCCGTCCGCGGTCGGCTGGAGCCGGGTCAATTCGTCCAGCGCACCGCCACCATAAGTGGCATCCCAAACCTTATTACCATTGGCGTCCACGCGAACCACCCACATGTCATAAGAGCCATAATTGGGGCCCGTTTTGTTTCCGTCCTGACCGGAATTTGACAGCCCCCCGAGAATGAAGCCACCATCCGAAACCGGCTGAAGCCGGTAAAACTGATCATCGCCGGAGCCACCGAAGGATGCCTCCCACAATTTGTTGCCACCGGCATCCAGGCGCACCATCCAGTAATCATTACTGCCGAAATTCGCACTGGTTTTATTGCCGCCGACGCCGGAGGCGGATGTCCCGCCGAGAATAAAGCCGCCATCCGAAGTCAGCTGAAGGCTTTGGCAATAATCATCCCCACTGCCGCCAAAACTTTTTTCCCAGAGCTTGTTGCCGCCGGCATCCAGGCGGACAACCCAATAATCATAACCACCGTAGTGCGCGCTGGCCTTGCTGCCGCCCGGATCAGAATTGGAATACCCGCCGACAATGTATCCGCCGTCGCCGGTGGGTTGAAGACAGGTCAGATAATCATTGCCGCCGCCGCCAAAATCCACCTCCCATTGTTTCAACACCACGGTCTCGAGCGGAACGATATTGGTGAAGACGGCCGTGTAAACATTGGTTGAATTCATGACAATGAGGCGCGGATTGTTCGTCACGCCATCGCTCCATTGGACAAAGGCATAGTAGCGGCCGGGGACGGCGGACAGGTTGAGCGTCTGTCCAGGGATATAATTGGTGGTCGCAGGCGTGACCTGCACCTGGCCGCCGCCATTGACGGCCGTATAGAGCAAAGGAACCGCAACGGTAGCGACGGAACTGGTGACGGAGCCGAAGCTGTTGGTGATGACCAGCAGGTATCTGCCAGATAGCGCCACAGTCAGGTTCGTCAGCGTGAGGGCAACATTCGTGGCGCCAGCGACATTCACGCCATCGTATTGCCACTGGCAGGCCAGCGGGGCGGCCCCCGCCACGACGACCGACAGCGTCACATTCGTGCCGGAAACCACGAGCTGCGACAACGGCTGAACCTGAATCAGTGGATTGGCGGGAATCGCTTTGCGAATTGTATCGCCGGCGCTTTCGGCCACAAACAGGCCACCGAAACCGTCCACCGCCAAGCCGGCCAGATCCTGGAACTGGGCGGTGCTGCCGATGCCATCACCGCCACCGACATTCAGGCCGGCCAGCGTGGTGACAACCCAGTTGGTGCCGACGGGCGTGAGTTTGCGGAGCGTATGGTTGCTGGCGTCGCCCACCAAGACATTACCAGCGAGATCCACCGCGATTCCCGACGGATAATAAAATCGGGCGGCGGCGCCGAGGCCATCAGCACTGCCGTAAGTTCCCGGCAAACCGGCCAGTGTGCTGACCACCCAGTTGGTGCCCACCGGCGCAAGTTTGCGGATGGCATGGTTGCTGTAATCCGTCACATAAATATTGCCCGCCGCGTCCAACGCCAGACCCGCCAACCGGGTAAAACGGGCGGAGCTGCCAACCCCGTCATTGGTGCCCGAAACCCCCGGCCAACCCGCCAGCGTGCTCACGTACCCGTTCGTCCCGATCTTGCGGACAGTGAAATTCATGTCATCCGCCACATAAATGTTCCCATACCCGTCCACCGCCAGACTCCGCGGCTGATTAAACCGGCCGATGCTGCCGAACCCGTCATTGGTGCCCGTACTCCCCGGCCAACCCGCCAGCGTGGTGACGATCCAGTTCGTGCCGACCGGAACCATTTTGCGAATCAAATGGTTCAGGGAGTCCGCCACATAGACATTCCCCGAGCCGTCCACGGCCACGCCCCGGGGCTGGAAAAAACGGGCAGCGCTGTTAGTCCCATCGGCGCTCCCGGTGGTCTGCGCGAGACCCGCCAACGTGCTGACAACCCAGTTAGTGCCAGCAGGGGCGAGCCGGCGAATGGTGGCATTGATGCTGTCAGCAACATAGACGTTATTACTGGCATCCACCGCCACCCCGAAGGGCCCGGAAAAGCGAGCGGTGCCGCCGGGGCCATCAGCGGTGCCGGTCTGGGCCGAAGCGCCGCCCACCGTCGCCACGACATCGGGGGCAGGAACGATCAAAACAGCGTTGGAGCTGGTCACGGAGCCAAGGGTGTTGCTAACGGTCACGCTGTAATTACCGGCCTGGCTCATCTGCAAGGCGCTGAGGCTGCAAGTCGAATTGGTAGCGGCACTGATGGCCACGCTGTTCCGATACCACTGGTAATACAACGTAGCCTGGCCCGAAGCCACCACGCTGAAGCCGGCACTATAACCGGCTGATTCGGTGAACGACTGCGGCTGCGTGATAATGGCCGGAGCCGACTGGGAAAAAGCCGGCTGCCATGGCATCACGACAAAGAAAAAAGCCATCAATAAAACCCGCCGTGCCTTCGAGACCATCACATCCCCGAAAGCGCGCAGGCACCCATCAAAGATCTTGGCCCGCATAAATAAGAATTCGCTTCTGAACGGCTAGGTATCATTTCAACCAGTCGAGGGCAAGACCAAAAGGCGGGGACGACACGTTTAAACCACGGGCAACCACAGCCGCAGTGCCAGGCGTCAGCGGACCCCGATTTTTGCCCGGGTTTCCACTTGGCGGCTGACGGCGGCGCGGTGTAGCGTGAACCCCAGACAACCATGCGCACCTTGAATTTCAAATGGAGGCTGGCCATCACCGGGACGCTCATCGCGGCAGCGCTGGCCGGGTGGCAATGGCCGCGCGGGAAGCAGACCGGCGCGAAGGGGAAACCTTTTCCGGCCACCCCGGCGAAGATGACAACGGCGCCGCCGGCAAACCCCGGCCCGACAAACTGGGACAATCAACTGCACACAGCGGCAAATGATTTGTCGGAAGCATCGGATGCGACGGGCCGAAACCGGGTCTTGGAACGATTGAGCCAGACACTGGCGGCCGGCGACAAGAGCGAGATTTCGGCGGCCATCCGCCGTTTTCTGGATTCAAAACTGGACGGCCCGACCGGACAAGGGTTCAAGATCGGCCAGAAGGGCTATCTGGCGGAGGCCCCCACGCTTCGCACATTCCTGCTGGACCAACTCGGCCGGATTGATCCCGCGGCCGCCGCTGAATATGCGAAATTAATATTACAATCGAAAGACTCGCCGGATGAATGGGCGCTGGCGCTGCGCAATCTGGCAGCAGGGGACACCAGCCCCGAGGTGCGCGCATGGCTGGCTCAAAAAACCGGCGAACTGCTGGCGGCCAAGGATTGGCAGCAAAATCCCTCGGCCGGCTACCTCGAGGCCTTTGACACGGTGGTCTATCTCGGCGGCGTGAATTTTGTGCCGGCATTGGCGGGAATGGTCTGCCGGCAGGACAATCCGGCCCTCGCGCACGCGGCGTTTTTATCCCTGGACCGGCTGGTGATCAATGATCCCGCCGCGCTGCTGGCCACCCTGCTGGCGCAGCCCGGACTGCTGCCGGGCCGGGACCAGACGCGGGCCGATTATTTTGCACGGGCCGATGCGGGCGATTCGCAACAAAGCGATTTGCTGCAAAACTACCTACTCAACCCCCGGACCAGCGCCGCCGAACGGGAACAGTTTGCCGGAATTTTTCCGAACGCGAACTTCATGGTCTCACCGAATCTGCTGACGACCTCGCCCGCCCCCGACCCAGGCGAAATAAAAAAACGCGACGCAGCCGCCTTGAAAGCCGTGCAGCAATGGCTGGCGGACCCCCGTTTCGCAAGCGTCCGCCCGGAACTGGAAAAAATCCAGGCCCGGCTTCAGGATTATGCCCGGCAAGCCGGCCAACCATAACGAACGGACTAGAAGATAAACTTGAGCCGAGCCTCGAAGGTGCGCTCGCGCGGCAACTCGGCGTAGACATTCAGCGGATTCAAATGGTAGTCCTGCCCGCCCAGATTCAGGATGCCAAGCTGGATTTCACACCGCCGGCTCAGGAAGCGGTAGCCGGCGAAAAGATTCCCCTGAATAAAATCGTCACCAGGCAACGCCGGGCCATAACCGAAATTGCGCTGGTGATACCAGGTGGCGTCCAGCCGCGCAAAAAATCCCGACGGATGATTGAAGAGCAGATAGGCGCTGGTTTCCTGCAGGATGGCATGGTCCGACTGGCTGGCGGCCGCCAGAGCCGCGACCGGCACATTGGGCAGAACATCGCTCAACGCCACGTCGTCAATCTTGTAGCTGGCGCCGGCGACAAACTGGTCGCCCAAAAGCTGGCTGACGCTCAACGCCAACGAGTTTTCCCGGTAGTCGAGATTTTCCGCCGTCGAATCAGGCACATACGGGGCCAGGCTGTCCACCAGCGAGAAATCACCGATGGTCCGCCGCACTTTGCTGTTCAACTGCTCGATCTGCAGACCGACAAACGTCCCGGTAGCAAATTTGAAATCGAGCGCCCCGCCAAAGACCTCATATTCCGGCGCGGCAACGGAACCCGCCACGGATTCAGGAATCAGCGTGCGAAAAGTCTGCGGGAAGCCGGCCAACTGCGTCGGCTCCAGACGATAGCTTTCATCCAAACTCACGCCGCCAAGGGATTGGGCGTAGAGCCCGCGCAAGGTGAGCTGGGGCAAAGCTTCCCAAACGACGGCGGCCTTGGGGCCAATTTGCGATCGGTGATCCTGCCCCGCGGTGAGCGGCGGATTGCGGAAATTGCGCGGGTAGGCAAGGTCGTCATAAGCAGCCCCGCCGGTCAGCCAGACATGCTTGAAAGGCTGCACCGTCAGATAGCCGTAGCCAGTAGCGCGCTGAAAATCCGCCGCTTCATAGGCAGTATCCTGAACGTCAGGAAACAGGAAGGGGACCAGGACTGGCGGATTTTTGAACGTCAACTGCGTGCCAATGGTTCCCGCCTGATAACGACCGCCAACCGAAAGCATGACACGATTCCACTGCTGAAGCTGGTTGAGTTCCAGCGTGTAGATTTCCAGCTTCGAACGGTAGCTGGCATCAAACGGCTCGACGTCATGGCCGACAACACTGCCTCCGGCATCCTGGATGAGCAGCAATTGCGGGGTCGCCAGGTCGCGGAAATGCTGCTCGTTGACCAGCCGGCCGCCGAGCAAAAGCGTGTGCGCATCCGGCGACCATTCGTGATGCCAGGCGCCGACGACAATGGGATCCTGATATTCATCGAAGCGATAATCCGGGCGGGCCTGGCCTGGATGGTAATACTGGAAGTTGTCGCCCGAATGATAGTCCTCATATTTGACGAGGGCCAACGCCGTATCCCGACCGGTGACCTGCTGTTTCAAAGTGGCATACCATTCAAGGCTGTCGAGGTCATTATTGACGCGGACGCCATCAGCATGACGGTAGTCCAGATCAAAGGCGTAACTGGTCCGGCCGAGCGTGGCAAATTGGGAAACCTGCTCGCTAATGGATTTGTTATCGCTCCGCACCGTGGTGGTATCGGCGACCCCAAACCCGTCCGCGGCGAGGAGGCTCGAATATTCCTGATCGGACACATGCTGGGCGAGGCGCCCGCCGCCAACCGGCGAAAGCAGGTTGGCCAGCAACAGCTCATTGAACCAGACCGTTTCGTAACGGAGATTAAAACGGGTGGGATCGCGCAACGCGTCGTAGCTTTCGGAAAGGAAAAGGTGCGCAGAATAATTTGCATAATCATAGCTCACCGCCTTGGCCGCCTCCCGCACGCTCACCCCGGTCATGCCGTCGTCGCGGTAGATGGAAGCCAGATTGGCGCTGCGCACCGCCTGATCCTCGTCCAGCAAGAGCCGCGAGCGAAACAGGCTGCGATTGTCGTTTCTCGCCGAAGAATTGTCCAAAGCCTGGATCGCTTCATTGACGCGGTTCGCCTGCTGCTTGAGCAAGGCGGAATAAAGCCACGCGGTGGGATCGTGCGGGTCAAGTTTGACCGCCAGTTGAAGCTCATGGCTGGCGCGGGTCTCGTCATGCGCATCGGCAAACGCCTTGCCGAGATAGCTGCGCAACAGCGACCGCTGGGGTTCCATGGCCGCCGCCACCAGCAAATCAGCCCGGCCGCCAGCCATGTCCCCACGACGAATCCGGCAAAGTCCGCGACCCAGCCAGGCGTTGCCGAGGGCCGAATCACAGGACAAGGCACGATTGAACCATTCAACGGCGGCGCGAGTTTCATTGTGCGCCGCCAAGGTAAAGCCTTTCAAGGCGGCGGACTGGGCATTTAGCGGAGCCAATTTCAAACTGGTTTCCAGAGCCGCCGCCGCCGCCTCGGTGCGGCCAAATCCGAATTCGAGCTCCGCAACGCGGCTCCACGCAAACGCAAAATGCGGCGAGACGGTCGTGGCACGCCGGGCCAGGTCCAGAGCCGTTTTAAGCGATGCCTCGCCAGTCGCGCGCGACTGTTCGTAATAGGACGCCGCCAGAAATTCGGTCGCCAGCACCGGTTCCCTAGCCATCGGGGACGACTGACGCTTTACCGCAGCAATCTGCGTGCGCAATGAATCCGCCACCCGCCGAATCCGGTCGGGCGGACGGGCGGCGGACAAAGCGGCCAGTTCCGCTTCAGCCGACCGCACCTGGCCGATGGCGAGCAGCAATGCGGCGTGGTAAACACGCTGCCCTTCAGAATCTGCCGGCGCGGTAGCCGGACAGGCGGCCAGGGCCTGGAGCAAATCACCGGCGCGATAGGCGTTCAGAGACGATGACAACGACTGCTCCTCGGCCGGCGACAGGGACAACTCCTGCCAATCCAACACCGCCGGGTAGTAAAAGCACCATTGCAAAAGATTGTTCGCAATAAAACCCGCCGTGCGGGCCGGAGCTTTTGCCGGCTCGATGATCCCCTGATCATTGTTGGTCAGGAGAAGCGTTCCCAGCGCATTACTCAGCCGCACCTTCCCATCGATAACCGAAAAGGTGGATTGTTCCTGCCCGGCGGCGCCGGCGACCTCCACGGCAAATTCCGTGCCTTCGATGCTGGCGGTCGCGCCGTGGGTGAGCACATGAGTACGCCCGGGTTTTTCCCGGTGGAAGAACGAGGCGACCCCGCGCAGAATATGCAGGCCGGAAAGAGAATCACCGCGGTCCGGCGGCAGGATTTCAATCTCGGTCAAGGCGCCGAACGGAACCACACTCTGGTCGCACCAGAGCAGGGTCGCCCGGCTGTTCGCTCCGGTGCGCAGCCGGTCATTGACGTGCAGAACCTGATTGGTCTGGGTGAGCACCCACGTTTGCGCCCCAGCGGGCATCATCTCCACGGTTCCCTGAAGTTCAACGATACGGATTTCGCCCCCTGCCGCCCCGTGATTTGCGGACTGCGCCCAGACAGCATTCTGACACGCCAGCATCCCGGCAAAAAACACCGCCGACGATACGCAGACGCAAAATGACAAGAGACGGCTCACAGACTGATTAACTGCTGTTAGTGTATAATCTTGGTGTGGGCAAGCATTTTATTCAGCTCGCGGAATCCCGAATCGGTCATTCGGCTATCCTCCACTTTCAACCAGCGCAACGATTTCAACTTCGCCAAGCAGGCCACCCCGGCATCCGTGATCGGGGCGCCAGAGATATGAAGCCGTTGCAAGGCTTTCAGCCGGGAAAGCTGCGCCAAGCCGGCAGCAGTGACCTGCCGGCAGCCCGACAAAGTCAACCATTGCAACGCGACCATTCCGGCCAAATGCAGGACGCCGGCATCAGTGATCTGGTTCCCAGCCAAATTGAGCGAGCGCAAATTCTGCAGTTTTGCCAAGTAAGCCAAATCCCCGTCGGAAAGGCCGCCCTCATCCAGATGCAATCCCGCGACCGCGGAAAGGTTCACCGGAGTCAGTTCCTCCGCAGAGATGTTCAAGGCATTCGCGATTTTTTCGAGCAGGGCGGGCGGCATGGAGCCCAAGGCGGCGAGATCAGCCTGCAGGGAAGCGGACAGGTCAGCCAGTGACGGGATCGCCTTTGCGTACGGCGGAGGCGGGACGGTTAGCTCCGGCATCGCGCGCCGACCGGACGGCGGACGAATTTCCGGAGGGGGGGCAGCCATACCCAACCGGCTTTGCACCACCGCCCGGATTTGGTCGAGGTGTTGCTCTATCGGCGGGGGGATGGCGTCAAACCAATGTTTTCGACTGAGATGATATTCCAAGTCGCCCGCGGGTTCCACATTCTCGATGCGAACCGGCAAGATCCAAACCTGGTGATCCACCGCCAGCCCGACTTCGGCCATGACATGCTCAGATCGGTTTGCCCCGGAAGAAAAGACCAGGAGCACCAGTTGGCAATCGACTATCGCCCCGGCGATGGACCCCGCCCATGTCTCGCCAGCGGAGATATTCCTCGGGGCAATCCAACAGCGGATTTGATGGGCTTCCAGGCAGCGGCAAATGGCTTCAGCCACAGCTTTGTCCGAGCTGGAATGGCTGATGAACACATTATGAGACATAGTTAACCTTTCACAGCAACGACCCACCCGGTCCCGACGCCAATCGCACATGGGCCGCCAGCTTAACAAGTACGAAGCGGTACAAACCGAGTCGGCTGCCCCCATCACACGACAGACCACGGGTGCAAATGCGCCGGACAACCGGACTAATGCGGTTCGCCAGCAAACCGCTGGAATGACTGCCACTCCACAATCTCCTGGAACAATTCCGTTTCCGCCTCGATCGTGATGCGCGCAAGACTGGTCCAAGTCCGAATGATCTTGAGGCGCTTTTCAATATCCTCCAGCACCTGCACCATTTCGCGATATCGCGCAGTCCGCCGGGAATAATCCTGCGTCACGATCAGAGTAAACAGCGCGGCGCTTATCAGGGGAAACAGCAGCGACAGCACTTTGGCCACGGTGTAGGCCGCATCAGAGAGCGGCAGCAGGGACAACACCAGAGTGGTCGCGGTGAACAACGCCGCCAGTGCCGTTCCCATGATCGCGTAGGCCTTGAGCTTTCGATAAGCCCGGCTGGCAGTACCATATTCGCGGTTAAAATGATTGATCTGCCCCTGAATCCGTCCAACCAGATATTGGTCACGCACGACCTCCAGAGAAGGAGTCGGGGTTTTATCCATATGCTGAATGAGGCGCAGGTTTCGACAAAAGCGGGAAAAACCCTGAACGGCGATGGCCGGAGAATGTTCGCCGTTGCCGCGGAGGTGCCAAGTGGCCAGAAAAGAGCGGCAGATTTCGGCCTGGATGCGGTTGCTGATCCATTGTTGATGTTTTTTGCGATGCTGGAAGATCAGGATAAAGGCAGTCATCAACAAAAGGAGCTCCGCGACAATAACCAGCTTGCTGGCCAGTTCGTGGGTGTGATGCAGATCCAAAGTTAACGCCCCCAAGCCCAAGGGCGCCGTGAGCAGCTGAAGAATGATGATGGCGGGAATCAAATGCCGAACCCCGTAGCTATGGCCCTGGGCGGCCTGATCCAGCGCCAGAAATTTTTCCTCCACCATTTGGCGAGGGGTTCTGCCGTCATTGGCAGCCGGGGGGAAAACAGGTTTGGCGGGCAGCAATTCGAGCCGCTCCGCAACCAGATTCCCAGTGGTTGAATCAACAATCAGCAATGGTTTGCCCATGGCCCGGGCGTAAGCCACAACGTCGCCGGTACCGCCGGCACCCGCCGCCACCGCACCATCCCAAACCACCAGGACCACGTCAGCCCGGTCAACAATCAGCGCCCCCGCTTCCATGTAAGGCTCCTCAACGGATTCGCCGAGGACGATTTCTTCAATGCTGGCAGCCCTGTTCAGCAAAGGCTGAAGGCGATCCCAATCCTCGCCGGAAAAATCCTTTTGAAACCTGGACCTTGAGAACGGAAGGACCAGAAAAAAAGGCTGCTCGCGCCGCGCCATCTCCTTCACAAACAGAGTGTCCGCACCGACCGCCAATGAAGAAATCCCCCCCAGCGACCCACAGCTCGCCGTCAGCTGATTCAAAGCCGCCCCAATCCCGGCGGCCGCGACATGGGGAGCAGGCAAATTCCGGTGGCCGCTGAATCCAACGATTGTCCACTCAGGCAACATAACACATTCCTCCCGCCCAAATCCTTATTCCGACTGCGGCGGCGGCTTCTGATCCTTCGGCGAGGCATACCTCGTGGGCAGGGTGACATCGGGAGAAGGCACATCCGTTGTCCAAGTCTGATCCTGAGGAGGGGCCGCCGGAACCTTGTTTTCCGGATCCGGCGGAACGACAATCTTGTGGCTGCAAGCCGGGCATTTCAACTGCCGGCCCGCATGCTGGGGTTCACACTCCATGGATTGTCCACAATAAACACATTTGAATTTCAGGTACTTTTTCATGGATTATAGAGATTCGTTTTTCTGTGTCTTTGCAGAGACTAGTCTCCTGAGTCAGTGAATTCTTGCATAATTAATCGGCCTGAATTCGCATGGTTTCTGCCGCGTAGCGCCGGAGGCTCTCGAGGATTTGACCGGCGTTTTTTGTCCAGACAAACGGCTTGGGATTTTCGTTGTGGGC
>CAIXBQ010000137.1 GCA_903917705.1 uncultured Verrucomicrobia subdivision 3 bacterium | reverse complement strand
CGCACTTCATCCACGGCCTTCACCACCTGGCTAATCACATGAAATTTATCGAACACGATTTCAGCGTTCCCGAAGTTCTCCCGAACCCCCTTCTGATACGCCGGACTCATGTCAATGGCCACCATCGTCACCGCTCGGGGAGCCGCTGCCCTCCATCCGCCCGCTGGCCGAGGAGCTCCGGGTCAATCGCAACACCGTCGCCAAGGCCTACGCGGAGTTGGAAAACCAGGGCGTCATCGAGACGGTTCCCGGCAGGGGATGTTTTCTAAAAGCGACCAGTTCGCCGTTCACCAAGTCGGCGCGCGCAAAGATATTGACCAAGGAAATTGACGAAGCCGTCGTCGCCGCGCATCACCTGCAGGTCGATCGCGACGCGTTTCTCGCCCTTGTCCGGGAACGGCTCGATAGCTTCGAGCGCCGGGTGAGGGAAAAATCCGACCACGAATAAATCCCCATGAACACTGACTCGCCCATCATTGAAATCCAAAACCTCTCGCGGCGCTACGGCCGGCTGGACGCCGTGAACGGCCTGACCTTGAGCGTGCGCCCCGGGAAATGTTATGGCTTTTTCGGCCGCAACGGCGCCGGTAAAACCACCACGATCAAATGCCTGCTCAACCTGCTCCGGCCGGATGCCGGGGCGGTGCGGGTGTTCGGCCTTGACCCGCGCCAGGACGAAGTCGCCGTGAAATCGCGGCTCGCCTATGTGCCGGACCTGGTCGCCTTTTATCCGTGGATGACCGTGCGGGAGACGCTGGAATATCTCGCCTCCTTCCGCAAACATTGGAACCGGGATATTGAAGGCGACCTGCTGAAGCGCTTTCAGCTCGACCCGAAACAGAAGGCGAGCCATCTCTCGAAGGGCCAGCGCACGCAGCTCGCGCTGATCGGCGCCATTTGTCCCGAGCCGGAATTGCTCGTGCTGGACGAGCCGACGAGCGGCCTCGACCCGATTGTCCGCCGCGAATTCATCGAGACCGTCATCGGCGCGTATCAATCCGGCGATCCCGGCCGCCGCACGGTGTTCGTGTCCACGCATCTGATCTCCGAATTCGAGGGCTTGATCGACGAGTTCACCATCATCGATCAGGGCCGCGAACTGTTGACGATGGCCGCCGATGCCGCGCGCGACCGCTTCCGCAAAATCCGCGCCCGCTTTGCGCAGCCGCCGGGGCGGATGGATTTGTCCGGCGCGTTGAGCGTGAAGCAAAGCGGACGCGAAATGGAGATTCTCGCCAACGGCAACAGCGAAAAACTGATGGCGGAATTGAAATCGCATTCGCCGGAGGAGCTGCGGTGCGAAGCGCTGTCGCTGGAGGAAATCTTCGTGGCGTCGGACGTGTTGAAAAAGGTCATCGCATGAATGCGCTCGTTAAAAAGGAAATCCGCCTGTTGCTGCCGGGCTTCTTGATGGGCGTGGCGCTGTCGTTGGCCAACTGGTTTTTGAAGGCGGAGCGGTTGGGGTATGATGATTTCGCGTTTTTCATCTCCTTCGTTTTTTGCGGGGCGATTGCCGTGTTCATGGCGCTGAATGCGTTCGGCGCGGAAATCAGCGCGGGAACTTTTTCGATGCTGCTCGCGCAGCCGGTGTCCCGCCACCGGATTTGGCAAACGAAAGCGTGGCTGCTCGCCGCGGCGTTGTTCAGCGCCGGGTTTCTGTGGTGTGCTATTCTGTGGCTGCGCCTTGAACTGTTCAAAGTCCCGGTGGCGGCCGGCTATTGTCGGGATACGTTTGCCCTCGTGGGGTTGTTTCTGGTGGTGATTTACTCCGGCGCGCTGTGGTCGGTGTTGCTGCTCCGGCAGGTGGCGGCGGCGTTTTGGTTCACGCTGCTCACGCCCGGGGCTTTGCTGGTGCTCATCACCGGCCTGTGGCCGCAAAAATACGCCGCCGCCGAGGAGCCCGCGGTGATCGCGGCGCTGCTGATTTACAGCGCGGCCGGAATCTGGTTTGCCCGCCGGCTGTTTTTGCGGGCGCAGGACGTGGCGTGGACGGGCGGCACCATCGCCCTGCCGGAAATGCGCGGGCTTAAGTGGTGGGGCGAGCGTCCTCGCGAGCCGCAGACGGCTTTGGACATCGGCTCGTCAGGTGCCTCGCCCCACCGGACTTGGCGGCCGCGCGCGGCGCTGGCGGCGAAGGAATTCCAGCTGCACCAGTCGCAGCTCATCATGGCGGGGGCGCTGGCGCTGCTGCATCTCGGCGTCCTGGCCGCGCGCAAGTTCGGCAGCTTTCAGAAAAACTCCTCGCTCGAGTTTGTGCTCGAATCGTTCTGGCTGCTCTGGCTGGTGATGCCGTTGCTGGTCGGCTGCGCCGCCGCCGCCGAGGAGCGCAAAATGGGCACGCTCGAAGGCCAGCTTTGCCTGCCGGTGAAGCGGCGCACCCTGTTTGCGGTGAAAATCCGGATGGTCTTGATGCTGTCCGTGCTGTTCGGGCTGGGGCTGCCGCTGCTGCTGGAAGGCGCCCGGATTTTGCCCGACCTGCACTACGCCTTTAATCCGCTCAAAGGCGTCAACGGCATGGCGTATCTGGTGGGCTGGCAGGAGCAGCCGCCCATCCCGTTCGCCTTCTTCTGGTTTTGTTTCTATCAGCTGGAGCCGCTCCTGCCGGTGCTCGCCCAGCTGGGGCTCGTCCTGGCCATCGGGCTGATTTCCTTTTATGCCTCCACGCTGGCGCGCAACACGCTGCAGGCGCTGGCGCCCGCCGCGCTCGGGATTTTGCTGGCGGGGTTTCTGGTGGTCATGAATCAGGGGTCGAATTTCTTCGGCGTGCATCTGCCGTGGCGGGGCGGGCTGATCTATTGGATCGGCGGGCCGGCGCTGGCGGTCGCGCTGGCGGCCTTGGCCCGGCACAATTCCCAGCGCATGTTTCTGGGCGGCCCGGTCTGGCGGCAAAACGCGCTGGCGCTGCTGGCCGTGCTGGGCTTGATCGCGGCGGCGACGTCGGCGATTTACCATCGCGCGTGGGAAAAGCTGACGCCGTTTGAGCCGTCGCATGGCGCGGCGCGGCTGTCGCGGGCGAATCCGCCGGTGTTGCACGAACAATGGGACGCTTTGTCCGTGCGCCTGCCGGACGGGCGAATCTGGACGGATTATTTCGCCATGGTCACGCGCGTGTGGAATCCGCTGGCGCTGTATCTCGGCGACCTGCGGCTGATCAGCCTGGGCCAGGGCCATTTTCTCGGTGGTTCAAACTGGGTGAGCATGGTGTACAACGGCTGGCAGGAACAGGTCGGCATCAAGACGGACGGCTCGCTGTGGGTGTCCGCCACCCCGCGGCGCACCGTGCAGGGGAACGGGCGGTGGCAGGTGATTGAGGCGGGCGCGGTGGTGCGGTATGGCAGCGAGACTAACTGGAGCAGCGTGGTGCAGGAATGGCCCTTCATGCTGCTCGTCAAAACCGATGGCACCCTGTGGCGCTGGGGGAGCCGGAACCGGGATATCAAATACAACGATTGGCCGGGTTTGACCTCGTACACGCCGCAGCGGATCGGGGTGGGCACCAACTGGGCGGAAGTGTTTCAGGCCAACCGGCTGCTTTGCTTCCGCAAGACCGACGGCAGCCTGTGGATCCAGTGGAGCGGCAATCATGAGGAGGCAACCAACCGGGTGGTGGAACACGAGCATGAATTCACCATTGAACGCGCGCCGCTGCTCACCAATCGGCGTTGGCATGGCTACAAGACCGACAGTTCGGAGGCCTTGAATTATTACCTGGGAGTCTTTGGCGATGGATCGTTTCGCATCTGGGCGGATATGCAATGGAACCAAAACCCTCGTAAGGGCAATGGCATTTTAGAATGGAAGGTGGTGGACCGGCAGTTCGGCCGCGGAACCAACTGGCTGGATGTGGCCGGGCAGGGTGGAAAAGTCGTCACGCTGAAGGACGACGGTACGCTGTGGCTGTGGAATTTTTATCGGGACGGCCGGAGCGGCTGGGATCCCGGGCGCGATGAGCGGAGAATTCTTGGCCAGACTCCGGTCCGGCTGGGAATCCACTCGGATTGGGTCGGGATTGCGAATGCGGATGGCGGCGTTATCAGTCTCGCCGCCGACGGGAGTCTCTGGTTTTGGCCGCTGGATCGCGCGGGTGCCATGGGTAGATACAACGACGCCAATTTTTATGACCAGGATACTAGACGCATCGAGCCGCTGCTGGACGTCTCGCGCAAACCGCAGCGGCTCGGCAATCTTTTCAGCCGGGCGAATTGATTGCGGCTCAATTTCGGGAGGGACTTCGCACTGCTAAAACCATCTTGGTCTGCGGCGGCAAGCGAAGCGCGACGCCGCTTTCGGAACCGCCCAACCAACTTGGCAGGTCGTGCAAGAGCGCTGTCGCCGCTGCGCCCCGCCAGCGCAATCCACGACGCATTGGTTTTCAGACAAAATCTTTGTGTCCGGGTGGCTTCATGGTAGTTTCGGGTCGTGGAAACGGTCACCCAACTCACCAACGACCTGGTCGCGTCTTATGCGCGGTTCGGCGGGATCAATCATCTGGACGGCAAAAACCTGCCGTCCAAGCGGGCCATCACGGCGATCACGCAGGAATTGCTGCGGCTGCTGTTCCCCGGTTTCTTCGATGAAAAATTGATCCATTCTTCCGAGATCAAGGTGAAGACGGCGGAGTTGCTGGATGTGGTGCGGGGCGATCTGGAGGACGAAATCCGCAAGAGCCTGGAATATCAGCCGCCGGACGGGCTGGCGAAACCGGAGATCACCCGGGAGGCGCACCGGCTGACGGTGGAGTTTCTGGCCGGGCTGCCGGGCATCCGGGAAATTTTGCAGACGGATGTGGAGGCGGCTTACAACGGCGACCCGGCGGCGATGAGCAAGGAGGAGATCATTGTCTCGTATCCGTTCGTGGAGGCGATCGCGGTGCAGCGGCTGGCGCATGCGCTGTATCTGAAAAATGTGGCGCTGATCCCGCGCATCATGTCGGAGTGGGCGCACGCGCGCACGGGCATGGACTTGCATCCGGGCGCGAAGATCGGGTCGCATTTTTTCGTGGACCATTGCACGGGCACGGTGGTGGGGGAGACGGCGACGATCGGCCAGCATGTGAAGATGTATCACGGGGTGACGCTCGGGGCCAAGTCCACCGCGGCCGGCCAGCTGCTGCGCGGCAAGAAGCGGCATCCGACGATCGAGGACCGCGTGACGATTTATCCGGGGGCGACGATCCTGGGGGGCGAGACGGTCATCGGCGCGGGCAGCACGATCGGCGGCAATGTGTTCATCATGGACAGCGTGCCGCCGAATTCGCTGGTGATCTATGACGGCCTGGACATGCGGGTGCTGGCCAAGGCGGAGAAAAACGCGGCGCTGGATTTCCAGATCTGACCGCGGGGAAACTTTAAAGCCAAACGCCGGCGGAATAAAATTCCGCCGGCGTTGGTTTTTTAGGACCCAGCGGTTCAGTCCGCCTTGGCGGATTGCGCGAGCAATTTCGGATACGCCAGGCCGTAAAGGGCCGTGGCGACAAAGCCGATCAGCGGCAGGGTGAAGGAAATGCCCACGCTGTGGTAGCGGTCCCACAGCCAGCCCATGGCCACGGCGGAAATGGAGCCGGCGGCCCCGACGGCCATGACGTGGAACGAGGCGGCGATTTTGGTCTGCGGGCCGAGGTTGCGGATGCTCATCGCAAAGATGAACGGGAACATGATGGACATGAACAGCCAGCTGAACGGCAGAATCATCCACGAGACCATCTTGATGTCGGCCATGGCCATCACCACGATGATGACGTTGGCGAGGCCGTAAAGCGCGAGCAGGAGGTTGGGCTTGATGGCGCGCGTGATGGCGCCGCCGCTGAAGCGCCCGACGGCGTAGAGAATCATGGCCAGGCTGATCACGTAGGCGGCGGTGGCTTCGGGCGTGGCCGCGTGCGTGAGGTGGCCATACCAGGCGAACAGCGGCGCGGTGGCGGTGTTGCCGGCGGCGTCCTTCACGATGGCATTCTCCAGGATGTAATTCACCGCGAACGCGTTGATGCCGATCTGCGAGATGATGTAAAGAAACTGCGTGAACACCCCCCACTTGAAATGCGGCAGGCGGGACAGGGGCGCTTTCAGGATGGTGACGTCGTCGGCCTCCCCGACTTTGGTGCCCTCTTCAATGACCGGCAGTTTGACAAATGAAAACACGGTGAAAATCAACAGCACCACGCAGCCCAGCACGATGTAGGGCAGCAGGAGCGGATGAAAATCCGGATGGTCCGGATCCACTTTCTGGCCGAACAGCAGCAGGCCGCCGACGGTCGGCGCCAGGATGTAGGCGCAGGAGTTGAACGCCTGGGCGACGGATAGGCGCGCCGCCGCGCTGTCTTTCGGGCCGAGGATGGTGATGTAGGGATTGGCCGCGGTTTCAATGCACGCCAGGCCGGAGGCCAGCACGAACAGGGCAAACAGGAACGCGCCGAACGTTTTGAACACCAGCCCGGCGGGGATGAACAGGAACGCGCCGATGCCCAGAATGACCAGCCCGGTCAGGATGCCGCGCTGGTAGCCGACGCGGCGGATCAGTTTCGCCGCGGGAAATGCCACCAGTAAATACGCGATGAAAAACGCCGTCTGGATGAGGCCGGACTGGGTTTTGCTGAGGCTGAGCAGATTCTGGAAATGCTTGTTCAGCACGTCCAGCATGGCGTGGCAAAAGCCCCAGATGAAAAAAAGGCTCGCCACCATCAGGAAGGCGAACAGTAACGGATTGCGTTTGGATTGCATGATCAGGTTTGGTTGGTGGATTGGGTTTAACCGCGTTTGCTCAGCACTTTGGTTTCGTAGTTCTTCATTTCCGTCAGCCAGTTTTCACCGGCCGGCACCCCGCGGGATTCGCAGTAGTAATCCCACACCGCGCCGAACGGCAGCGTCTTGGCCTCTTCCTGCATGGCCAGGCGGGTCGTGAAATCGCCCTGCGCCTCCGCCGCCTTGATGGCCGGCGGCTCCAGCAGGGCGATGAGCAGCGCGCGAAGCATGTTGCGCGTGCCGATGGTCCAGGCGGCGACGCGGTTGATGCTCGCGTCGAAATAATCCAGGCCGATGTGCACCCGGTCCGCGTAGCCGTTCGCGACGATTTCGCGGGCGATGGCGAGCAGGTCGTCGTTGAGGATCACCACGTGGTCGCTGTCCCAGCGGACGCCGCGGCTGACATGCAGCAAAATCTCCGGCAGGTATTGCATCACGCTGGAAATCTTGTCCGCGATGCTCTCCGTGGGGTGATAATGGCCGGCGTCGAGCGTCAGCAGCTTCTTCCGGCTGACGGCGTATCCGAGATAAAATTCGTGCGAGCCGGCGACATAGCTTTCGCTGCCGATGCCGAACAGCTTCGGCTCCACGGCGTCGAGGTTCAGCTTCGGGGAAATCGGCCGCTGGAAAATCGCGTCCAGCGATTCCGCCAGCCGGGCGCGCGGGGCGTTGCGGTCGGCGGGCGTGTCCTTCATGCCGTCGGGGATCCACACGTTCGTCACGCAGGTTTTGCCGAGGGCCTTGCCCATGGCCGCGCCGATCTCGCGCGAGCGGCGGCAATGCTCGATCCAGAATTTGCGGATGTCCTTGTTCGCGTGCGCCAGCGTGAAGCCGTCGGCGGCGTTGGGATGCGAGAAGCAGGTGGGGTTGTAATCGAGGCCGAGGCCGTTTTTCTTCGCCCAGCCAATCCAGTTCGCGAAATGCTTCGGCTCGATTTCGTCGCGGTCCACTTTCTGGCCGCCGAATTCGCCGTAGAACGCGTGCAGGTTCAGCCGGTGCTTGCCGGGGATGAGCGCATAGGCCTGTTCCAGGTCGGCGCGCAGTTCATCCGGCGTGCGCGCTTTGCCGGGATGATTGCCGGTGGCCACCAGTCCGCCGCCGAGCGTGCCGCCGAAATTTTCAAAGCCGCCCACGTCGTCGCCCTGCCAGCAGTGCAGCGAAACGGGGATCTGCGCCAGCGTCTTCAGCGCGCGGTCAACGTTCACGCCCAGCTGCGCATAGCGCTCGCGGGCGAGGAAATGGGATTTTTCAATGCTCATGGCGGATAAATTAAAATTACAGGATTTTGCCGCGCAGGCTACCACGCGACCGCGGGGCGGCAATCACCAATTCTGGCTAGGGTGCGGGGCGGAGGTTTTCCCAGCGCACGGACCACCGGTCGTTGTCGGGGAAGCCCGGCGCGTTCCTTTTGGGTGCGCCGCTGGTGGCGCCGGAGCTGTCGGGCGAAGGCGAATCCCAGCCGGCGGCCATCAGCGCGACGGCATAAAGCAGGCCGCCGTTAGCCGGCAGATAAATGGTCAGGCCGGGTCGCTGATAGACCTGGCCATTGATGGCATAATGGTTTTTCGGCGTGTCGAGCAGCAGGGCGTCAATGGCCCGCTCCGGCTCGCCCAGGCGCGCGGCGGTCATCGCGAGCATCGGATAATCCCAGCCCCAGGTGTCCGGCCAGTTCCAATGATCCCAGATCCAGTCGAGGGTGTGGCGCATCGTCTGCAGGTCAATTTGCGGGCCGGGCACAAAGCTCAAGGCGCCGGTGACCGCCGGATGATCCGCGTTCCATTTCGGGTTGGTGTAGCCATCGGGCGTGGTTTCAGTGAAAAGATATTTGCCGTCCGCAACGGGCGGTTTGGCCAGGCCGCGCAATACGGCGTCCCATTTCTGATCGCGCGGCTGGCCGAGCCGCCGCCGCCAGTTTTGCGCGGTCTCCAAAGCCCAGCGCCAGTAGGTCAGCTCAAACGTCGGGTTGAAGGTGTTGTCCTTCGGGAAAATTTCCTGGGCGCATTGCAGCACCGTGCCGAGAACGTAACGGCCGGTGTTTGTGTCCCACGCCGCATAGCTCGCCATGAAGTCCGCCGTCTGGAAAACGATGTCCCGGTATTTTTCGAGCGTGGCCTGGTCCTGATGCTCGCGCCAGCACAACTCCGCGTAAAAAATCGGGTGCGGCTCCTGCCAGGCTAGAAATGGCCCGACCGGCGATGGTGATTCCGCGCCGCTGGGGCTTGTCATCTTCGGCCAGCGCGCCCCCGCGTAGCCTTGCTTCCTCGCCGTCCCCTCCGCGCGCGACAGGATTCGCTGGTAATAGCCGAGCGATTTTTCCAGGAGCGGCAGCCGGTTCCACAACGCGAAGTGCGCCTCGTGCCACCAGTGCATTTCGAGATGGAATTTGCCTTCCCACGAATTGTAGGTCAGCCCGGTTTCCTGCGGCGGATTGCCGCCGGCATCCTGGATCGCCGTGAGGTATTGCGAGAGGATAATCCGCCGCTCCAGCTCAAACCAGCGCGGGTCTTGGCTGCCGGACAAATCAATCGCGCCACCCGTCTGCCAGAAATGGTTCCAATACCTTTGGGCATCGCGTTTGGCTTGGGCAAAGTTCGGTAGCCTGCCGGGGTTGGGAAAACTGGTTGGTTGAAAGGCGCAGACCAGTTCCAGCGCGTCGGTCTTGCCGTCGGGCATGACGATGAATTGGTGTTTGGCCGCGTTGGTCAAGGTCGCGCCGCGGGTCCAGTTTGCTTCCACATAATATTCATCCTGGTCGAGCTTGCGCTGGAATTCCGCCTCGTTCGGTTCCGGTTGCGACAAGATCGTTTCGTGCGCGTCCGGCTTGCTCCAATCGGCGGTCACCGTTTCCCCCGTGCCGTAGGGGAAATGGATTTGAATGCCGAGCCGGCCCGATTTTATCAGCGGCGATTTCACGCGCACGGCGATCGCGTCCAGATTCGGTTCGCAAACCGTTTCCACCTCCACCGGCTCGCCGTCGAATTTAAATTGACTGGTGATTTCACCGTTCCACAAATCCAGTGTTTGTCGGATGTCGCGTAAATCATCGGTCGTCGCGGGCGAGCCGTCGGCGTGCTTCAAAACGAAACCGATTTGGCCCAGATGCAGCCGGTGCGGATTGGTCCGCAGCCATTTGATTTCCGGCGTCTGCTGGTTGTGCGGGACGTCTGCATAGGGGACTTTGCGCCCGTTGAGGTCGGTGTATTCCTTGAATTGAAACGTATCAATGCTCCAGTTGTTCGGATTCGGAAACGTGTGCCAGCCCCAGTCCGCTAGCGTGCCAAGCGGCGTCGTCTTCGCAAACGCATCGGGAAACGTCTGCAGGCCGGTCGCATCCACGGTAAGGCAAAACCGGCCGTTGCCAACGGAGAGCGGATTGGTCGCGTCGAAGTTCGTCAGCGCCACGTCATGCCGTGTCACGAGCGCGTGGCGGTCAATCGGCGCGCCGCCCGCCGCCAGCCCGGCCAGGGTCCAACCGCAACAATATAGCCAGAGCAGGCTTTTCATTTGCAAGGATTGCTTATAATATCAGGAAGTCAGATACCAACAAAATCTCTAAAATAACATGGCCAAACTTTTTCTTGGACTTGATTCCAGCACGCAAAGCTTGAGCGCCGTGGTCATTGACCTCGACTCGCGCAAGGTCGTTTACGAAAAATCCCTCAATTTCGACCAGGCGCTGCCGCAGTTCAAAACGCGCAACGGCGTGCTGCCGAACCGCGATCCGCTCGTCAAGCACAGCTCGCCGCTGCTCTGGGCCGCGGCGCTTGATTTGCTGTTCGCGCAGATGAAAAAGGATGGCGTGGCGCTCGGGAAGGTCCTCGCCGTCAGCGGCAGCGGCCAGCAGCACGGCTCTGTTTATCTCAACGAAAAGGCGGCGGAAGCCCTGGCCGCCCTGGATCCCAAAAAATCGCTCGTCGAAAACCTCGACGGCGTTTTTGCGCGCAAGACCTCGCCCATCTGGATGGATTCCTCCACCGCGAAGGAATGCGCCGAAATCCGCAAGAAACTCGGCGGCATCAAGTTCACGGCTTCGCGCACCGGCTCGGACACGTTCGAGCGGTTCACCGGCCCGCAAATCCGCAAATTCTACAAGACCGATCCGAAGTCCTACGAAAAGACCGTCAGCATCGCCCTGGTCAGCTCGTTCATGGCGTCGCTGCTCGCCGGAAAAATCGCGCCGATCGATTTCGGCGACGGCGCGGGGATGAACCTCATGGATATCCGCCGGAAGAACTGGAACCACGACGCGCTCAAGGCCACCGCGCCCAGCCTCGTCAAGAAGCTGCCGCTGCTCGCGGAGTCGGGCCGGCTCATTGGTCCGGTCAGTCCCTACTTCGTCCAGAAATACGGTCTCAATCCCGAGGCGCTGGCCACTGTCTGGACCGGCGATAATCCGGCGAGCGTCATCGGCCTCGGTCTGATCAAGCCCGGTCAGGTCGCCATCAGCCTCGGCACGAGCGACACGTATTTGGGCACCATGGAAAAATGCCAGACCGACGAGAACGGCGAAGGCCACGTCTTCGGTTCGCCGACCGGCGGCTACCTGACGCTCATCTGTTTCAAGAACGGCTCGCTCACCCGCGAAAAGGTCCGGGAACTCTACAAGATTTCCGACTGGAAGAAGTTCGGCGAGCTGGTGGCGCAAACGCCGCCCGGCAATAATGGCGGGATTCTGCTGCCGTGGTTCGAGGCCGAGATTGTGCCGCGCGTCAACCGGCCCGGCATTCACCGTTACGACCTCGATGAAAAGAATGTGGCCGCCAACTGCCGCGCCGTTTTCGAGGCGCAGCTGCTTTCGATGCGGCTGCACTCGCAATGGATGCAGGTCGCGCCGGAAACCATCTTCGTCACCGGCGGCGCCGCCGCCGACCGCGCCCTGCTGCAGGTGGTGGCCGATGTGATGAACTGCCGCGTCTTGCGGATCGAGGTCTCCAAGAGCGCCGCGCTTGGCGCCGCGCTGCAGGCCGCGCACGGGTGGCTCGTGGCGGTGGACAAGAATCCCAAGTGGGACAAACTCGTCGCCGGTTTCACCGCGCCGCTGGCGGGCAGCGAAATCCGCCCGGATAAGGCCGCCGTCCGGGTTTACCACAAAATGTTGGAAAAGTACGCCGCGTGTGAAGACACGGCGATATACGACCTCTGATCTTCCGGTCGGCCTTTTCCTTACGGCACGCTCGGCTGCGGCGGGCATGCCTGCGCCTGCACGGCCGCCGTCGCCGGCTGCAAGCCTTCCGCCGTCGCCGTCAGCTTGATTTCACCGGCGTCCTTCGTGGACTGCACCAGGATTTGCGCGAGGCCGTTGAAGACGCTGCGCGACCAGCCAGCGGAAACGGATTTGCCGACCAGCTCCACGTTCACATCCGGATTCAAGCCGCCCGCGCCGTCGGTGTTCCGCACGCCCACGGCGATGACGTTGTCGCCGGCGTGCAGCGCTTTCTTGATGTCAAACGCCGGCTGCGCCGCCCAGTCGGTGGATTCGCCGACGCGCTGGTTATTGACGAACACCCAGCCGTGGTCGTCAATGCAGGCGAACCGTACCTGCACGCCGGGACTCGCGAGATCGGCCTCGGTCACGCTGACGTGCGCGCGAAAAAAGGCCGACTCGCCTTCCTTCAAAACCATGTCGCCGGTGTCGCCGTCGGTCTTGGGCTTGATTTTGTTCCAGGCCGAATCGTCAAACGCCGGCGCGTATTCGGGAGCCAGCGCGCCTTTCGCGGAAACGGCACCGAGCTTCCAGCGCCAGTCGTTGACCGGAATGGTCTGCACCGGTGCTGATGCGATAAACGTGTCCGGCTCGTGGCAGCTGGGATCGCCGTTGCCGACGCCGAGAATTTTCCCCGCGCCTTCGAGGGCAAAACTGATTTTGTTCCCCGCCGTCGGCACCGTGCGGCCTTTTTCGTCCGCCACGGAAACGGTGATCACGCTCACGTCTTCGCCGTCGGCATTGATGATTGCGCGGTTCGGCGTGAGTTGCACCGCCGCCGCTTCGCCGGTCGTTTCCACTTTGGTTTCCGCGACGACTTTACCGCCGTTAAAACCTTTTGCCGACACGATGCCGGGCGCGTATTTCACCTGCCACGTCAGCTTGGAATTGCGTTTCATCGGCTGCTTGCCGATCGATGCGCCATTCAAAAACAATTCCACTTCCTCGCAGTTGCTCAGCGCGTCCACGCGGATTTCCTGCCCTTCCTTGCCGGCCCAGTTCCAGTGCGGGAGCAGGTGCAGCACGGTGTTCGTCGTCCACCATGACCGGTAGTAATAAAAATTGTCCTTCGGGTAACCGCACACGTCCAGCACGCCGAAATGCGAGTTGATGCACGGCCACGCATACGGCGTCGGCTCGCCGCGATAATCAAAGCCCGTCCACACGAACCCGCCGCTCAGCCACGGCCGGTCCGCGAAATAGCTCCACCAGCGCTCTGCCGTGTGCGCCCAGCTCGGCGCGTTCACGTCGTAGGCGCTCACGTAGCCGCGCGCCTTGTCGTTCTCGTAGATGCCGCGGGTGCTGACCGTGCTGGCCTGTTCCGTGCCGACGTTCGGCTGGTCGGGGTGCTTGGCGTGGTAATTATCCATGTCCTGGCCGATGTGATAATTCCAGCCGCGCACCTCGATGGCGCCGTTGACGCCGTCGAAAGTGTCGCCCTGCGGCGCGGCGTAGGTCACCGGCCGCGTCGGGTCGAGCTGCTTCACCAGATTTTGCATCGTGCGGGTGACGTTGCCGGCCTGCGGGGTGGACTGCACGAAGAACTCCTCGTTCGCCACGCTCCAGATGCCCACGCTCGCGTGGTTGCGGTCGCGGCGGACCTGGTCTTCCCACTTGCGCAGGTTTTCCGAATCGCTGCCCAGCAGGCGGCTCTCGTCCATGACGATCATGCCGAGGTGGTCGCAGGCGTCGAGCAGTTCCGGCGTGGGCGGATTGTGCGAGGTGCGATACGCGTTGCAGCCGAACTCCTTCAGCTTGGCCACGCGGAAATACTGGAGCGCATCCGGCAGCGCCGCGCCCACGCCCGCCATGTCCTGATGGTTGCAGGTGCCGTAAAGTTCGTAAGGCTTGCCGTTCAGCAAAAAGCCCTTGTCCTTGTCGAAGGCGAACGTGCGGATGCCGAACTCGGTTTCCTTGTGGTCAACCACTTTGCCGTCCACGGAAACGGTGGTGATGACCTTGTAAAGTTTTGGAGTTTCGGGCGACCAGAGAATTGGATCGTGAGCAGCAGGCTCCACATAAGCTCCGTCAGAGGAATCCCCTTGGTTTTTGGGATGGAACTTGATGACAGTCTTAAATTCTTTTTGCTCTCCTTGTGTCAGAGAAAGAGTGTTGTGAGAATCCATCGGATAATGTTCAATCACTTTTCCGTCTGGTGCGATGAGTTCGTTGCGGACAGTAGCTTCGGCTTTAGTGTTTCCTGTATTTAACAAGCTCGTTTGAATGTGGATTTCCCCAAAGCCATCCGGAACGTCGTTCTTGAATTTGCTGTAAACAAACACCCCGTCCGGCGCGATGGTTACCGGTGCGGTCTTGTCCAGCCACACGTGGCGGTAAATCCCCGCGCCCTCGTAAAACCAGCCCTCGAACCTGCTCGCGTCCACCTTCACCGTCACCAGATTCTTGCCGCCGAACCGCACGATATCCGTGATGTCCTGCCGGAACGGGTAGTAGCCGCCCTCGTGCCGCTGCACCAGCCAGCCGTTCACCCATACCGTCGCGTCGCGGAACACGCCGTCGAACGTCAGCCAGATGCGCTTGCCCGCGTCGGTCTTCGGCAGCTCGAATGCCCGGCGATACCAGCCGATGCTGTTCTTGGCGAAGCCCGGCCCGACCGGCTTGAACCCGTGGCTGGTGTCCGACGACTTGTCGAACGGCAGCTCGATCGCCCAGTCATGCGGCAGGTCGAGCGTGCGCCAGGAGGAGTCGTTGAACTTCTCGGCGGCGGGGCCGCCGCTTTCGCCGGCCTTGTCCAGGCGGAGCGCGTTCGGCCAGTCGTCGCCGAGATGGAATTTCCAGTTGGCGTCGAGCGAAAGGTGTTCGCGCGGCGATTCCTCGGCGCGTAGGTTCAAGGCGAGGGCAATGGCGGTCAGCGCGAGCAGCCGGACGGCGGAGATCGATTTCATCCCGACAATTTGCGCCAACGGCGGCGCGTGTGGCAATTCCATTTCCTGACTCTTTCGGGTAAACGCGGGCGCCATCCCCGTCCGGTCGGCCGCTTCGCGGGCTGCGCCATTGCCCGGACCGGATCATCGTTTGACCCAGCGACTGGGAGCGTTTCTCCCTCTCCGCGTCGGCGTAGCCGATGGGGAGAGGGCCGGGGTGAGGTGCGCGTTACTCCCTCTTGGGGTTCATGGGGACGGGAACGGACGTCCCGGATATGCCTTTGCTTAAAACGCTCTAACCCGGATATTTCATAGCGAGGTTTGATTTTTGGAAAAAGAGGCCTGAGAACGGGAAAAAGTGGCAACCGAGATTGCTTTCGATGAGGTGGCCAAGTTCCGGCGATGAAAATTGGCTGAGCGCGCCGTTTTTGGAGACACCT
>CAIXBQ010000136.1 GCA_903917705.1 uncultured Verrucomicrobia subdivision 3 bacterium | reverse complement strand
ACAGGGTTTTTACCACAAAAGAGACTCAGGCAAACCCCGCGAACACCGACGCGCGGTTGGCGGCTCCAAGCTCGTTTGCGGGCCTGTTTTCATATCCTTTTTCGTGCGGTCTATTAACACCGTTGCCGGCGCGGTTAAAAGCGCCTGCAAGCCTGACCACGGTTCGGCCAGTTATGATTATGACTGGTGCACGGACCCGACCAAGGAGGAGAACTGGAAACATCTGGACACTTCGTCCGGCTGCCGCACGACCTTCACGGACATGCCCAGCCAGACGCTGGTCTGGATTCGTGCCCGGGGCGTGGGCAAGAAAAAGACGGGCAAAGGCCCGTGGAGCGACCCGGCAATGATAGCGGTGCCGTAAACCCTCAAACGGCGCGAGGCATTGGGCGAAGGGTGCGGGGTGTCAAAGCCCCCGCCCGACGCCCGAGTCCTCAAGCCAACCATTCTTATGCCTTTTGATCCCTCTTTACCTGCCGACAACGCCCGCGTGGTGTCGCCGGAGCTGCGAAATCAATTAAACGGTCTCTATGATCTCATCACGCCCAAGGTATCCATGCAGGATGTTTTGGATGCCATTGCGGCAGGCGCGGCCCGAAGCCTGGACAGTGTTCAGCAGTTGAACATCCCGTTCCACGACCCGGTTACGCGGGCGGAAGCCGAAGCCATTCAGGACAAGATCAACGAAATCATCTCCACGGCGCATTCTTAGGGGTCCGTGCCGGTCGGGCCTGATTATAGACCGGCTCGCGGGGACGCTCGCCCCACCATTTGACCCGCCGCAAGGCGCGTCTGCCAAGACCGGGGCGGGCGATTGGTCCGGTCAAAACACCACGGGGTCGTTGAGCTTGCCGCATTGGGTGCAGCGGGAGCGGTCCACGTCGGCATCGTCGGTGTAGACGAAGCCGCATTTGGTGCAGCGGAACACGCGGTCTTCCGGATGGGCGGGGCCGAAGCGGCGGCGGCGCAGTTCGGAATAAATACCCACGACGCAGAGCAGGCCCAGGGTCAGCATCACGTAGATCACCAGCAGATAGGGAATGCTCATGGCGCGTTGGTGGTGGCCAGCGGCACGGTGTGCCATTGGAAGGTGATGGCGCCGAAGGTGACCTGCGGCGCCGGGGCGAAGCGCAGTTGCTTGGCGGCTTGCAGGGCGGCCTGGTCGGCGTCCAGGTTGCCGCTGGTGTCCAGCATCACGACGGATGCGATGAAGCCGGCGGGGTCCACGGTGGCCAGCACGCGGCTCACGTCCAGCACGTCGTTGACCGCGGGCGAGGGCAGGGGGACGGTGTTCAATTGGCGGCGTTGCGCGAGGGCGCCATGCACGGTCAGGGTGGAGGCCGCGGGCAGGACGGATGGGAACGGCTCGTTGACTTCGGTCAGGGCGGGGGCGGGCAGGAGGTTCAGCGGCACTTCGGGAAACCGGTTGGTCTGCATGAAATCATCTAGGGCCGCGCCGAGCCGGTCCGCTGCCAGCGGCAGAAATTGCGCCGGTTCCCGCCATTTGAACGACGGGGGATTGACCTTGGGCCGGAGCATCCAGTACGGGGTGACGTCATCATTCTGGTGCGGCAGGGCGAACAGCGTGGGGTCGTACAGGGCGATGAGTTCGTTCGCGCTGTCGACCAGTTGGAAATGCGGCACCGGGCCGACGGCCGGCGGGTGAACCGGTTTTTTGCCGCCGAAAACAAAAATCAAACCGAGGTGCGCGGCGAGGACGAGGGCGATGAGGAATAATAGCTTGCGGGGCGCCCAGCCGGTGCCCATGCGGCCGGGCTCGGCCGGCGGCGTCGGCTCTGCGGACACGGCGTTCATGGCTTGGCGGGCGCGGCGTCGGCGCGGGGCAGGGTGGCGAGGAGGAGATTGGTGATGCCGATGGCCGGTTCGCGCGCCAGCAGGGCCAGGCGGGCGAGGCGATCGTAGCTGACGGACTTGTCGGCGTGGATGATGAGGGTGAGCGGCTCCCGCGCGCCGCGGGCGGCGGCCTGCAGATCGACCCGCAGCTGCCGCTCGGTGACGATCTGGTTTTCATAGTAGAGGCGCTCGTCGGCATCCACGGCCATGCTGACGGACGGGCGGTCGATGCCCGGCAGATTGTCGGCCGCCGGCGGGCGCAGGGGGATGCCGGGCACGGGCAGCAGCGCCCCGAGCAGCAGGAAGATCAGCAGCAGAAACAAAACCGCGGCAAACGGCGCCACGTCGAAATGGCTCCGCAGGAGCTTGGCATGGCGCGGGAATTTCATTTGCCGTTCTCGGTCACGATGTTGACGATCTCGGCGGCGGCGCGCTCCATGTCGAGGACGATCTTGTTGACGCGGCTGACGAGGTAGTTGTAGCCGGCGTGCGCGGGGATGGCGAGGGCGATGCCCGCGGCGGCGCAGATGAGCGACTCCCAGATGCCGTGCGAAAGATACTCGAGATGCGCATACAACCCCTTCTCCTCGATCCGGCTGAAGATCTCAATGAAGCCGATGATGGTGCCGAAGAGGCCGAGCAGCGGGGCGATCTGCGCGATGGTGGCGAGGAGGTTCAATTTCTCCTCCAGCCGCGGCACTTCCACGAGGCCGGCTTCCTCCACGGCCTCGCTGACGCGCTCGCGGCCCTTGTCGCGGTTCAGGATGGCGGCCTTGACGAGGCGGGCGACGGGGCCGGCCGTGGCGTCGCAGATGGCCACGGCCTCGACGACGTTGTCGCGCTTGAGGACGGTGCGGACGCCGTTGAGAAACTCGGCGGAATTGATCTGCGAGCGGTGGCAGTACAACGCGCGCTCGACAAACACGACGGCGGCGGTGGCGGCGGCGATGAGGATCAGCCAGATCACCGGTCCGCCGTAGGCGATAAGCGTAGGCATGGGACAATTAAAAGCGTTTGCGCGGCAAGTTCAAAGCGCAAAAATGGGAAAACCGCCAGCACCCCAAGGGGCCGGAGAAAAAAAAGCAATTCTGGCTTGGCGGACTTGGGGCCTTGATGGTTAAACTGCGGCATGCAAAATCCCGACCAGCTACGCGAACTCTTCCGGATGCAGAAGGCCCTCAACGAGCGCATCGGCGTCCAGACCGACGGCATGAGCGAGGAGGAAAAAACCAAGTGGCTGCTGAACTACACCCGGGCCATGCAGCAGGAGATGGCCGAGCTCACCGACAGCGTGCCGTGGAAATGGTGGGCCAAGTATCAGAAGTTCGACGAGCAGAACGCGCGCGTGGAGGTGGTGGACCTGTTCCACTTTCTCATCAGCATGGCGCAGGTGCTCGGCATGAGCGCGGACGATGTGTTCGCCGCCTACGTCAAAAAGAACGAGGTCAATTTCAAGCGCCAGGACACCGGTTACACCACCAAGGACCACGACGACTCGAAGCATATTTGACGTGTGAGTGCTCAACGCAAAACCAGCTCCCCGCGCCGGAACGGGACGAAGGCGGGCAATTCGAAATTCAAAACCCCCGTCCCGCCGCGCTGGCGCCAGGAGGTCCAGAGCATCCTCATCACCGACGAGCAGATCGCCCGCCGCATCAAGACGCTGGCGCGCGAGATCGAGAAGGATTTTCGCGGCCGCGAAATGGTGGTCGTCTCGCTGCTCAACGGCACGGTGATGTTCCTCGCCGATTTGATCCGGCATCTGAACCTGCCGCTGCGGCTGGATTTCATCGGCGTCTCCAGCTACGGCCTCGGCACCGAGTCCGGCGAGCTGGTGTTCACCAAGGAGCTGCGGCTCGACGTGCGCGGGCGCGATGTGCTGCTGGTGGACGACATTCTCGACACCGGCAAAACCATGAGCCGCGTCCTGCCGAAACTGCAGGCGCTCAAGCCGCGCCGCATCAAGACCTGCGTGCTGCTCGACAAGCCGGAGCGCCGCACCTACCCCGTGGAGGCGGACTATGTGGGCTTCTGGATTCCGGATTTCTTCGTCATCGGCTACGGGCTGGACTTTGCCGAGCGCTATCGCAACCTGCCGTTCGTCGGGATTCTGCACCCGCACATCTACAAGGAAGTCTCCCAAAAGGTGGTCGCCGGCGTGAAAAAATAAATGGAACTCAAATTCATCAGCCTGCTCGGCTGGCCCGCGATGCTGCTGCTGGCGTGGGCCGTCTCCTACAACCGCCGGAAATTTCCGTGGCGCACCGTCATCTGGGGGCTCGGCCTGCAGCTCACGCTGGCCGTGCTCATCCTGGACACGCCGTGGGGCGGCAAGCTGTTTGAGTTCGCCGGCAAGGTCATTCAGAAGCTCATCCAATTCTCCGGCGAGGGCACCAAGTTCGTGTTCGGCCCGCTGGCGGACGGCAATCTGCTCACGGACAAGTTCGGTCCGGGCAACTCCGTGGTCTTCGCCATCCTGGTCACCGGCACCGTCGTCATCGTGGCCGCGCTGTCATCCCTCTTCTATCACTGGGGGATTTTGCAGCGCGTCGTGCGGGCGGCCGCGTGGGTGATGCGCAAGGTGATGGGCACCAGCGGCAGCGAAACGCTCTCCGCCGCCGCGAATATCTTCATGGGGCAGACCGAGGCGCCGCTCGTCATCCGGCCCTATGTTCCGCGCATGACCAAGAGCGAAATCATGACGATCATGGTCTGCGGCATGGCGCACATCGCCGGCGGCGTCGCGGCGGTTTATGCGGCGATGGGCATCAAGGCCGGCTACCCGAACACCGCCGGGCATCTGCTCACCGCGTCCGTCTTGAATTGTCCGGCCGCGCTGCTCATCGCCAAGATCATGCTGCCGGAAACGGAGCAGAGCGAAACCGCCGCCGGCGCGCCCGCCATGACGCCGCGCACCACCGCCAATTCCATCGACGCCATCTGTCGCGGGGCCGGGGACGGCTTCCAGCTCTCGCTGAACATCTGCGCCATGCTCATCGCGTTCATCGCCATCATCGCGCTGGCGAACTATGCCGTCGGCTTTCCGCAGACCCATTTCGGCGTGGCGCATCCGGTGACGCTGCAAAACCTCTTCGGCTGGGTCAACGCGCCGTTTGCGTGGCTCATGGGCGTGCCGGCGCAGGACTGCTTGAATGTCGGGCAGATCCTGGGCGAGCGCATCGTGCTGAATGAATTCGTCGGCTACCTCGACCTGACCAGCCATGCGAAAGAACTCGCGCTCGACCCGCGCAGCTTCACCATTGCGACCTACGCGCTGTGCGGGTTTGCCAATTTCTCCAGCATCGCCATCCAGGTCGGCGGCATCGGCTCGCTGGCGCCGGAGCGCCGCAGCGAGATGGCCAAGGTCGGCCTCCGGGCGATGATCGGCGGCCTGCTGGCCGCCTACATGACGGCGTCGCTGGCCGGCTTTTTACTTTAAGATGTTATGCCCATCACCCTGCCGCAACTCTCCCGCCGCGAGTTCCTGAAGCGCGCCGCGCTGGCCGGCGCCGCCGCCACCCTCGCGCCGTCCAGCCACGCCGGTCTGTTCGGGAAATCCCGCGACCGCCACACGTTCGCCTTCTTCTCCGACACGCATGTCGCCGCCAATGCCGCGCTGCTCAACAGCGGCATCAACATGGCGGACAATCTGGCCGCGTGCGGGCGCGAGCTGGCCGCGTGGCCGGTGAAGCCCGCCGCCGTCATCGTCAACGGCGATCTCGCGTTCAAGAACGGCCAGCCGGAAGATTACGCCACGTTCGGCAGATTGATCGACCCCGTCCGCACGCTTGCGCCGGTGCACCTTTCGCTGGGCAACCATGACGAGCGGGAGAACTTCTGGAAAGCCTTTCCGCATGACGCGGCGAAGTTGAAGTCCGTTCCGTCCAGGCAGGCGGCCGTCTTTGCCAGCGACCGCGCGAACTGGTTCCTGCTTGATTCGCTGGACGTCACGCTGCAAACGCCGGGCGAGCTCGGCGCGGCGCAGTTGGAATGGCTGGCGCTCGAACTGGCGGCGCGACCGCACAAGCCGGCCGTGATCGTGGCGCATCATAATTTGAACACCGTCGGCGGGATTTCCGGCCTGAAGGATTCCGCCCCGCTGGAGGAGCTGTTCGCGCAGCACCGTCAGGTGAAGGCGTTCGTTTTCGGCCATACGCACAACTGGCACGTCGAGACGCACGCGACCGGCGTGCATCTCATCAACCTGCCGCCGACGGGCTATGTGTTCACGAAGGGCCGGCCGAACGGCTGGGTGCGCGCCACGCTGGCCCGCGACGGCGTGGAGTTTGAACTGCGCTCGCTTGATCCGAAGCATGCCGAACATGCGCAGGTGAAACCGCTGAAGTGGCGGGCGTGAAATTGAGCCAAGGAAATTTGCCAGCCCGGTGGATTCCAAGCATCGGCTTTCTGCTGGCCGCCGTCTTGCCCGGCTTCGCTGATTTGCCGGACGGCTACGCCCAAATCCACGGCCTGACCAACGATCCCGCCATTGTCATCACGACGACCCGGCGGCTCGCCGGCGCAATTGATTCGGTCAAATGGAACGGGCACGAATTCATCAACAGCACCGACCACGGGCGTCAGTTGCAATCGGCCTGCTCGTTTGACAACACGCCGGCGGCGAACGCGGAAACATTTAATCCCACCGAAGCCGGTTCGCGCCGCGACGGTGCGGAGACAAACACCACGAGCCGTTTGCTGGAAATCAGGGCGAGCGGGAATCATCTGCGCACGCGGACGCAAATGGCGTTCTGGCTCGCGCCGGGCGAACGCTCGGCCGGCCAGCTCGCGCGGAATACGAACACGCTTTCCGATTTTGTGCTGACCAAAGACGTGACCATCGGCTTCGGGCGCTGGCCCCAGGCCTTGGATTATCGCGTGACGTTTTCATTGCCGGCCGGCGCGCGGCACGTCGCGGCGCAGTTCGAGGCGCTGACGGGATATATGCCGCCGGAATTCAGCCGTTTTTGGGAATTCAATCCGGCGTCCGGCCGGTTGCAGCCATTGAGCGATGGTCCCGGCGAAATAAACAATCCGGTCGTGCTGGCCACGCCGGACGGCAAATTTGCGATGGGCATTTTTGCGCCGCCAGTGCAACCGGATTCGCCGGGGCCGAGGTTTGGCCGTTGGAGATTTGTTGCCGCTCGCGTGGTGAAATGGAACTGCGTCTATCGCGTCGGCATTCCGCAGGGCATCCTTGCGGGCGATTACCGCTATCGAATGCTCGTGCCGTTCGGCACGCTGGCGCAAGTGGAGGCCATGCTGCGGGACTGGCGGGCGGTGAGTTGGGAACCATCACCAAACGCCGTGCGCCAAAACTAGCTCTTGCTCAAGCGCTCCACCGGCTTCTCAAAAAACATCCGGTGCGATTCTTCGAGGATGGCCGGGATGCGGTCGGCAAAGGGGCTGTGCTTCAGCGCGGCGCGCAAGTCATGTTCCGCGAGTTTCGCGGCGTTCTCGCCGGGGAACCAGTGCTCCGCCTGGCCGAGCAGGTTGTAGCGCATCTTGCCCCAAGCCAGCAGGTCGAGCGGCTTGGCGTAAGTCCACAGCCGCAGGATCTCCGAGATGTTGATCTGGCCGGGGACGTCGTGGTAATTCGGCAGGCCTTCCGGCCAGCGCGCGCACCAGTCCGCGCCGAGCACTGTTTCCATTTCCGCCCGCAGGCGCTTTTCAATCGGCGCAATGGTCGCGGGAATGTCGTCGTAAAATTTCAGCGCAGCCACATGCTCGTCGAAATCCGCCGGCTTGGCCACGCCGCAGCTCAGCGTGTGGACCTCCGGGCGGTTGAGGCAATACAGCCCGTTGAACTGCATCGGCGTGAGCGGCGCGCACAGTCCGCTGATCTTCGGGCCGGGCTCCTGCAGCTTGCCGCCCTTGTCGTTCGGGCTGATGATGAACACCCCCATGTCGTGCCGGCGTGCGGCCTGCACGGCGGGCCAGTTCAGATCGTTCACGAAATACCAGTGCAGGTTGACGTAATCAAATTCCCCCGTGTTGACCGCTTCCAGGATGATGTCCGTCGTCCCGTGCGTGGAGAAGCCGATGAAGCGGCAGCGGCCCGCCTTCTGCAGTTTCCGGGCGGCGGCCAGGCAGCCGTCCTTTTGCAATGTCCAGTCGAGCGTCTCCCGGTTGTTGATGCCGTGGAGCGACAGTAGGTCCACATGGTCCAGCTTCAGGTAATTCATCGACTCGTCGAACGTCTTGAGGAATTCCGCCGCCGTGGCGCGCGGCGTCACCTTCGTCTGCACGATCATCTGCACGCGCGGTAATTTGGGCAGGAGCGCGCCCAGCTGCATTTCCGACGTGCCATAGCCGCGCGCCGTCTCGATGTGATTGATGCCGAGCTCCAGCGCGCGATGGATGCACGCCTCGAGATTCTCCTGGTTGGCGCGGGGGATGTCCGCCGGGGCCACGTCCTGCCATTTGTGCTGGTAACGCATCCCCCCGCAGGAAATTACCGGGATGTTCAACTCCGTCCGGCCAAAGCGACGATACTTCATGGCGCGGAAAGTAAATTGTGTCAGTCCGCAACGCAAGCGGAGGAATGGCTGGGCGGCGCAAAGCCGATTTTGATTTTGAACAAAATCCGTCCGTCGGCAATCATGTCGCTCATGACCCGGAACTCTCCGCTCTCCGCCTTCGCCGTCGTTGCCAGCCTCGCCGCCAGCCTGTTGGTCTCGCCCGTTAACGCGGACGCGGAAACTGTCGCCGGTGGCAGCGTGGATAATCCCGTGGACGACGCGCTGTTCGGGCGGCTCGGCAAAGCCGCGCGGCAGAGCGCCGTGGCCGCCAAGGAAACATTCACTGCCAAGGACATCGCCGCCGCGATGAACCGTCCCGATGCGCTGGGCCTCACACCGTTGCCGCCGGCCACGGGTATTTTGTCCGATGAAGAGTTTCACCGGCGCTCGGCGCTGGCCACCCTTGCGCTGTTCGCCATCTCGGCCAAGGACCAGTCGGCCGGCAACGGCGCGCGGCTCGGCGCCGCCTTCATGGTCCAGCCCGGCATTGCCGCCACCTGTTTCCATGCCATCAAGGGGTTGGCCGAACCTTTCGTGGTAGTGGCCATCACCGCGGAAGGCCGGACGGTGAAGGTGCAGAAGATCCTCGCCGTTTATCCGCAGGAAGACCTCGCCTTTTTACAGGTCAGCGGCGCGGGTGACGTCGTGCTGCCGCTGCGCACCGACGCGCCCGCCGGCACCAGGGTGCGGGCCATCGGCCATCCGGTGAACAAATATTTCTTTTCCGTCGAGGGCATGATCGCCCGCTACGGCCTGAAATCTGGCACCGGCACCGACAAGCTGACCCGCTTGAACCTCATGATCGCCTCCATCGGCGGCTTCAGCGGCAGCGCGGTGATGGATGCCGCCGGCAACGTCGTGGGCATGCTCGACAGCTTTGACACCATCAAGGCCGGCGAGGCCACTTACGATGTGCATTCCGCCATTCCCGCGGCGATGATTCTTGCGCACTTCACCCGGCCCTACACCAGCACCATGACTCCCGCCGCCGTGGCCGCCGCGCTCCAGCCCGATGCCCACGAAGGCTCCACCGTGGAAATCAGCTCCATCAAGAGCGTGAGCCCCGACGGTACCGCCACCGCCGAGGTGCGCAGCGACGATCCGCGCAACTACACCCTCACCATCGAGGACAAGGCCGGCAAGGAGATTGCCAAGGGCAAACCTTCCGACGCCATGCGCAAAAATCTCCCCGACTGGGCCCGGGACCTTTACGACGCCAGCTGCAAGACCGCGAATGCCAAGGCCGACACCATCCTCAATCGCGAGGTTGCCAAAAAGCCGTCCGCCGCCGCCGCGAGCGGCAAGGGCGAGGTGAAGAAGCACCGGATCGAATCCAAGAGCGACGACTTCATTGTCGTGACCGAATTCAGCAGCAACGCCCCGGACGTGATGACCGTCACCGTCAAGGATGCCGCCAGCAAGGAGATTGCCCGAGGCAAGGCCTCCGCCGACTTCCGCGACCGTCTGCCCGAGGCCGCCCGCGCCGTCTATGACGCCAGCGTGGAAACGGCCCGCGAGCAGGCCGGCCACTGAACCGCATCCGCTCCGCCCGGCGGCTCCCGCCCAATCGCCGGCTTGCACGGAACGGCGTTTATTGATAGCGTCCCGCCCTTCGATTTTTATTTTATGGCATTGCTCAACGACAATTATCTCAAACTCAAGGCCGGCTACCTCTTTCCTGAAATCAGCCGGCGCGTAAAGGCCTTTTGCGACGCGAACCCCGAAGCCGCCCAGCGCCTCATCCGCTGCGGCATCGGCGACGTCACCGAGCCGCTGCCCCCCGCCGTCATCACCGCCATGCATCAGGCCGTTGATGAGATGGCCGTGCGCGAAACCTTTCACGGCTACGGCCCCGAGCAGGGCTACGACTGGTTGCGCCGCGTCATCGCCCAGAATGATTTCCGCGACCACGGCCTCGACGTGGCCGACGATGAGATCTTTGTCAGCGACGGCTCCAAGTGCGACTGCGGCAACATTCTCGACATCCTCGGCAGCAGGAACAAGATCGCCATCAGCGACCCCGTTTATCCCGTCTATGTGGACACCAACGTCATGGCCGGCCACACCGGCGAGGCCAACGACGCCGGCGCCTATGCCAAGCTCATCTATCTCCCGTGCAAGCCCGCCAACGGCTTCATGCCCGTCCCGCCCAAGAAGCATGCCGACGTCATTTACCTTTGCTCCCCCAACAACCCCACCGGTGCCGCCGCCACCCGCGAGCAGCTGGAAGCCTGGGTGAAATACGCCCTCGAGCACAAGGCCGTCATCCTCTTCGATGCCGCCTACGAGGCCTACATCACCGAGCCCGGCATTCCGCATTCCATCTACGAGATTCCCGGCGCGCGCGAATGCGCCATTGAATTCCGCAGCTGCTCCAAGAACGGCGGGTTCACCGGCGTCCGCTGCGCCTACACCGTCGTGCCCAAGAGCCTGCTCGCCCAGACCCGCACCGGCGAATTCAAGCCGCTGCATCCCCTGTGGAACCGCCGGTCCAGCACCAAGTTCAACGGCGTCTGCTACGTCGTCCAGCGCGCCGCCGAGGCCTTGTATTCCCCCGCCGGCAAAGCCCAGGTGGACGCCCTTATCAAGCATTACCTCGGCAACGCCGAAGTTTTGCGCAAAGGTGCGAAGCAGGCCGGCTTGAAAGTGTTTGGCGGCGTCAACGCCCCCTACATCTGGGTGCGCACCCCCAAGGGCGTGACCAGCTGGCAGGCCTTCGACAAGATCTTGAGCGACGCCAACGTCGTCATCACCCCCGGCTCCGGCTTCGGCACCAAGGGCGAAGGCTACTTCCGCATCAGCGCCTTCAACAGCCGCGCCAACGCCGAGGAAGTTGCCCGCCGCCTGCAGACCTTGAAGTGGTAAGCCATCTGGACTAACCTGATTGCGCTCCGTTCGGGCCAGCTTGCCCGGCGGAGACACCCTTCGGCGTTCCTCACCAGCATTGGGGAGGAACAGGAGGATTCTTTTGCCAGATAACCGGACCTTCCCTTTTGGCTTGCCAACGTTCCCAGCCGGAAGCACTTTCATGCCGCGAGTCGGCAGCGGTTCATAGTTCGTTGGGCGATATGACCACCTTGAGACATCTTGATGTTAGCATCCGCAGTCAGGCGGTTTTGATTCTAGCTTGCACAACGTTGTGGTGTTCCTCGTTCTTTGGCTGGATCTCGGAAATGGATTCCAGTCGTTTGGTTTGGACTGCCACATTCTTTTTCACGCCATTTGTCATGTTGGCGTTTGGTGTCATTCTTTTTGTTTCATGCCGAAAATCCGGTCAGCGACATTCATGGCTGGTTCGTTCAGCCCTTTTAGCAGCAGTTGGGCCTTGGTTGCTCTTGCTGCTTGTTGTTTTAGATCATGCATAACCGGCCAAACAAAACATTCCTTTCACACTACATTTTATGTTCAAAATCCCCCGTTCGTTTATGACCGTTGGTTTCGGTTTGCTGGTTGCGCCGATTGCGGCATTAGCGGAAACCAATGATGACGGCTCCAGTGGGCACAAGTTGTCAGACTTGTTATGGGGTATCGGACCATTTTTGGTCCTGGGCGTTCTTTTCTGGTTTTTCTTTATCCGGCAGATTCGCAAGCAACAGACATCGCCTCTTGTGAAGCGACAGCAGGAGTATTTGACCAGGCATGAGCAGCACATGGAGCGCATGGAACAATTACATGAGAGGATTGCCAAAGCTCTGGAGAAGGATAAACCATGATGTCTTACCACGGTCTCCAACCGTCTTTCCGTCAAGCCGCAGCTTCGGACCGAATGCCGATGGCGCGGTTCACGCCACGAGGCATTCGCCGGTCAATCTAATGTAGCAATGCTTCGATATGGATTCAGACACTCGAACCGTTCTCGCTTTCCTGGTCGCTATGCAGCCAGTCAACGATGCCCTTGGCTATTTTATTGAGCTTCTCTACCGGAGGCCTGAAGTAAAGCTTGTGACCACCTATAAACCGCAAATGTCACTTTCACAGGACCTCGGCGTTTCGGCGGAATTGCATAACGGTGCCGGTCTTGATTTCTGGATCGATTTGAGGTTCGGGGACGCTGCCTGGCAAATGGAGTATTCGGTTCAGCGACATAACCCTGACGAGGGTGGTTCGCATAGCGAGCTGGATTTTCCCAAGGAAACGATCGAATCAGTGTCCGATTTGCCAAAGCGGCTGCTTGCCGCAATTGAAAGATTGCAGGAAGCCAGCGCAACGGATGCTCTTTATCGATGAGAATCGATCGCCAACAAATGACCCTGTCTCCCAACCAACCGGAGCCAATGCCTTTCCTTCCAGATTTGGGATACACTGATTCCATTTGTGTTCCATCTGTGTTCATCTGTGGCTGAAAGCCTTGCCGCTGGTCACCATCCCTTGAATCGGCTTTCCACGGCCGGCGGCATCTGTTTGAATGCGGCCATGAAAGCCATCTGCCTCGTCGTCGCCTTGCTCTTGTCCTCATTGCCGGCCCTGCGCGCGGCCGAGGCGGCCAAGCCGGCCGTCAAACCGAATTTCGTCATCCTCCTCTCCGATGACTGCGGCTATGACGAGTTTTCCATGCAAGGTTCCAAGACCATCCCCACGCCGCGCATCGACTCCATTGCCAGGGCGGGCGTGCGCTTTTCCAATGGCTATGTCTCTGGGGCCGTCTGCAGCCCGAGCCGCGCGGGGCTGTTGTCGGGCCGGTATCAGCAGCGCTTCGGCCATGTCTTCAACATCCCGCCCGCTTACAGCGAGAAGAACGGCCTGCCGCTGACCGAGACGCTCCTGCCCGCCGTGCTGGACACCGCCGGTTACCGCACCATCGCGCTGGGCAAATGGCATCTCGGCTACGCGCCGCAGTTTCATCCGATGGAGCGCGGCTTCACGGATTACTATGGCTTCCTGCAGGGCCAGCGCAGCTATTTCCCCCTCGCCAAGGGCACGCGCTTGAACCAGTTGCTCCGCGACCGCGAGCCGGTGAATCCGGAGAAGTTCGATTACATGACGGATGAACTCGGCCGCCAGGCCTGCGCCTATATCGCCACGAACAAGGCCGCGCCGTTCTTCATGTATCTCGCCTTTAACGCCACGCACACGCCGCATCAGGTGCTCGAAGCCGATCTGGCCCGCGCGAACGGCAACAAGATCGCCGCCATGACCATCGCGCTCGACCGCGCCGTGGGCACGGTCCTGGATGAATTGAAGCAGGACGGCCTGCTGGATCACACGATCGTGGCGTTCATCAACGACAACGGCGGCCCCGGCGGCCACAACAACGCGCCGCTGCACGGGTTCAAAGGCTCCATGTGGGAAGGCGGCATCCGCGTGCCCTTTGCCATGCAATGGCCCGGCGTCATCCCCGCCGGCCAGACTTACGATCATCCGGTCATCGCGCTGGACCTGTTCCCCACGGCCGTGGCGGCGGCGGGCATCAAGCAATCGCCGGGCAAGCCGCTGGACGGGGTCAACCTCCTGCCGTTCGTCACCGGCAAAGAACCGGGCCGGCCGCATCAGACGCTCTATTGGCAATCCGGCGACGTGGGCGCGGTGCGGGACGGCGATTTGAAGCTCGTCATCGGCGAATCCAAAACCAAGGTCGCCGATCCGAAAGCCGGCGAACCCGCGCTCTACGATCTCCTCAAGGATGCTTCCGAAACCCAGGACCTCGCCCCGCAGCGCCCGGAGGAGGTGAAGCGCCTGCTCAAACTTTACGAGGATTGGAAGCGCGATTTCCCCAAGCCGCTCTGGGGTCACGGCTCGGCGACCGACGATGATGTCTGATTCCCCTCCGCGCCAATCATGAAACGCCCGCTGCTGCCGCCGCCCGCCCTGCTGCTGTCGGTCTTGTCCCTGACGCCGATCTAAAACAAACCAGCGCTCGGGCCATCGACAATCACCAGATTCCCTAGGCCATAGGCTGAATACCACACCGCGCTCATCGTGTTTCGCTTCCCCAAGCCGGTTTTCCTCACAAAATTGATTTCATTCAGTCCTAGCTAGGATTGTTCTGGTGCAAGCTAGGATTGTTTCAGTCCGGGCTAGGATTGCTCTGGTTCGAGGTCGGATTGCTCTATCCCGAGCTTGGGTTGTTCCAGTCCGGGGTCGGACTGCTTCAGTCCGACCTTGATTTGTGGCGGGGCAGGAGAGTCCGGCCGGCTGGAAACCCTAGAATCAATCCGGTCTGGTCGTTTCCCTGCGGTCTTCAGTTTTCCTGTCTGCTGCATTGTTTTAAAAATTCAGGACCCAATGGAGTCTCCGTCATTACTGACAGGCAAATTTTCCGGAGGCGAGATTCGGGTGTAGGCGGAAAAGCGGCGGAGGGCCGCCGCACTCCATGCGCTGGCGCGTTGGCCGGTGGCTCCCGAAGTCGCGAAGCGTCCTGGAGGGCGCTAGTTCTCTAGCGCTTTGGTCCTTGCCGACGGTCACCGTCTGGAGCCAGAGGCTTTCCGGGGTAGGGGACGAGGTGACGAGACTCTGACTTTGGTTTTTTTACTTTGAGACTCCTCACGTCGTCCCCCCTTCCGCCAGGAAAGGCGCGCGGTTCGACGTTTAACTTTGCCAACGGGAACGGGCGCGTTTAAGGTGCGTGTCATGAACCCCAACGGGAAAAATGGAGCCAACCAGGACAGACCCGTTGCCTTATGAACCTCACGCATTACGCCATCCATGTGGAATTGCAGAGAGCCTCGGTTCCTGACTTTACGGCGTATCCGTTTTCGCTGGCGGCGGTCAGAAACTTGGAGCGGATAGAGTTGCATCCGAAAGTCACGTTTCTCGTCGGCGAGAATGGATCCGGCAAGTCAACGCTCCTTGAAGCGATCGCCATCCGGCTAGGGTTCAATCCCGAGGGTGGGTCGAAGAATTTCCATTTTGAGACCAGAGGCTCCCATTCGCCATTGCATCAGCATTTGCGGATTGCGAGAGGACTTCGAAAACCTCGCGATGGCTATTTCTTACGCGCCGAGAGCTTCTTCAACCTCGCGACCGAGATCGAGCGACTCGATGGCGGGCCGGGGGGGCCTCCCATCCTGGGGTCGTACGGTAGTGTTTCCCTACACGAGCAATCACATGGTGAGGCGTTCATGGCCCTCATGTTGAATCGATTTGGTGGGCAAGGCCTATACCTCCTCGATGAGCCCGAAGCTGCCCTGTCCCCACAGCGACAGCTCGCCGCAATGGTTCGGATACATGATCTGGTCGAGCTTGGGTCTCAGTTCATCATCGCAACCCACTCCCCAATCCTGATGGGCTATCCGAATGCCTACATATATTTATGCGGCCCCAACGGCCTTGAACGCACCCGCTACGAGGACACCGAGCACTACCAGATCACGCGCCAGTTCCTCAACAATCCCAAACGCATGCTGAGTGTATTACTGGCCCCTGATGGCGACTAACCATTCGTCGGAACCCGCCTTCATCCTATCAAGGAACAGTTTTGGAGCGCAGCCTTGCTTGGCTCGCTTTTAGTTTGTTTAACGCTCGCCCTCACCTTTAATCCTCTCCCCCGGGAGAGGAATTCCACCGAACATGATTCAGGTTTTGCGAACGCCGGTCCGTCTATCGCTCCACCTTACCCCAAAACCTCGCCCCCAACTCGCGTTGGCGGAGAGGGAGTTTCCTGCGTGCGGCCGTCACTGATGACGAGCACGCTTCTCTGAATCGACTTTATTTATCCGGTGTTTCGGGTATATCAATCGGCCATGAATCCATTCATCCCGTCAGCCGGCCGGTTCAACTTGCATCGCTTCCTGCTCATTCCCGGCCTCGGCCTTTTGGCGGTTGTCTTATTCCTGTCGCCAGCTCCGGCCCGCGCGGCGATCACCTTTGCCGGGACCACGGCGGTGGCGACGGTGACCAATCCGGTGGCGATGGATCCGGTGGCGCGCCGGGCCTGGTTTGTGGACGCCCGCTTCGGTCTGTTCATGCATTGGGGTTTGTATAGCGTGCTGGGTGGCGCTTGGAACGGCCATACGCTGCCGGACAAGTCGCTGCCGCAGGGCAATTCCTGGTATGCGGAGTGGATCAAGGCGCGCCTGCAGATCCCCGATGCCGACTATCGCGCCCTGGTCAAGGACTTCAATCCTGTCAACTTCGATGCGGAAGCCCTGGTGCTGGAAGCGAAGCGGGCGGGGATGAAATACATTGCCCTGACGGCCAAACATCATGACGGCTTCGCGCTGTGGGATTCCAAGGTGTCGGATTTCAGCCTCCAGGCCACGCCCTGTCGGCGGGACATCCTCGGCGAGCTGGCCGCGGCCTGCCGCAAGCACGGCATCAAGCTGGGCTTCTATTATTCGCACTGGCAGGACTGGGAAGCGCCCGGCGGCGCCAAGCCGGACTGGCAGCCGCAGCCGACGGACGCGGAGTTTGAGAAGTATTGGCAGGGCAAGGCGCTGCCGCAGGTGGCGGAATTGATTGACCGCTACGACCCCGACCTGTTCTGGTTCGATACCTGGGGCAACGATGCCGCGAAAAAGATCACCCCGGTGCGCCGCGATGAGTTGATCCACCTGATCCGCACGAAAAGCCCGCGCTGCCTCATCAACGGCCGCATCGCCGCGCATAATCCCGGCCCGGATGTGGATTTCCTCGAGATGGATGACAATTCCTATCCAGCCGAATGGCCGGGCAAACCCTGGCAGTCGCCGGCCACCATGCAGAATTCCTGGGGCTGGCACGCGACGGATTATCACTGGAAGCCCTCGGGCGAGATGGTGCGGCTGCTGACGAAGTGCGCCTCGCTGGGCGGCAACTATCTGCTCAACCTCGGGCCGAAGGCGGACGGTTCGCTGCCGGATCCCGCGGTGCGCCGCCTGCGCGAATTGGGCGGCTGGATGGCGGCGAACGGCGTTTCGGTTCAGGGCACCGCCCGCGTGGGGCTGACTCCGTGGGGCGGCTGGACCCGCAGTCAGGATGACAGCATCCGCTACGCCCAGGTCCACCACTGGCCGGCGGACGGCGTGCTGCCCCTCGGGCCGCTGGATAAAACCCCGCTATCCGCGGAGATTCTCGAAACCCGCCAGCCGGTGGAACTCGTCAAAGCGGGCAACGCCTGGAGTATCCGGCTGCCCAAGGTGGCGCCCGACCCGTGGGACACCGTCATCAGGGTGCACATGGCCGCGACCGCGCCGTAAGGAGCGGACGAGCCCACCCTCGGGGTAATCATCATGAGCACAAACATATTCTTCCGCCGGATCGTTCCCATCATGGGTACGCTGGCGCTGGCCGGCCTGTCCCGGCAGACGGGCGGCGCGGCGGAACCGGCTGGTGCGGCCGGGGCAATGAATGTCACCGGTGCGCTGGGCCCGGCGCGGGCAGCCGGTTCGGGCAATGAACTGGTGGTGACCACCGGCCGGGTGGAGCGGAAGTGGCGCTGGACGGGAAAGGGCCTGGTGACGGTCGGACTGCGCGATGTCACGGACGGGAAGGAATGGATCACGAACGCCCCGGCGCACGCCTGCGATTGGAATCTGCCGGGCGCGCTGGCGGACGGCAGCGACGGGGAATTGGTCTCGCAGGTGGTCCGGACCGATGACGATGACGGGTTTGCCGGCCCGCATCTCGAGGTGATTTCCACCATCCGCTACGCCGCGGCGAAACTGGAATTCCAGCATGTGATCTGGGCTTATCCCGATGCGCCGGGCCTCCGCACGCAGCTGCGGGTGCAAGCGCTGACGGGGTTTGATCCGAAGGGCGGAAAGCTGTTGGCGGATGATCAGCAGCGCACCGCTTACGGCGCCACGCTGTTGACGGCGGGCGCCCGGACGGAATATCTGCCGCTGGATTTTTCCGCCGCCAATGCGCGCCGCTATTGGGGCTATTATAACGATCCGGGCAACCGCCACGATCAAAGCAAGGACATGCTCGAGGAGAAAGTCGTCCGCGGCTTTCCAATCTACCAGCCGGAGGCAGTCAGCTGGGCCAGCGGCGAGGCGGTGGAATACGGCGACCGCGGCGTGGCGGTGGTGAAGGAATCGCCGAAGTGCGTGAACCAGCCGGCCCACCTGACCGGCGGATTCTTTTCCGGCCCGCAGGGATTGTCCGTCACGGGCTGGGGCCTCGCGCCCGATGAAATCGTGACGAACCGGTTCCGCGAATGCTGGGCGTCGTGGACGATGGTCTTCGCGGGGGGCAATGACGGCCTGCAACTGGCGTTGAAGCAATTCAGCCGCGCCCGCTATCCGGTGTTCCCGGCGCGCGATATGTTCATCCTCGCCAACACCTGGGGGCCGGCCAATCCCGGCGGCGCCCAGTTCACGGACGAAAAGTTTGTGCTCAAGGAGATTCCTGCGCTCGCGGATCTGGGGGTGGATGTCTTGCAGATTGACGACGGTTGGCAGAAAAACGGGGGCGGCTCCGGTGCGAGCGTATTTTTGCCGAAATACCGGAACGGTTGGAAAGACATCAAGGCTGTGGCGGATAAAGCCGGTGTCCGGCTCGGTCTCTGGGTGGCCATCCGCAATGCCCGGGTCGCGGACCTGGCTCAAGACCTGGACGAGCTCGGCTTCATCTCGTGGAAGGCGGACTTTGATCACCTGGCCAGCCGGAGCGATTACGAAGCGCGCACCGCCAGCTACCGGCAGGTGCTCAAACACGCCTGGATGAAAACGCAATTCACGCTGTGCCCGGAATACGACGACCCGCGCTACGGCTGGTACTTCGCCCAGGAATACGGGAGCATTTATTTTCAAAACCTGCAAGAGGGATTGCCCGCGCATCTGACGATGGTGCCGTTCCAGGTGCTGCGCCAGCACTGGCTCATGGCGAAATATTTCCCGGCGGACAAGTTGCAGGTGATGCTGCAAAACCCCAAGCGCACCCGTCAGGATTTGAGCGATGCCTGGCAGCACAGCCACGCCTATTGCTTCGCCATGGGCCTGCCCTTCGTCCCGTGCTTCTTCCAAAGCGCGCAATATCTCGACCCGGACGGCCGCAAGGAATTGGGCGAGCTGATCCGGGTCTATAAAAACTGTCGCGAGGACATCTTCACAAGCCTGACCTTTCCCGTTGGCGACCTCCCGGACAATGCCAGCTGGAGCGGGTTCCAGATGGTGAGCCAGCAACGGAACGGCGGTCACCTGCTGCTCTTCCGTGAATTGCACAATGCCCAGCCGCGCCAAGAGGTTCAATTGAAGTTCCTCGCCGGCAAAACCATCACCTTGAAAAACCTGGAGACCGGCGAAGAACGGCGCGTGCGCGTGCCGGACAATGGCAATGTCGGCTTCGAAATCAATCAGCCTGCCGGTTACCGCCTCTACAGCTACACGGTGAATTGAAAAGTGAAACCGATTTCACAACTGCTCATTTGCGTGTTCCTGTTCACGTGTGCGCGCCCGGCATTCACGGCCGATTTGGGCGGGCAACCGCGTCCAGTAATCCGCTATTACGAGAGAGACACGGTGGTTCGCGAACTGACCATGCCTTTGCGTGATGGGGCTCGGTTAACCGACCCCAACGGCGCGGAATGGGTGCTCGCCGTCGCCTCGCAACCGGTCGACGCCCAGCCGGACGCGCGGGATTACCGCCTGACATGGACGCTCGTCGCTGGCACAGCCAATGCCGTCGCCGTTGGCGTGGTGTTTGAATTTACCAACTGGTCGGCGGAAAATTTTGTCTTCGTGCCGGGTGCCGTGTATGACGGCAACCGGTTCGCCCTGAAAACCGTTGGCTATCCGCCGTATTGGTATAAAACCAATGAATGGCGGCTGGACATGCCGACGACGATGACCGCCAACAATCCCACGCTTGGCCACAGCCCGGGCCGCATCAGTCTCGACACGGGCAACGCCACCGTTCCGCTGTTTGCTTTTCAATCGCCCGGAAAAAAACTTGGCTGGATGGTGCAGACCACGCAGGGAAACCGGCTGGGAAATCACGGGCTGGTCATCGAGGAAAACGCCGGACGTTCCGCCGCGCGATTCACCATCACATCGCCCGCTGTGCGCAATGAATCCCGCCCGGCGGACTGGCAGGCGGGCGACACGGTGACGATCCCTTTCCGGGTTTATGCGTTTCCGGCGAAACAGCGGGCGGACCTGTTGCGGCGCTTCTCCGGGGTGCGCAAGGATTTGAATCCGTCCGTCCGGATGGAAACGCTTCCCTTTAGCGCCGCCTGGAAACTACTTGAGGCGCTTTACCGCGAGCACCGGTGGGACGAGCGAATCGGCTTGTTCTGGCTCACCGATCCTGCCGCCGGCAACAAGGGATGGAACTTCATCTGGCAACTCGGCTGGTGCGGCGGCGGTCAGGTCACGCTGCCCTTGCTGATGAACGGCGATGAGTCGGATCAGCAGCGCGCCCGCCGCAATCTGGATGTGATCTTCACCATGACGCAGGCGGCGTCCGGTTTTTTCAACACCATCGGCAACGGCGAACAATTCGCCAGCTTCGGTTTCTCGCGTAACCTGGAGCACCACGAAAGCCTCATCCGCTCGCAAGGCGACTGGCTCTATATGGCGCAGCGGCAGTTTCAACAGATCAAAGCCGGCGGCGGCCAAGTGCCACCCGCCTGGAAGAATAGTCTGCACCGCCAGGCCGATGCCTTCGTTCGCCTGTGGGAGAAGCGCGGTCAGTTCGGCCAGTTTGTGGATGTCGAGACGGGCGACCTCTGTATTGGCGGCTCGGCCTCCGGGGCAATCGCTCCGGGTGGATTGGCGCTCGCCTCCCGGATATTTAAGCAGTCCCGGTATCTCAAGGTCGCCGAAGCTGCGGCCCGCAAATATTACCATGATTTCGTCCAGCAGGGCTATACCACCGGCGGTCCCGGCGAAATCCTCTCGGCGCCGGACAGCGAATCCGCCTTCGGCCTTTTTGAATCATTCATGGCGCTGTACGAAGTCACCGGCCATGCGGAGTGGCTCCATGATGCCGGGGAACTGCTGCCGGTCTGCGCCAGTTGGACGGTCAGCTACGACTATCAATTCCCGACCAACTCCGCGATGGGCCGCATCAATGCCCGCTCGTGCGGTGCCGTCTGGGCCAGCGTCGCCAACAAACACGGTGCGCCCGGCATCTGCACCTGGTCCGGCGACAGCCTGCTGAAATATTACCGGGCCACTGCCGACCGGCGGGCGCTGGAGTTGATCACCGACATCGCGCACGGCCTCACCCAATACATCAGCCGGGAGGATCACCCCATCGGCAATCTGCCGCCCGGCGGCATCTGCGAACGCGTCAACCTGAGCGACTGGGAGGGGCGGCGCAACATCGGCGGCAATATTTTCGGATCCTGCTCCTGGGTCGAAACCGCCGCGCTGCTCACGGTCGCGCAAATGCCCGGGCTTTACGTCCAGCCGGACACCGGGGTGTTCGCGGCTTTCGACAATATCCGAGCGGAACAAATCAGCCATGCTGACGGGGTGCTTACGCTGCGGCTCACGAATCCGACCCGGTTTCCGGCGGCGGTGAAGTGTCTGGTTGAATCCTCGCGCGCCGCCGGCAAACCGGTGGGGGATCTTTCCCGCCTGGCAACCCGCGCCATCTTCCTCGCTCCGGGGGCGGTCACCGAGATGACCTTCCGCTGAACCCCCCTTCGACATGATGTATGTCTAAATATTTCAACACCCGCCTCCCGGCCACCTTTCGATTGCTGCCAGTCTGGCTGACGATTCTTGCCGTGACGCTGCCGGCCGCTCGCGCCATGGATTACACGGCGGTTTTCCACGCCCCGCCGCGGCAGGTGCCGACGCGGGGGATGCCGGACGGGCCGCTGCTCGGCAATGGCGACGTGGGGGTGGCGCTGGCCGGCCCGCCGGAGGCGCAGGTGTTTTATCTCGGCAAGAACGATTTCTGGACGCGCGACCCCGGCAACGCCAAGGTGATCAATGTCGGGCGCATCGAGTTAAATATCCCGGCGTTGGCGGGGGCGGTTTACCGGCAGGATCAGGACCTGGCCAAGGCCGAGGTGCGCGGCGCTTTCACGAAAGATGGCACGACCGTGCTGACGCGGTCATGGGTGGACGCGCATGACAATCTGCTGCTGACGCAAATCCAGTGCGAGGGCGCGCCGGTCTCCGGCTCCATCCGGCTGTTCTCCGGCGCGGCGGCGGCGGGGCCGGCGGACGCCGGGGCGTTCACACTCCGGGCGGATGCGCTGCCCGGCCAGGGCCGCGCGGTGGCCGTGGTCACGCGGGTCATTGGCGCGGAGGGCCTGTCGCTGGCGCTCAAGCCAGGGGAAAGCGCCACGGTGGCCACGGCGATTTTGAGCGATCTGGATGCGAAGGATTTTCCCGCGGCGGCCAAACAGCTCGCGGCCGGGCTCACGGCGGAGCGGCTGCCGGCGTTGACCGCCCGGCACCGCGCGTGGTGGACGGATTTCTGGGCCCGCTCGTTCATCGAGATACCGGACAAGGAAATCGAGAAGCGCTGGTACGCGGCCCTGTATGTGCTGGGGTCGTGCAGCCGGGCCGGCAAGGTCGCCCCGGGGCTGTGGGGCAACTGGCTGACCACGAACAATCCCAACTGGCACGGGGATTTCCACCTGAACTACAATTTCCAGGCGCCGTTCTACCTGGTCTATTCCGCCAACCATGCGGACCTGTCGCTGCCGTTCTATCAGGCGGTCCTGGAATCGGTGCCCAACGGCCGGGCCATGGCCCGGCGCCACGGCTGGTCGGGGATCCATTTCCCCGTCTGCATCGGCCCGTGGGGGCTGTCGCCGGAAAACCCCGACGGCGATTGGGGCCAGCGTTCGGACGCGGCGTTCGCCGCGCTCAATTTCATCTGGCAATATCAATACACGCAGGACCGGGATTTCCTGCGGCAGACCGCCTATCCCTATCTGCGCGGGGTGGGGGACTTCTGGGAGCATTACCTGAAGTATGAGCACGGCCGGTATGTGATCTATAACGACTCCATCCATGAAGGGTCCGGGCCGGACTTCAACCCGCTCCTGTCGCTCGGCCTGGTGCGGACGCTGTTTGCCAACCTGATTCCGATGAGCCGGGAACTCGGCGTGGATGCGGACCGCCGCGCGAAGTGGCGCGACATCGGCGACCAGCTCAGCGCCTTCCCGCTGCAGGAACGAAACGGCCGCACCGTGTTCCGCTACACCGAGCAAGGCATGGACTGGAACAACGGCAACACCCTCGGCATCCATCACATCTTCCCCGCGGGCGCCCTCGGTCTGGACAGCGACCCCCAGCAATTGGCCATCTGCCGCAACATGATCGAGGAGATGCACCGGTGGGCCGACTACAACGGATTTTCCTCGTGGTACACCGCCTGCGCCCGGGTGGGCTACGACCCGAAAACGATCCTGGCCAAAATGCGCGCCGAGTGCGACAAACATTCTTTCCCGAACCTGCTGCTTTACTACGGCGGCGGCGGCATCGAAAGCTGCGGCGGCTTTCTCGCCATCAACGAGATGCTCTTTCAAAGCCACGAAGGCGTCCTGCGCTTTTTCCCGTGCTGGCCGGTGGATCAGGACGCCCGGTTCGGCGGCCTGCGCGCCGTCGGGGCCTTCGTCGTCGCCGCGGAAATGCGGCGGGGCCTGGTGGCCGGAGTGAAAATTGTCAGTGAAAAAGGCCGGCCCTGCACCGTGCAGAATCCCTGGCCGGGCACGAAAGTCCGGGTCGTGCGCCAGGGCCCCGGCGCGGGCACGGAACCGGAGCTGCGAACCGGCGCGCGTTTCACCTTCCCGACCGCCGCCGGTGAAACCATCGAACTGAAGCCGCTGGGCTGACCGGCGAGAACCGTTTAGGGCGGTTGAGGAAAAATTGTAGCACCAAAGCGCCAGAGGGCTGGCGCATTCCAGGACGCTTCGCGACTACGGGAGCCATCCTCCACGCGCCAGCGTCCTGGAGTGCGGCGGCCCTCCGCCGCTCTTAAAACCGAAGGAAGTAAATCCAAACCGGACCCGCGCCATGCGGCGGACGCTGAATGACCGAATCAGCCCGAGCGCCGTAGGCGCGGAATATTTGTAGTTGAAGAAATTAAGATT
>CAIXBQ010000135.1 GCA_903917705.1 uncultured Verrucomicrobia subdivision 3 bacterium | reverse complement strand
TTGAGCCTGGGCTGGATTTCCATGCCGATTGTGGCTCCGAACCTCTGGCCGAGACATCACCCGAAGGCCCGGCGCGGCATCACGTTGAAGGAACACGACCATCTTTTGACCTTTGCCAAGGGTGCCGTCGGCATGTTGCCGCTGACCCACAGCGAGAAGGAATAATCCCCAGCGCCGTCCAACGGGTAGCCAAAAGAGGTCATGCCCGGTGCCCAGCCGCCGGTATCGCCGCCCGCGTCATACGCCGCGCCCATGAAGCCGGCGACTTTCGGACTCGCGTCAGCGTAAAGGTCAATTCCATGGCCGGACAAATCCGGTTCAGGATTATAGACGCTGTCCATCGCCCAATACGCAACCAGACCGTCGTGCAGCGTCAGCGGCGGCGGCGGATACGGCACCGTCACGGCGTAGGTATCAATCAGATATTGCCGGATCGTGTTCGCCTCGGTCTCGGTCAAAGCGCGGTCATAGACCAGCACCGCCAGAATGTAGCCGGAGAAATTCGTGCCCGTGCTCCGCGAACCCAGCGTCAGCAGCATCGCCGCCGATTTATCTACGGGCTTCCAGCGGATCTGGCCGCCGACCACTTTTTCACTGGAGCGGCGGGAGATCGCCTCAAAGAGGCGCTCTGCGGCGGTTGCGCGAACCGGAACCGGTTCTGGAAGATTTTTTGGTGCGCTAAACTTTTCATGGTGTTCCCATTTCGCTAACTCGGATTGAAGCGTGTTGAGGTTCACTTGGAGCTTTGATTCATTGTCGCCCGGTGGCGCTGCCACCTAGAAACACCCGCAGATGCGGGCAATCTCGATTTCGATTTCCACGTCGCGCCGGTTATACGCCACTGCCGCTTGGCAGTCCGAACGCCACAGCAGCGGAAAATCGCCGCCATGACCGAGCTTCGGCGGCAGGCCGAACACGCGCGCCACGTCATCCACGCCGTTGCCGTCGAACGAACGCCCAAAGGAGAGAATTTCCAGCGTATCAAAAATGTTGTCGTGCCACTGCGGCCGGCCGCGCCAGAAGGAGAGAACGTTGCGCGGAATCTTGAGGCCGTGAACGCGGGCGCGATTCACCAGCATCGGCAGGTCAAACGCTTTGACGTTATGCCCGCCGACCACCACGCCGTCGCCCAATGAATCGCCCAGCACCCCCAGGAATTCCGCGAGCAGTTGTTTTTCCGTGTCGCAGGTGAACGATAGGATTTCCGTCGCATCGCCTGCGCCGATGAGCACGACCTCGGCGGTCTTCCAGTTCAGCGCGGCGTCAGCGATATAGTCAGCCTTTTTCTTGGCAATGCTCGCCGCAATCTTGTCGGGATCCTTGAGATTGGCGGCGGCGGTGAATTCCGGCGCCATCGCGAGCAGTTTCGTCGGATCCTGCGGCACAGTCTCGATGTCGAATACAATGTGTTTCATAGGTTTTGCGTGTTGTGATTTCAGCTTTCAGACTTGGAATTGGTGACCTTCCGTAAGGAGTGTTCTACTTCCACCCATTTAAATCCCAGCTTGCGGCCGATGTGATAGGCCGGGATGCGTCCCTGCCGGGCCCACAACGCTGCGGTGCGCGGCTGGATGAAAAGGCGCGGTGCAATCTCTTTGGTCGTCAGCAGCCCTTCGGGAAAAGCCAGAGCTGTGGCCGGCAGCTTCGGCTTGGGCGCAGCCACCGGTGGCCGGCCGCCAGGACCGGATTTCGCGGGATTTGGCTTTTTGCCAGCCGGCCCGATTGCCTGTCCGGGGTTCGGCCGCTGCCACCGGCTCGCGTCCAGATGTGTTGTTTTCATCTGACGCCACTTTGCGCGCCTCGGAGGAAAAGGGCGAAAGGTTACAAGGGGAAACGGAGAGGGGTCATTTCATGCCTGTAAACACAGGCTGAAATGGCTTAAGGGAAATAAGGGGAAACGAAAACGCTTTCGCGTTACTCGACGTTCAAGAAGTAACGACCGGTGCCACGGCCCGCCGACCGGATGAGTTCACGGCCCAATTTTGCAAGCTTACCCCGGCTGGGATTGAAGTAATGATGCAGTTTGGTTTCCGCGTAATTCGGCAGTGGCTCCAGTTTGGAATGCTTGCGCACATACGGATCAATCTGCTTTTCAAAATGACGGGCCGACCGCTGGTCGAACGCGCATGCGTCATAGAGATATTGAATGCATAGCCGGGCCTTAGTGCGCTCCCGCAAATCATACCGTTCATCGCCCAGCCAGATGTCCGCAAAATCATTCTCCCAGCGCAGCCGGCCGCGTGACCCAGCCTCGGGCC
>CAIXBQ010000134.1 GCA_903917705.1 uncultured Verrucomicrobia subdivision 3 bacterium | reverse complement strand
CCATCCGCGTGGCCGAACAGATCGCCTGGCTGCGCAACTTTGCCGATAAACTCCCCGGCAAAGCCACCGCGCTGGGCCTGCTCCCGGCCCTCGTCACCGCCCTCGTGGCCGACGCCCTCTGGCTGGCCTATGTCCTCCAAACCTGGCTCGACGCCGTGCGCACCTTCTCCCTGGGCTGCACCCAGACGGCCGCCGCCGCGCAGACCGGCACCGGCGGGGCCGTGGCCCTGCCAACTTTCACTGCGCCCACCTTGCCCACCGGCGTGACGCCGCAAAATGAAGGTTCGTTGGACCGCATTTTCACCGCCGTGCAGGACATCAAGAACGGCCATAAATGCACCGATGCCATCGCCGCCGAACTCCTCATCGTAGGCAGCGCCACCACCGGCCCGGACCTGACCACCCTGCAACCGCAGATCAGCGCCAAGGTTTCCGGCGCCGAGGTGGATGTGAAATGGGGCTGGGGCGGCAACAGCGCTTACCTGGATAGCTGCGAGATCCAGGTGGACCGCAACGACGGCAAGGGCTTTGGGCTGCTGACCATTGACACCACGCCCGGCTACACGGATACCCAGCCCTTCCCCGCCACGCGCACGGTCTGGACCTACCGCGCCATCTACCGCGTGGACGACAAAACAGTGGGCGACTGGAGCCAATCCGTGAGCGTGGCCGTGCCGGCGTGAACAACGAAGGCAGAAGGATGAATGAAGAATGCAGCATCGAAAACGCGGAACCCCGTCCGGTTTCTGCCTTCTGCCTTCTGCGTTGGAAAGAAGCCCGTAGGGCTGGCATCTTTGTAGAAGATGAAAATGCCAAATGAATCCAGCTCCGTAGGAGCGGAATATGCCGCCCCTAGCGGGGCTGGATTCTATTTTGGTTTGGGATGCTACAAAGATGCCGCGCCTGACGGCGCTCCGGAAAACCGGCGGGCGGACAACAAAATAGCATTTGACCACGGCGGGAAAAATTGAACCAATGGGAGCAATCGGAAAATGAAAAGGAACCTGATTCAGATTTGTCTGCTGGGTGCGGCGATGCTCGGATTAAAGAGCGGCGCGCAGCCCGTCATCACCAGTCCGCCAACTAATCAAACTGCGATTTATGGCAGCAATGTCACATTCAACGTGATGGTGACTGGAGTCGGACCGTTTACTTATCAATGGCGGCTGAATGGCACCAATCTGCCGAACCGAAATAATTTCATCACGCGGGCCGCAGGCGGCGGTAGCGGTTCGGCTTTTTCCGGCGATGGCGGAGTGGCCACCAGCGCGGTCTTGTGGTATCCAATCAGTGTGGCGATTGATTCTACTGGCGATCTTTTCATTGCGGACTCCTCGAACTACCGCATTCGGATGGTGGATACCAATTATGTCAGCACGACCAATGGATGGATAGGAATCATCCGAACTATCGCTGGCAATGGGTCCAGCGGCTATTCCGGTGACGGCGGAGCGGCCACCAATGCCGGACTGTTCCCGCAATCCGTGGCGGTGGATGGCTTGGGGAATATTTACGCTACGGATGGCAATCGGATTCGCAAAGTGGATACGAATGGCATTATTACGACTTTGGCGGGAACCAACAGCACCGGTTTTGCCGGCGACGGCGGCCCGGCAGCAAATGCCAAATTGTCCGCACCAAGTAGTGTGGCCGTGGACGGTTGGGGCAATCTGTTCATTGCGGACCGAGGCAACTACCGCATTCGGAAAATTGACACAAATGGAATCATCACAACGGTGGCGGGAACCAATAGCTCGGGCTTTGCTGGCGATGGCGGTTTGGCTGTTGCCGCCAAATTAAATTCTCCCTTTGCAGTTGCAGTGGACCCATACGGAAATTTGTTTATTGCCGATACAAGCAACAACCGAATTCGGAAAGTAGATACCAATGGAATCATCACCACGATTGCCGGCAATGGCACGGCCAGTTATTCAGGTGATGGCGGAGCCGCCACGAACGCCACTCTGAACAACCCGAATGGCGTG
>CAIXBQ010000133.1 GCA_903917705.1 uncultured Verrucomicrobia subdivision 3 bacterium | reverse complement strand
TTTAGCGCGTGTTTACAGGGTTTTTACCACAAAAGAGACTCAGGCAAACCCCGCGAACACCGACGCGCGGTTGGCGGCTCCAAGCTCGTTTGCGGGCCTGTTTTCATATCCTTTTTCGTGCGGTCTATTAACACCGTTGCAATATCCATCAAATTGGCTCGGTCAACACCTTTTGGAGTGGCACGAATACTTACGCCGGAAATTTTACGGCCGATGGGTTCGGCGAGGTTGTTCTGGAAAAGTCGCGGGCGCTCGGCAACCCCACGAACACCATGACCCTCAACGGTCATACCTACGTCACATTAACCGGCGGCATCAACATCACCAACCAGTCGCTGACCGTCAATAGCACCAACCAATATAACGAGGATATATATGTGTCCGATGGCACCAACTCTTGGCGGGCAAATTTCAACCTCAGCGGTGCCTGCTCGGTGAATGTTCTGACCAACGCCTCCCTGACGCTTAACCTCGTGAGTTCCCTCGCCGGTGCCGGCAGCCTTGTCAAATACAGCCCCGGCAGCCTGACACTTTCGGGTCCGGCCAATGTCAGCAGCTTCACCGGCGATACGACGGTAAAACAGGGGGCGCTGTGGCTGAACTCCACCAATGTCATCCGGCATGGCATTTTGACCATTGGTTCCGGCTCGGGCACCCCCCAGTCCGTCATGGTCCGTTGTCTGTCATCCTCCGGCATTTACGGGGGTGTGGGTGGACCGGCGGTGGTGCTCTTGAAAGACGGTGGCCTCGATCTCAACGGCTTTTCCGATGGGGTGGGGCCGATCACGATGGATGGCGCGACCATCTCCACCGGTGCGGGAACCTTGTCCTTGTATCCGCCGCTGACCGTCATTGCCAGTGCCAATGGCGCTTCCACTTTTAACGGCCACTGTCAGTTGCTGACCAACAGCACCCTCACGGTTTCAAATGTTTTATCCCTGAATGCGGGCATCACCAGTGCCGGCAACTTTGTGCTGACCAAAACCGGTCCGCAGTATTTGTTTTTGAACGCGAGCAACGCCTACACTGGCACCAACATCTTCCAGCAAGGCTGGGTTTCCATCGCGAATGGATCGGCTTTGGGCAGCTCCGGCAACAGCACCATCGTCAGCAATGGAGCCACCCTGACCATGTCCGGCAATTTCACCGTCACTCAGGCTATGCTCACTTTGAACGGTCCCGGCGCCTCCGGCTGGGGGGCGTTGGATTCCAAAACCACCGGCGGCACCAATATCTGGGTCGGGCCGATCACCTTGGCGGCGGATAGCACTTTTTCTCCCGACCAGCCGGGCACCACTCTTCGGCTCATCGGCCCCATCAGCGGCCCCGGCGGATTCAGCATGTTTAATGATAGCCCGGATACCAACAGCGTGCTTTCCCTGGAGGGCAGTTCGGGCAACACCTACGCCGGCACCACCACCGTTAGCAGCGGCACCTTGATGCTGAACAAGACCTCTGGTTACGCCGTGCCCGGCAATCTGTTCATTGACGGTGCCGGGGTAGCCCGGTTGGCCGGCACCGGGCAAAGCTCCGGCACGGCGGATGTTCTCATCAATGGCGGCGGGCTGTTTGATTTCGCCACATATTTTACCTATGTTGATACCCTGCACGGTTCGGGCCAGGCGAATTTCGGCGTTGGCGGCTGGATTCAGATTGGCCAGAACAACGGCAGCAGCGAGTTCGACGGCACCTTTACCGGCACCGGCTACGCTTCTGGCTACACCGTCGGCAAAACCGGCAGCGGCACCTTCACAATCGGCGGCAACAGCTCTTACACCGCCGGTATTACCCATCTGCTCGCCGGTAAAACCGTCATCAATGGTTCCCAGCCGAAAATTCCCGTCACGGTGGATGCCGGCGCAACCCTCGGCGGCACCGGCCGGATTGGTATCGTCACGGCCAACGGGAACATTACACCCGGCAACAGCGTTGGTATTCTCAACAGCAGCAATGTGGTGTTCAGTTCCACCGGGAACTTGATGATCGCCCTCAACGGCACCAATGCCGGGACCGGCTACAGCCAGTTGAATGTGACGGGGACCGTCAGCCTCGCCAGCGCCACCTTGCAGCTGGTCGCCGGCGCGGCGGGCGCGGTGAACAGCCATTATACCATCATCAGCAACGATGTTGCCGAGGCGGTCAGCGGCACGTTCGCGGGCCTGGCGGAAGGCGCATCGGTGGTTGCCAACAACGGCGTGAAATACACCATCAGCTACCACGGCGGCACTGGCAATGATGTGGTGCTCACCCAGACAAACCTGCCGGCCTCCCCAATCCTCGCTGGCCTGCAACCGCTCGCCGGTGGTGCCATTCGGGTTACCGGCACCGGTATCACCAATCTTGCTTACACCGTCTGGGCCAACACCAATCTGGCCGGAACCAACTGGATTTCCCTTGGCTCGGCCACGGTGCCGGCCAATACCAACAAACTCCAGTTCACCGATGCGAACGCCACGAATTACGCCATGCGATATTATCGTTTTTCCTGGCCTTGAGAGCGCCTGGAAATCCCGTATGTGCGGTTCATTGACCCGCTGCTAGGTGCCGCCAGCCGCACGATGAAATGGGGCGGCACGTTTGCCACGGTGGGTTTTCTGGACACCATGAACCTGTCAACCAGCCTCGATCCGAGTCTGGGAAATATTTCAGGGGAGGCCGGCTAATGGTAGCCGTTAAAAATCCTAAATAAAGGTGGCCTTCGCATCCGATTAAGCGCAGATAATGAGTCCAGTCAATCCAAAGGCCCAATACGCCGAGATGGTAAATCCTAACAAATTATCAAAATGGTTATGAAAACGAAGAAATGGTTCATTGTTGTCAGTGCTTTCAGCAGCCTGTTATTAACGGCGGTCTCCGGTTTCGCCCAAGGCTCGTTGACACCCCCCGGCGCACCCGCGCCGTCCATGAAGACGCTGGCTCAGATCGAACCGCGCACGCCGATCTCGTCCCTGCCGTTCTTGATTACAAATTCTGGTTCCTATTATGTGACGACGAATCTCACGGGCACGTCCGGGCTAAATGGCATTTACATCAATGCCAACAATGTGACGCTGGATCTGAACGGGTTTGCCATGCTGGGCGTGTCGGGGGCTGGCTACGCGGTCGAAGTCAACGGCGCATATAACAATGTGACGGTTCGCAACGGGGCCATTTACAACTGGGGCGGCGGGTTGGAATCGGCTTATACCACCTCCCGCGGGCAGATCATTGAAGGGTTGAAAATTTATGGCAGTGTCAGTGCAGGCATTATCATCCAGGGCATCAGTGTGATTCGCGATTGTGTGGTGGTTACCAATGGCACGGATGGCATTTATTGCGGTGGCTTTGGCGGCGGCGGCCTAATCGTCGGCTGCATGGCCAGCGGGAACCTAGGTCGGGGGATTTACCTTAACAACGGCGTCGTCCTCGACAGCCGTGTGGAATATAACACCGGCGACAACATTGTGGTTAGCGATGGCTCGGAGGTGCGCGGATGCGCTACCATCGGCGCCTCCAGTTTATTTTCCTCCAACGTCGGCATTCGTGGCGGGCAGGGATGCAAAATTCAAGATTGCGTCGCCAGCGGCAATTCCAGCGGCATTGTTGTTGGCGATGGCAGTTCCGTCACTGGCTGCAATGCTTACAAGACCTCGCAAACATCCGGAAGCGGGATTCAGGCCGGCAATTATGCGGTGATCAAGGAATGCACAGCCACGACAAATTACTTCGGTATTACTGCAGGGTCAAACAGCACCATCGTCGCTTGTACGGTTTCAAAAAGCGCGAGCTTTGGTTTGTCCGTCTCGGACAATAGCAATGTGCGGGATTGCAACGTCTGCAACAACGGATTCGCCGGGGTAAGCGTCGGTAATCATAGTGTGGTTAGCGGTTGTGTCGCCAATGGCAATTACGCCACCGGCATAGATGCAGTTTCAAGCATTCGCGTGACCGTGACCGATTGCACGGTCAATCAAAATGGAGGTAATGGCGTTCGTGTGGGAGGCGATTCCATCGTAACAGGCTGTCACGCCAGCGCCAACGGAACATCCGGGCGCGCGGCGGGCATTCTAACCACCAGCGGCGCCGGCAGCCGAGTTGAAGGCAATCAAGTGCGCGACAATTTTGGCTATGGCATCCAGGCCGGGTCCAGCGACTTGGTTGTCCGTAATTACGCCGGAAATAATTCCACCAATTTCATTCCGTCCACCGGTGCCAATTTTGGCCCCATCCAATCGGCCTCGAACATGACCAATGCGATGGGCAACTTAGTGTTTTAACCCGCCCGGCTTTGTGCCAATGAAAATCACGATCTGTTTGGCCGTTGCCGCCCTCACCTTGACCTGCCACTTGCCGGTTTCAACCGGCTTTGCCGCCTCGACCATCAACAGCACCAATCGCTATGCCTACGGCGCGAATCTTGGCTGGCTGGACGGGCACGGTGACACCAACTACGGCGCGGTCATTGGCGAATATGTTTGCTCCGGCTACCTCTATTCCGCCAATGTCGGCTGGATTAATCTTGGTGGTGGCGCGCCCGCCAACCAGATCCAGTATCAGAACAATTCCGCGAGCGATTTCGGTGTGAATCAGGATGCTGCCGGTAATCTGCGCGGATATGCTTATGGCGCCAACATTGGCTGGATTGCTTTTGAAACCAATGGCGTGCCCAAGGTGGACATTAAAACCGGCAAATACAGCGGTTACGCCTACAGCGTCAACTGCGGCTGGATTTCCTTGAGCAATGCCGTTGCGTATGTCCAGACCGATTCCATCCAGAAAGGTGCACTTGCGCCCAACGGACTGCCCATTGCGTGGTTGCTACAAAACTTCGGTACTACCAACATCAGCGCCAGCGCGGATGCCGATGCCGACGGCCAATCCAACTTGCAGGAATATTTGGCCGGCACCAACCCCAACGACCCGAACGATTTCCTGCGAATCATCGCCTATTCGATGTATTTTTCCGGGACCTACGATAGCCACAACCTGACCTGGACGAGCCACCCCACGCGTTTTTATCGCCTGCAATCGCGCAACGACCTCAGCAACGCTTCGGACTGGTTCACAATCAATTCATACATCTCTCCCGGTCCTGGAACCAACACGTCAACGGGAATCCAATTCGGTGACCTGACCCAGCCGCCGAGCCGGTTCTTGCGCGTGCAAGCCGTGCGACCATTGATGCCCTAACCCATTATCGGCAGGGCGGAGGTTTGATGACCTGCTGAAGTCGGCGCAGGATGACGGAAAGGGGTCATTTTCGGTTTTGACGATTAGCGCACCCACCGCAATATCACACGCCCCGTCCCACGCCGCTCCATCCGAAAATTCTCCCCTCCGGATTAATGGCTGGCTCAAAAGCGCTCCCGGTTGCTGCTCGACGGAGACTTGATTTAAGCGGCTGCCGGCTTCCCCGCCTCAACCGCCTGCATGAACCCGATTCCAAAAAACGGCTAAAATTATACTTCACAGTTTTGGGGTTTGAGTCGATGATTGGGCGGACAAAAACCGCTTTTAAATTTCAACCAAACACAAAAATTATGGGCCTCATTGATTATCTCAAAACGCAGTTCCTCGAAATCATCGAGTGGCAGGACGATTCGCGCGACACCCTTTCCTTCCGCTACCCCGACCAGGACCGGGAAATTAAAAACGGCGCGCAGCTCATCGTCCGCGAATCGCAGACGGCGCAGTTCATTTATCTCGGCCAGTTCGGCGACACGTTTGGCCCGGGCAAATACCCGCTGACCACGGACAACATCCCGGTTCTTTCCACGCTCAAAGGCTGGAAATACGGATTGCACTCACCGTTCAAGGCCGACCTTTATTACGTCAATACGCGCCTGTTCACCGGCAACAAATGGGGCACGGCAAATCCCATCATGCTGCGCGACCCCGATTTCGGCATCGTCCGCGCGCGGGCCTACGGGATATTCGATTTCAAGGTGACGGATGTGAAGGTTTTTCTCAAGGAAGTCGCCGGCACGGATGATCATTTTCGCCTGGATGAATTTTCCGACACCATGCGCGCGCGCATTGTCAGCGTGTTCACGGACGCGCTGGCGTCCGCCAAGGTGCCGGTGCTCGACCTCGCCTCGCGCTACACGGAACTTGGCGCGGCGCTGCTGCCGCTCATCAACCCGCAGGTCACGGCCAAATACGGTATTGAAATTTCCAGTTTCGTGGTCGAGAACGTCTCGGTGCCGCCGGAGGTTGAAGCGGCGATTGACAAGCGCAGCAGCATGGCCGCGATCGGCAATCTCAATGACTATGTGAAGTTCCAAATGGCTGAGTCGCTGACCCGGGATGGCGGGGCGGCCGGCGGAATGGCCGGAACTGCGGCCGGTCTCGGCGCCGGTCTGGCCATGGGCCAGCAAATGATGGCGGCGATGAACCAGCCGCAAGCCACCCCCCCGGCGGCGGCATTTGCCGCTGCAACTGCGATGCCCGAATTGCTCGGTTCCGCCGAGGTGGCCAAAGTTCTAGGCGTGAGCGAAGCCGACGTGCTGGCTTCTTTGGATAAAGGCGATATCAAAGGCAAAAAGATCGGTGCTACCTGGCGGGTGACCAAAGCGGCGTTGGATGATTTCCTGAAGTCTTGATCCGGATCGCAGGTAAGAGTGATTGTGCTGGCAGAAATTATTAAGCCTGGAAACTGAATTCCATCATGTCCGACCAAGCGCCCATCAACAAAGAGGCAACCGCGCAAAAAAAATTCTCCTGCCCGTCCTGCGGCGGCGAGGCGGAATGGAATCCCGCCAAAAAACTGCTGGTCTGCCCGTTCTGCGGCACCACGTCGCCCGCGCAGGCCGAACTCACCGCCACCGGCGACGAGCAGATCGTCGAGCACGACCTCGTGGCGGCGTTGCGCGGCATTCCCGACTCTGCGCGCGGTTGGGATGCGGCCAAGACCGCCGTCAAATGCCAGAGTTGTCAGGCCATTTCCGTCTTTGATGCGACGCGTGTCGGCCAGCGCTGTGATTTTTGCGGCTCGTCCGCGCTGGTCCCCTACGAGGAAATCAAGGAGGCGTTCCGCCCGGAAAGTTTGCTGCCGATGAAGGTCAGCGAAAACCAGGTGCGCGATTCCATCCGGCAATGGTATGGCAGCCGCTGGTTCGCGCCCCATAAGCTCCAGCGCGCTGCGCTCACCGATACCGTCCGGGGACTTTACATTCCTTATTGGACCTTCGACGCGCAGGTTCATGCCGAGTGGACCGCCGAGAGCGGATATTATTATTACGAGACGGAATTTTACACCGATGCGAACGGCAAGCGGCAGAGCCGACAGGTGCAAAAAATCCGCTGGGTGCCTAGCGCCGGCGCGGTGGACCATTTCTTCGACGACGAGCTGGTGCCCGCTTCGCGCGGCGTGCAGCCCGAAATGCTCCGGAAGATCGAGCCTTTCCCGACCACGAAAGACCTGGTTCCCTACAATGCCGGTTTCCTTTCCGGCTGGGTCGTGGAGCGTTATCAAATTGATCTGGTTGCCGCCGCCAAAACTTCGCGCGAACAGATGGACAAAGATATGGTTGGCCTGTGCGCCGCGCAGGTGCCGGGCGATACGCACCGGGATTTGCAGGTGCAAGACGACTATTCCGGCCAGACGTTCAAGCATATCCTCACGCCGATCTGGCTGCTGACCTACAACTACGGCGCGCAGAACTACCAGGTCGTCATCAACGGCTACACCGGGGTTATCGCGGGCAGGTATCCCAAGAGCTGGGTGAAAATCTTCTTTGCCGTGCTGGCGGGGCTGGCGGCCGCTGGTGTGATCGCCCTGCTGGCAAGTCATCAGTGACGAAATAGCTTCCCTCCCACCCAGTGGAGTATGACCGGAAAATGCCGTTCAAGGATTTGATCATCCCTGTGGCACTGCCGTAAGGCTGTCCGGTCAAGCTTGCTGTGCCGGGGTAATTTTAGCCCGTTCGTTGCCGCTGGGTTCCCGGAAATCGCTCAGCCGGCCTTTTTTCAAGGTGCCGTCCGTCAGCTTCACGGTGATCTGTGGCGGCCAGCCGGCCTTGGCTTCATCCACATGTTCCACCACGCCCATGGCGCGCGAAAGTTTATGAACCATGATTTCGCCGAGGAACCCTTCGCCGGTGGCTGGATTTTTGGATTTGCCCATGTGTCCAGTCTGCGGCAATTCCTCCGCGCTTTCAATGTCTGATTATCGTTGTCAGTTTTATTCCCACTAGCCCCGGCCCCCGCCGCTCCACCCGAAAAGTATTTGTCGCTGGCCTGTGCGGCCCGCACTTTTCGTCCGGTCCGGGCAGCCGGCGGACACAGTTGATTTTTAAAAAATGTGGGCGTGATGCTCCAGAGGTAGGAATAGATCCTTTGAAGGGTGAAGGGATTTCTACCTGAAAAAACGAATTTTGTGTCAGAAGGGGTGTCAGAAGAAATAGGGGAAAGTTAGGTCAAGTTAGAGTGGAAAGTGCTTGAAATCCCCAATAAAACCGCGTATTCTACTCATCATCGGGGCGAGTCCTACCTCTGGAGCCATTTTTGATGCTTTCGCATCAACGGGTTGCACAAATAGGACGGGCCAATGTCAGCGAAACTGTCAGTAAGCCTGACCTGCCCAACTCGACTTGCCAGGATTCAACACAATTTCACTGAACCTCGCCCACAACGGATCAACCGTCGTCGCCGTGGCGAATTGTCATTGTGGCTAGCCATCCTACGCCGCACATCCAGCACGGCCGGTTTGCCGGGGTACACGGCTGGCGGCAGGCCTTGCTTGATGTGATGAACTTGATTCCTGCTCTCACTCCACCACCAGCGGCAGGCTTTCGCTGTGGCTGTTGAACTCCGGCGCATACATGCACTGGATTTGAGCCATGCCGGTCTGATAACTGCCGCGCTGCTGCACGCGCGTCGAGTATTCGAACACGTAAGCGCCCTTCGGCAGATAATCAATGAAGAAGTGGCTTGCGGTGTCACGGGTGCTTTCATAGTAGGCGAGGCCGTCCTGATATTTGTAGCGCGACAGCACGTTCACCGGCTCCGTGCCGCTGGCGCGCTGGTCCTCGAGATGGACGTATTCCATGTCGCGGTCCACGCGCAACTCAATGCGCACGACAAGTTCGTCGCCGACGGCGAGCGCGCCTTTTACCGGTTCCAGCGTCGGGCCTTTGGGGGTGTAAACCCTGGTGAACAGGCTCTTTTTGAGCTTAAGCGGCGTGCCCTCGTAAGGAGTCACCTTGCTTATGTCCTCGAAATACTGCCAATGCACACTGCCCCAGGAAACGCCCTCGTCCAGCTTCTTCACGGTGATTTCACCCATCTTCGGCTTCACTTCCGCGCCGGTGAAACGGCGTTCGTAAAAACCGGTGCCGGGTTCGACCGCAGTCTTGAGTCCGGATTTTGCGCCAGGGGTCACGTTGATTCCACCCACGGTCACTTCCACGAGCTGGTCGCTGGCGAGCAGGTTTTTGCCGCGCAGGAGCAGCGCATAAACCGCGTCCGACGTGGCGGTGGTCGTCTTCCAATCCTGCGTCTGCTTTTGCTTGAGCAACCAGACGCGGCAGTCGTCCACCGCTGGCGCGTCGCCCGCCACCTCGTCAAACGCCTCGATCATCAGCGCCTGCGTCTCGATGGGCGCCCGATACCACCACCAGCTCAATTCGGTGTCGCGCCAGAAACGGCCCATTTCCTCGTTGGTCACACTGCGCTCCTTGAGCGATTTCATGATGTCGAGTGGCGTGGAATCGGCAAATGAATTGAATGCATTGAAACGTTTCAGCGCGATGGCGAGATGGCCTTGAGTCTGGCGGTTATCGGTTTGCAGCCAGAACTTGCGCGATTGTTTCAGGAAAAAGCTCACGGCCTGCTGGTTTGGCGCGGCCACGGGAAGGTCCTTCAGGAAAAAGCTGCGGCCGTAGAGATACAGCGCATCCGTCGGGCCGGGAACATATTCCTCCGGATGCTTCCAATCCTTCTGGATGCGGTCATAATTCTCGCGCATCCATTCGTCCAGCCGCTGCAATGCGCGGATCGCCGGAGCCACGTTCACGTCCACATCGAGGTGCCGCAGGCGGCCGAAGCCCGTGACGATGTACAGCGTGATGTAATCATTGCCGTAGCCGCCGGGAAACCAAGGCCACCGTCCGTCGCCGATCTGCATTTCGCCCAGTTTTTGAAGCGTGGCTGCCGTCTCGGTGTTGAGGCGGTTGTCGTCGAAAAGGATGCCCACATTTTGACGCGCCTCGCTTTCGTTCCTGGCCTGCCGCCACCACGGCGTCTCCTCGATCATCACGGATTTAAGATCCTGATTTTTTTCCATCGGCGAATCCAGCACGGGCGTGTTTTTCCAAAGATCAAACACGCGGCGGATTTTCGGGTCGCTGTTCGCGATGTGGCGGGCGAGCGCGTTGGCGTAAAGACGGTTGAAGGTCTGCTCGCTGCATTCGTAGGGATACTCCATGAGATACGGCAGCGCCAACACCGCATACCATGCCGGCTGCGACACCATTTGCACCGTGAGCCCCGCTTGCTGGAGGGTTGAAGATTTGCCGGAATCAAGCAGCTTGGTGAACTTGAACTTTTTCACCACCTCGCCGCCACCGACCTTGCCGCGAATCGGCAACGGCAGCGATTCCGTCACGAAAATGCGCCGCGACAGCACGGGCAGATAACCCTCCTCGCCGTCGCTCAATGCGCCGGTCGAAGCCACGGCTTTGTAAACGAGGAACGGCGCGCCGTCCGGCACGCTGATGCGCCAGGAATAACTGCGCGATTCCTTCGCGGGAATGGCAAAGGCAAGCTCGGGCTTGGAATTGCCCAACAACGCATCCACGGGCTGCTGGGTAGCTGCGTCCGAGAACGCCAGTTTCACAGCGCCTTGCTGCGGCCGGCCGCTCTGGTTGGAAATTTTCACGCTGAACTCCAGCGTGTCGCCTTCGCGCAAGAAGCGCGGCGGATTCGGCTGCACCATGATGTCCTTGGCGGTGACGGCGTGGGCTTCGAGCAAGCCCGCGCGCAATTGCCGGTCATGCGCAAAGCCCAGGAAACGCCATTTGGTCAGCGCCTCCGGCATGGTGAACGTCAGGCGCACGACGCCGTTGGAATCGCTCGTGAGCTGCGGAAAGAAAAACGCCGTCTCGTTGAGGTTTTTGCGCGCGGCTACCTGGCTGAGGTCAGGCTTTGGCGCGCTGGCACCGTGGCCTGCCAGAGTATCCACGGGAAGGCCATTCAGGTCTGCCTGAGCATCCCGGCCCAACCTGGTTGCGGTCTTTGCCGGCATAAGAGCCTCCTCGATGGCTGCGGCCATGGGCATGGCTGGAGCCGGCGCCGCAGAATTCAACACCATGGCATCCATCATCACCGCTCCCGCAGGCATTCCTCCTCGCGCCGACTTATACATCAAACCTCCCCAGGCGTAGCCCCACACGCGCTGCGTCAGGTCTGCCGGAAAATGGCGATAGGTAATTGCCACCCCTTCCCAGCGCTGGTTCCAGTTGCTGAATTCATGCTGAAATTGCTGGGCGGCGTTGCCGAATAGCGGCTGCGCCGTGCTGTAATCCTGGCGGAAAACGCCGAAGCCGCCCGGCCAACCGTGCGGCGCGTAGGCGTCCAGCGATTCATCGTAAAGCGTGGCCACCAATTCCGCCGCCACTTTTTCAGCCGATTGAGGAAGGCCGGATGCGGAAGGCGGGTTTTTTACAACCAAACTCCAGGTCTCCTTCTGGCCCGGCATCAACTTTGAGACGAAGTGCTCCCATTTCAAATCCAGATCCTTGTTCTGCCACGGCACGTTGATCTGGTGCGAGGTGAGATAGGCCCGGTTCTCACGCACTTGCGTGATGTGCAAGGTGAAACCGCCGCGCATCGCCTCCGTCACCGCCAGTTTGATCTGCTGCTGTTCACGGCCCGGCGTGGTCCAATAGCGCTGGATAAATTTATCACGCTGCTCGATCTCAATGAACGCGCGGCCGGTTTCATAGCCCGTGCCCCACACCGCCGTGAATTCCCCGCCCGGCTGCGCTTCCCAATCCGGCGCGGCGACGAGGTTCGGAACTTTGATCCCGAGCGCCGGCGCTTCCGGCTGGAGCACCTGCAACGGCAGCCGGCCGGTGACTTTCCTGCCGAAGCGATCCTGCGTTTCGACCATGACGCGATAGGCGCCCCCGGCCAACTTGAAGGATAATTTTGCCTCGCCGTTTGTATCCGTCGTGAAACCGTGCCCGACCGCGACTTCACCCAGCACCCAATTGTTCGGGTTCGACAAATCCGCATCCGGCTTGCCGTCCTCGTCAGAATCCTCCGCGCCGATGGGGGCACGGACGACCTTTGCAGGCGATTTCAGCCGGTAAACTTTCAGCGACCCTTCGGCCACCTGCGGCTCGCCGTCGAGCGTGACCGTTGAGATTTTGACTTCCACCGGCTTCGCAGATACCTGCCATTCATCCGCAGTGAGCACGGCTTCCAGCGCGGCATAGCCTACGCGCACGCTGCGGTCGGCGGAGCGCGTTTCCCCCGCGCTGTCCGTCACATCGGCAGTCACGGTATAAACAAACGTCGGCTCGTTCGTCGGCGAGATGGCGAGATCCGGCTTGGCAAGAAACCCAATCGTGAACGCGCCGTCCACGCCGGTTTTCGCCGTGCCGTGGGCGATCTCCTGCGCGGGACTGGATGGAAAACCGCCGCGCCACCAGCCGCACCACCAGGGCCAGCGCACTTCCCGCTGCACGCGCCATTTCACCGTGGCACCATCCACGGCCGCGCCGGTGTAGCTGGCGGCTTTGCCGGGGACAACGGCCGGCTCACCGAGCTTGGGCGCAATTTTCGGCGCGTCAAGGGTGACCTCGAATTTAGGGCGCTTGTATTCCTCGACGCTGAACGAGGCGATGCCATTGCAGCGCCCTTGCGCCTCGATCCGCATCTGGCCCATCAGGCGGTCGCGCGGCGCGGTGAAGCTGCCGGCAAAGGAACCGAAGTCGTTGGCGCGATGCCTGGCGCGGCCAATCTCCTGTCCGTTCGGGTCGCGAAAGACGACTTCGATCGATTCGCCTGCCAGCGTGGTGTAGCTGTCGGATTTTTGATTCAGCTCCAGGCAGATGCCCTTGTATTGAATTGTCTGGCCGGGGCGGTATATCGCGCGGTCGGTGAAGAACACCGTTTGCTGGCGCGGCCAGTTTTCGTCGCGCTGCCCGCGCCAGTCATAATTCCAAACGTCCTGCGCGGAGGCGAGTTCGCGGCCCTGATGCCGCACGCGAAATAGATAGCTGCGCTGCGGCACCGGCTTGAGGCTGAAGAAACCGTTGGTGTCCGTGGCCAGGGGCGCACTGGCGATGCGGGTGCCGTTCGGGTCGAGATACCACGCGTTGACCTCCGCGCCAGCGATGGGTTCGCCGGAACCCGCCTCCAGCACAAAACCCTCAAACGAGCCGGAGCGCGTGCGCAGGACGAGCGCCAGTTTGCTCACCCAGACGGGGGCCATGGAGACCTGGTTGGTTTTCTCGCCGAAGGAGGGATCATGGCTGGCGAAGATAAAATAAAATCCCGGCTTGAGCGTTGGCGGCGCGGGCGGGCTGAACGTGCGCTCCTTGAAATCCGCCGTGGCCGGAAGCGAAGCGGACCATTCCAGCGCCGCGGGCCGGGCGAGAAATTCGCGCTGTTCCTTCTGGCCGAGGTTTTCCGGGCGCGGGCGCCGGCGGTCAAGGAACGATTCCCAGTCCGCGGCGATGGCGCGGAAATAAACCCGATCCACGTTGCGATAGCGGACGGAGATGACGGCGCCGGAATTCCACACGCGCTCGGTGCTGATATTGGCGGACTTCGCCTCGATTTCGGTGATGAGGTTCGCGCAATTCTTCGCGCCGTGCGTGCCGGGATGCGCCGACTTAGCCGACAACGCAATCTGCCGCGCCCCAACCCAGTCGCCTTCGTCCTTGACGACGCGCGCCAGGTTCCACGAAGCCATGGCCGCGAGCGGATGATCGCCCCATTTGGCGATGAAATCTTTCAAGGCGGCCTTGAACCGGGCGTTTTTTTCTTCGCCGCCCGCGGTGTTCCAGCCCCAGACCAACCGTTCAAGATTTATGTCGCAAAGCGCGGACGGGTCCTGGTCAGCCTGATGAAAGTTCAGCAACTGCTGGTAGAGAAGAATGGCCTTTTCCGGCGGGGTGGAGGGTTTCGCGAGATGCCAGGCCAGGAACTTTTCCGCTCCATCGAGAATGGGGCTGTCCGCCAGCAATTCAAATTCGCCCTCCGCCTTTGCGCCCGCCTGTTCGCCGCTGGTGTAGAATTCCAAAGCCTCGTGCGCGAGAAAATCATAGAGCGTCGGGCGGTAGCGATCGGGCATGGTGCCCTTTTCGAGCAGGCCATCCCAGGCGGTGATGGGGGTGCCCTTGAGCAATTTGTCAGCGGCGAGCGCGGCCTGGAAATGTTTGTCAATCTCGGCAAACAGGCGCGTCAAATCCCAAGTCGTGAAATCCTTGCCGGGGGCTTCCGTCGTCTGCGTGCGCTGCATGAAGCGCCAGCGGTTCTGCTGGAAATAGCTCCAATACCAGTGCGCGAGCAATGTTTGCAACACCGGCTTCATCCCGGCAGGCGCCCTAGCGATCTCGGCTTCCAGTCGCACAACGCGCTCCTCGGCCTTGTTCCCCTGAATGTTCCCCTCCAGCGCGATTTTCTGGCCAATGGCCTTCGTCGCCTCGGCGTAGGCTTTTTCATTCATCGCGGCGGCGATGATCGGTTCGAGGTTGGTGATGGCAGTCTGAGGCAAACCTTTGCTGACTGCGTCCTGCACGGCTTTCCATTGCGCGTCGCGCGGACCGGCCACGGCAGGAGCTTGCAGAATGGCGGCGAGAAGAAGCCCCAAGATCGGGAGGCGTAAGCGGTTCATAAAATTCATCATAATGCGTTAGACGGAAGAACCAACCAAAAGCTTTCAGAAATCGACCTCCAGTGGGGCATGATCCTTTCTGGCACGATAAACCCCTCTTGAATCCAATTTTGGCTTGTGCCGGAGTGTGGGAAGGCAGAAAGCGATAAGCAAGGACCTGCGGGGAGCGGGTTCGAGGCGCCGACCAGACCAAACCGGACCAAACCGGACCAAACCAGACCGGAGAAGCAAAATTTGAAGGGATGAGACCTGGGGACCCGAGACCTGAAGGAGGGGAAAATCAGAGGTCAGAGGTCGGAGGTCAGAGATCAGCAAAGACAAAAACGGAGAGCGGAAAACAACCACCAAGGCACCAAGGACACCAAGGAAACTAAAAAAGCGAGGGATGAGACCGGAAATTGAGATAACGGGACCACGGACTATGGACAACGGAGAAAAGCGGAAAGTGCGTGCCGCACGGGCCAACAATTGCCGCGAATGGGAAAAAGTCAGGTGCTTTACCACCCCTCTGCCAAAAACTTTACCAGCAAAGGGGGCAACTTCTGTAAGTGCTTGATAGAGGTACAAAAACTTTACCTTTTCTTTACCACTTTCATTTTTTGGGGTGGTAAAGCGGAAGGCGGTAAGTGCGTGCCGCACGGGCCAACCTGGAGAATTGATAACGGAAATTCACCACCAAGGCACCAAGGAGACTGGAGAAGCAAGGGATGAGACTTGAGGCCGGACACCCAGTGCCGAATCGGCGATGGGAGCGACCGGGGACCGAGGCCCCCAGGCAGCGGATTGAAGGCATGGCAACCATGGAGGGAAGCATCGTCCAAGCGGGCGAAGAACGCAAGTGAAAAATAGTATTAAATATAAAAATACTACATTGATGGGCGGCGGGGTTGTAGGCGGGAGATGAAAGTTGGCTGCCGGGAGTTGGAATTACGGTTTAGGCGTTGCCATTTGACAGGGGATTTGTAATCTCAAAATCGAATTGACCACAAACCATCAATGCGCGCGACCAGCTTGCGGGGACGAGCCGGGGCAGATTCAGGGACTGGTCCAGTAGGTCAAAAAGCACAAACCTGCTGAGATAATGGCACATGTTTTCAAAAAGCCCGGTTGGGTGATGAACCTGGTTTTCAAGGGCGGCGGCCGGTTGTTTACCGGCCGGGTTGCGATATGCTGTTCCTTGCTGGTGGTCCCGAGCGGCGTGTTTGGGGCTCCGCGGGCTGAAGTGGATCAGGCGCTGTGGAATTTTGGCGCCGTGACCAATCAGGCGGAAGTGACGCATCAGTTTGTCATTCGCAATTCGGGCGATGCGCCGCTGGAGATCAGCCGGGTGCTTTCGAGTTGCAACGCCTGCCTGCGAGCGGGCATGGAGAAGACCAACATACCCCCCGGCGGAGAGGCCGTGCTGCAAAGCCGCCTGGATTTGCGCCTATTGAGCGGCGCCATTTCGCGTTCCATACTGGTGGATTGCAACGATCCGCAAAAGCCGTCTTTTCCATTGGAATTGTCCGGGCTGGTGGTATCCGCATATCAAATCATACCGGCGGACATCAGCCTGGATCTGGCCCAGGGACAAACGGCCGCAACGGCGGAAATTTCACCACGGTTAACACTGCATGCGGATTTGTCCCGGGTGTTTTGCGATGACACGAACCTGGAGGCCACGGTTGCGCCCAAGCCGCCGATCGGATTTTTTCTCACCGTGCGGGTCAAAGAAAACCATCCCCGCGGGAACACGGTAGCCAGGGTGACGGTACGCAGCGCCGAGTCCAACGATGCGCCGTGTCTGGTGAATGTTTTCATCCATCATCCCCCCGATCTGGAGTTGATCCCGGAGCGGTTAAACTTTCAACCGCGGAGCGAGGCACAGACGCGGATTCTCTGGCTGAAACAGCACGGAGCCGCGCCGGTGACCCTGCTGGATGCGGTTCCGCCATCCGATAAATTTCATTGCGAGATTGACCCTGATCCGGCCGGCTTAAATTACCGAATCTATGTGACCGCCTGGCAACAGGAGACAATGACCGGCCAGACCAATGTGCTGACACTGAAATTTAGAGATTCAATGAATCAGGATAAATCCATAACGGTTCCGATGGCAGTGGAGTAACCGCCGGGAACACGCACACGGGCCACGAGCCCCAGCCATAAAAAACTTGCAATTACCGACCCGTCTGGCGTAGAATATCAAAAGGAGAGCATAAAACAATATGATCATCAGAAAGCTCGACTGGCGGAAGGTTTGGACGAAGTTTGGGGAATGCATGCGCGATGACCGGGGCATCGCGATGACGGAATATCTCATCATCGTTGGAATCACCCTGCCGCTGACATTTTATCTATTCAATCCCGACAACGGGTTCTATCAGGGGGCCCGGGATCAATATGACCTGACGACTTTACTCCTGATATTTCCCGGGCCTTAATCCGAGATAATTATGCAGCCGCTGACACAAGCCGGAGCGCCAGTCTATGCAAACAATGCCGACTCAATACCGGCGCTGTTGGTGCTGGCAACGATGCTGGCCATCGCCGTTTATGTGGAGCTAAAGGAGCGGCGGATACCGAATTGGCTGACGCTTACGGGGATGGCTTTGGGGTTGCTCATCAGCTACCTGCATGGAACGGGAGCGTTCTGGATGAGTTTGGGCGGCCTGGCAATCGGCTTTGGTTTTCTGTTCATTTTTTATGTGTTTGGCGGGCTGGGCGGCGGCGATGTGAAATTGATGGGAGCGGCAGGGGCTTTGATGGGGGCTGATTTAATCAAGCCGGCGCTGTTTTACACCGCGTTTATCGGAGCCTTTCTCGCGGTCATGATGGTGATCTGGCGCAAAGATTTTTGGATGCGGATTGGCTGGGGACTGCAGCGTCTGGCCTTCTGGCGCAAGGGGGAGGCGCAACCGCTGGCACCCAACGTGCCGGTTGCGGTCCCGTACGGGATGGCCATCGCCCTGGGGTGCCTGGTGGCCTTGCTTGCCAGAGGAGGCATGTAGTCTCAACCCTGTATGAAAAAACGGTCATTACATTGGAATCTGGTCAAAGATGACAGCGGACAGGCAATGACGGAGTTCGTCATCGTCATCCCCATCATCCTTTTGTTCTTTTTTGCGATGCTTCAATACTTCGCCGATGTCCGGGCCTCGCAATTGGGAAATTATGCAGCCTACATGGCCGCCCGCGTTTATGCAGTCAATAAATCCGTGGATTCAAGCGGGGCCCAAGACACGGCCCTAAACGCGGCGGCAATGGTGCTGGGACCGATTGCGGCTCCGGCGCCGGGTGAACTCAGCCTGGGGGGGCTGGTTCCCAACATACCGATTCTTAACACCTTGATGGGCAATGAGGCGGGCAAATATTTCATTGGCTATGGCTTTGCCAGATATGGGCGGTTTGGAATGCTGGGAGGGAGCGTGTCCAACAATGTCACGGGGAATCCACAACAGGTGGATACGATCATCAATTACCCGCAACCCATTTTTGTGCCGGGTTTGGCCGCCATGTGGAATTTGGTGACGGGCGACAAAATCTATTCCAGCATGCAACCGCTCGCCCAAGGGTTGTCGGGGGCCGTTCAAACTTATAACAAGGGCATGGGGGAATATGAGCAGGCACAAGTTCAAGCGGCAGGGTTTGGCATCAAGCTTCCCGATTTGCCAACGATTTTTCTTCCGTATATCAACATCCAGAGCAAGTGCTCGATAGGATACGCCAACTGGCAGAAATATAACGACGGTCCGCGCCTACCCCCCACAGGAAGTGATACCGACAGCACAGGAACGAGCACGAAGGGGCAGGATGGTCAACAATCACTCCAGAAATCCCAGCAAGACCAGCAAAATTACCAAGCGGCGGTTAGCGATGCCAAGAAGAAGTGCGATGCCTACTGCACCGCCAAGTCCGATTTAAGCGCGGCCCATGGCCGGGACGACGGCATCATAGCGAAAGGTGACACCAAAGATAATCCGGGATACAACGACGCGGTTGCCGACCTGGCCAAATACCAAAATGCCTATGACGCCGCCAACAGCGCAAACAGCGCGGCGCAGAGCAAGCTTGCCTCCGCCAAGAGTGCGGTTGAACAGGACACCGGCCAGAGTTTGAATGATATGCCGTGCAATTGCCCCTAACCGATGACCTATGAATGAAACCCCACAAAAAACCGGAGACGGGTTCAAGTTATTGAACCGGGTGGAGGCTTTGCGTTCGGATCAGCGCGGTTCGCTCACGTTGCTGGCGGGCATGATGGTGTTTTTGGTCACCATGTTCGGAATCATCGCCTTGGACACCAACATGGCGATATACAACCGCATTGTCGCGCAGAATGCGGTAGATTCCGCCGCCGACTCGGCGGCGCTTTGGCAGGCGAGGGGCTGCAATCTGCTCCAGAATCTGAATAATCTGCATTACGATGTGGATGAGGCGCTCGGCATCGCCGAAGACGCGGCAGCCGCTGCCTGCATTGCCTCGGCGGTTCTGCTGGCGGCGGAACTCGCGGCAGACATATTTTTCGGGGCGGGAGAAGCTTTACGGCCAGCGCGCATGGTGACCTGTGGGGTCTGTGACACGATGCCATGGATTGATCTAGCCCAGCAGTTATTTTATGCCTTGATCATGCCCGTGGAGCAGGCGATTGTGGATGCAACGCCATATATCGCCTTTGCCAATGCGAATGCCTGCGCCAGAGGCAGCGGGGCCGACACCATTGGAAATGCGATCGGGGGGGCATTAAACGGCATTCTTTCCGCGCTGGGAATAAATCTTCCCGGAGTGAGCAGCATCCTTGGGGGGATCAGCAGCGTGCTGGGCCAAATCCCGATTTATGCCATGCCGCTAGATCCCGATGGGTTCGGGTTGTTTTCACCGGAAACCAAGGGTCTTTATGTGACGAAAAAAGACAATAATGGGTGGCCATTGAAACAGCCGGAATGGGTGGGGATTGCGGGGCAGGTGGCGGGATACGCTGCGTGTGAGGATTTGGGTTTTCCTCCGCCCCTGGAGGAATCGGAATCTTACGCAAAAGACGCCGACTGGGATGGAACTTACGGATGGGACGATCAGTATTTTTTTGGTTGGCCGGGATTCAGCACCTGGATTGCAGGCAAGAAACAGCAAGGCGAGCTGTTGGGATTGGGGAACCTGGCATGGTTGAACGGCGGCATGAAAAATTCAGATTATCAACAGAATGCGGACCAGGTCAGCAAGGTCATGTATACTGGGAGCATCATGGGGAGCGGCAACATTCCCATGCAGATCCCCGGTTTTGTCGCCATCGCCAGCAGCCAGGTGCAAGGTCACCCAGTGATCTGCAAAGGGGATGCCGACGCCATCGGCACGTTGATCAAAGTCTATCTGCCCGGCAGTTCACCTAAGTCGGGTGAAGATCTTTTCATCTATCATTAAATGCAAGGAGGCACATGAAAATATCCCTCGCTCCCCGTCGCAACTGCGCGGGCCAGTTCATGGCCGAAGCCGCCATCGGATTGGCATTAATGACGTTCGTCTGGATCGTCTTCACCTATGCGCTTTTCCTGGGCAATAATCAGACCCGCACGGTCATGGCCGCGCGCTATGCCGCATGGTATCAGGGGGCAAACAAGGGAACCATGCCAACGGCCGGGCAGGTGGATCAATATTTCTTCTATCAAACCGGAATCAGCACGGTGAAAAGTGCCACGCCGGAAACCGTCAGCAGTTTTGTCCCCCCCTTCATCCCCAAAGGCATATCAAAACTATTTGATCTTTCCGATGGAACCGCGGCCAACGGGCCGTTCAAAGTGAATGTCACATTCGGGGTGCAAAGTGCCAGCGCCTCCAGCCCATTCCCCTTTGATTTACTTAATGCGAAAGTCCCCTTCATGCCCGATTCAACCTTGAGCGGGGTTTTATCCGTGCAATCATCCTGTCAATGGGATGGTGTAGCCGATAATTGGAGTTCTGCCGACACGGTTTTAAAAGTAGTCTGGAACGCGCTCAAGAACCTCGTCTCAGGTTTCTTTTAAGTTGTGAAGCGGGTTGCTCCCATCACCGGATTGGGTGTTCTCAATCTGGCCGGCAGGTTGCTGCTGACGATTATTGTCATCTTTGCCTTTCTCTGCGCTTTGGTCATGTTGGTGAAAATCCATGCGATGTTTCTGGCCAGCCAAGCACCGCTGCGCAACCGTCCATTAATTGTGGGTAACAATAATCGTCCCGCGGCTTCCGCCTCCGTCGTCCATCCATTCTGGCCGGAATTTCCCCGCAACAGTGCAGGCAAACTCCAGAGCGCGGTCATCAACGGGGTCCAGATTCTGACCGAAGAATGGGAAGCGGGAGCTTCCACGTCCGATATCCTTTCCTATTATCGCGAACAAATGATTGCCCGCGGCTGGCGCGATGTAACCGAGGAGGCTTACGGACTGCAACCGGAATCACACGAGGCGGCAAACACTTCGCAGGATGAGCGCTACGTTGCCAATTACCGCAAAGTCATGGATGCAAACCTGGTGGTGACCCGCGGGGATTGGAGCATGCATCTTGCTGCCGAGCCTGGCAAAAATGACAGCCGGAAAACGGCCGTAAAGATTTATGCAGCCGCGACCCCGTCAATCACGGGTTTTTTTACAGAAATGAAAACGGCTCTGGTCGCAAGTCCGAGGCAACCCGGGCAGCCGCTGGACGCGGTGCAACAAAGCGGCAGCGAGCGCTATCATACGACCATCGCCACCAAAAGCGAAACGTCCACCCAGGCGTTTCAGGAGGCGCTGGCCAATCTGGGGGCGCAAGGCTGGCATCCGGTGCTGTTTCTGCCAAGACAACAGACCCCGAACGGCTACTTTGCCTGGCTGTTAAGAGGCAAACAATACGCGGCTTTGTCGGTGAAATCGACGCCCCAAGGCAAAAGTTCTTCGGTAACCTTCACCGAAGTCACGCCGAATTAGGCGAGCAGGCCGCGGGTAAAACCAAGAGTGCGCCCAGCCCGCCGAGCTTGCTAATAAAACTTGAAGAGGATGGTGGAGCCAAGGAGGCTCGAACTCCTGACCTCCTGAATGCCATTCAGGCGCTCTACCAACTGAGCTATGACCCCATCCACAAAACGGACTGCTAATTTAATTTTTTTGGGCCACAAGTCAAAACATTTTCACGGGGAAAAGAATTGAACCGGCGCGGCAAAATTCCTAGCGTTTCCGCGTGCCGACCAAACTTCGCATCGCGTTCCTCACGCATGAACCGTTTTATCCGCCGTCCGGCGGCGGTTCGGCGGAGGCCGTGTTTCTGGTCCAGGAAATGGTCCGGCGCGGCCACGAAGTCCACGTCTTTGGCCCGCAGATTGACAACGCGGCCGGCGTGCAGAAAAAATTCGGCGTCACCCTCCACCCGTTCACCCGATGGGAAATGGGGCGATACGCGAAGCTCCGCAATTTCAAATATCTTGCCTATCCCTTCTTCCTGGAGCGCATGGTCGCAGCCGCCGCGCGGGAGGCGGCATTTGACCTCCTGTTTTCGCAGCATGCCATTTCCGCCGTCGCCGCCGGGAAACTAAAAAAGAAACTGGGCGTGACGGTGGTGATGAATTTCCCCGACCTGCTCACCGGCTTCATGGAGACGTGGCCGGCTTATGTCGCCCCAAAACCGCTCGTTCACATGCTAATGCGCTACGAGATGTCGCTGCCCGGGCGCTATGGCGTGGACGGCGTCTGCGCCATCTCCGATGAATTTTCCGGACGGCTCGCGGCGCGCGGTTATCCGCGCGAGAAAATCTGCCCGGTCTATTACGGCTACGACGCGCAGGCATTTCCCCTGCGCGGGCAGGCGCCGCCGGCGGGCCAGCCGCCGGTCATTGTCATGCACGGCTCATTTGACGCGCATCACCTCGGCCAGATTGCTTTCGATGCGGTGAAATATATTGCGGCGAAAAACCCGGAGACCATTTTCCGGTTTGTCGGCCGACGCACCGCCGGGCTGGAAAAATTCCTGCACCGGGCGCAGGCGATTCCGAATTTCAAGTTTGAGGCGGCGGGTTTCACACCGTACGCGGAGGTTTCCAAACAACTCACCAGCGCCAGCGTGGGCATTGTGCCCTATGAGGAATCCGCCGGGACGCACTGCGCGTTTGTCGCCAAGATTGTGGAATACGTTGCCAGCGGATTGCCGACCGTTTGCACCCCGCTGAAAAGCGTGCAGAGCTATTTCAAAAACGACCCGCTGGTGAAATTTTCCACGTTCAACGGCGAATCTTTCGGGAAGTGCATCCTGGCGTGGCTGGAAGAGCCGGTGGCCAACTGGCAGCCGCACGCCGCCGCATCCGCCGCGCGGGTGAAAGCGGAACTCGACTGGCAGCCACTCGGTCGCAAGGCCGTTGATTTTGCAGAGCAGGTTTGTGCCGCCGCCCGGGGAAAAACAGAAATCTGACCACGGACCAAGGGACTTAAGACCGCCAAAGCAGGGCAGATGGCAGCAATCTGAAATAAGAAATCGAGTGTGGCGTTCAGGCCGCCCGGGCGGTTCAGCTTTTGCCGCGCTGCCGGTTCACTTCATAAAGAAAGACCGCCGCGGCCGCGCTGACGTTGAGCGAATCCACCTCGTTCGCCATCGGAATGGCCACGGCTTGATCGCAGGCGGCCAGCACGGCCGGCGAAAGGCCATGGCCTTCGCTGCCAAACACCACGCAGCAATCGCCCGTGAAATCCGCCCGCGACAAAACCAACTCATCCGTGTGGGGATGCGCGGCGAAACATTTTACGCCGCGGGCGCGCAGGTCGCGCAGGGTTTGCGCGAGGGCGGGGGATTCCAGCACGGGCAGCTTGAAGACGGCGCCCATCGAATTGCGGACCGTGCGGCGCAAGAACAGGCTGCAGCAGGTTTCGCCGGCAAGCAGGGCCGAAACGCCGAACGCCACGCAGGTGCGCATAAGCAGGCCGACATTTTCCGAGTTGTTCAAGCCGTCCAGCGCGACAAACAGGCGCGGGCGCGGACCGGCAGCGAGAATATCTTCCAATGGGCGCGCCGGCGGAATTTTCGCGATGGCCAGCACCCCTTGATAGATCTCAAAACCGGCGAGTTCGGCCAGCACCGGTTTTGCGCAGACAAACACCGCGAGGTCTTTTTCCGGGCGCGCGCGCAGCCGCGGCCCGTATTCAGCCAGGCGCGCTTCGATCAGCAGCACGGAGACGACGGTGAAATTGCTTTCGAGCAGACGGTCCAACACCTTGTCGCCTTCGACCACGAAGATGCCGAGCTTGGCGTGCTCGGCGGAGCGCTTGAGCGAGCGATACGGCGCAAGTTCGGGCAGGTCGAGCGAAGTGATTTCCCGGACGTGGAGCATGTTAGAACTCCAGCGTGGCGCAGGGGATATCCTGCGCGGCGATCTGCATCCGGACATGGGTGGCGCCGATGTTCTGGAGGCATTGGGACATGACGCGATGGGCCAGCTCGGCCTTGTTGCACTCGCGGCTCAGGTGCGCGAGGTAAAGCTGCCGCAGGCCGGCGGACATGATTTGCGCGGCGGTCTCGGCGGCAGTTTCGTTGGAGAGATGGCCGTGCCGGCCCAGAATGCGCTGCTTCAAGCTCCAGGAACGCCGCGGGCATTCCTGCAGCATTTTCACATCGTGGTTGGACTCGAGCACGAGGACGTTGGCGGCGCGGATACGGTCGAGCACGAGTTTGGTGACGTGGCCGAGGTCGGTGGCAAAACCGATGGTACCGGCGGCGGTGCGCAGCAAATAACCCACCGGGTCCTGCGCATCGTGTGGGATGGAAAACGTTTCGATGGCGACGTCGCCGATCTCAAAGCCACCACCGGTGTCGAACAGGCGCCAGTCCAACCTGGATTTCAAATGATTGGTGACGGTGACGCCCTCGGGGACGGGTTTTTTCGCCCACCGAGACTGGAGCGCCCAAACGGTGCCGTCCTGCGTGCCCCGGTTACAATAGACGGGGATGTGAAATTTGTCCGCGAGGCCGAGGAGGCCGCTGATGTGGTCGGAGTGCTCGTGAGTGATGAGAATGGCGGAAAGATTTTCGGGGGTGCGGCTGATGCTGGCGAGGCGCTTGCGGATCTGCAGCGGAGAAAAACCAGCATCCACGAGGATGCGGGTTTCGGTGGTCTCGACGTAGGCACAATTGCCGCTGGAGCCGCTGCCGAGGATGGTGAATTTGACAGACACGGCTTGAAGTTAAAGCGGAATGCGGAATGCGGAAAGCGGAAAGCGTGGGATAATAATTCCGGTCGAGATGAAGGTATGCCGAGCGCGTCGCGGGTGGAGGTGAGAAATGGCAGACAAACTTCAAAAATTCAAACTCGATCCACCCATGAAAGGTTATCGCCTGATTCACAATTATATCACGAATTTGCAATGGAACGGGCAGGAGGGTGTCCAACTACAGGACGTTTGGCTGTCGTACTGGAAAGGGCTTCATTTTTTCCTAAAACCCGTCGATTTTGCCAATGGATTAATAATTATTTCAGCCGTTCATTTGACGGAAACGAAAAGGTCCCGGTCAACATAGATTTGATGCCGTTTCGTTAGGGTGGTGGCTTCATTGACTTTAGTCCGGCCTGAAGTAAATTACTGCGCTTGCGGCTGTTTTTGGAACGCGGCGTGCTTTATCAGACGGTCAGCCTGTCCATTGAGAACCATCAGAACGAAAATGCTGAAACGAAAATCGTTGTTTCCCCGCCTGGTTGTTCTGGCGGCGTTGCTGGTCTGTGGACGGGGGATGGTTTTCGGCGCGGGCTGGAAAACACTGGCGGGGCATGTGCCGCCGGCGGTTAAAAATCTGGTATCGACCGGCCGGCTGCCGGCGACGAATGTAATGAGGCTGGCGCTCGGGGTGCCTATGCGGGATCCGGCAGGGCTGCAAAATTTTCTGGCGCAAGTTTACGACCCGGCCAGTCCCAATTACCGGCAGTTCCTGACACCGGAGGAGATCACAACCCGCTTCGGGCCGACGGTGGCGGATTATCAGGCGGTGCAGGACTTCGCCCGGACAAACGGGTTAAAGATCACCGCAACCCACGCCAACCGGCTGCTGCTGGATGTGGCCGGCCAAACAACGGACGTTGAAAAGGCGTTTCACTTCAAAATACTCAAATTCAAGCATCCGACCGAAGCGCGGGAATTTTTCACGCCAGACATGGAGCCGACGGTGGATGCGGGGTTGCCAATGGCCGACATTCAGGGGCTGAGCGATTATACCCGCCCTCATCCCCAAAACCACCAGATGAATCCGACTGGCGGAGCGACACCCAAAAATGGCTCTGGTTCAGGCAGCACGTATCTGGGGAATGATTTTCGCAATGCCTACGCTTCGGGCACGATGCTGACCGGTGCGGGCCAGATGGTGGGGCTGCTTCAGCTTGATGATTATTATGCCAGTGACATCGCCGCCTATGCAACGGCGGCCGGCGGCGGCCGGTCGAGTATTGTCATCCAAAGGGTGGTCCGGCCCGGTGACACCGTCTCGCCCGGGATCAATGGCGGGAACAGCGAGGTTTCGCTGGATATAGAAATGGCCATGGCCATGGCGCCCGGACTGGCGAAAATTGTCGTTTTCGAAGCCTCTTCCTCCGCCTATGTCAATGACATCCTTAACATGATGGCGGCAAGCAATACGGTTAAAAACTTAAGCTGCTCCTGGGGCTGGGGCGGCGGGCCGGACACCACGACGGACAGTATTTTCCAGATTATGGCCGCGCAGGGGCAGTCTTTCTTCAACGCCTCCGGCGACAGCGATGCTTTCGTAGCCGGTTCAAACAACGACGTGGACAACGCTTCGCAGGCCAACGCACCGTCCAGTTCGCCCTATATCACGCAGGTTGGCGGCACAGTTTTGACCATGAACGGCACCGGCGCATCCTTCGCCTCGGAAACCAATTGGAATGACAACTACGTCAATCCCAATGGCGGTTACTGGGGCAGCAGCGGCGGCGTCAGCACCTATTATTCACTTCCCCTCTGGCAGACGAATATCAGCATGACGGTCAACAAGGGTTCAACCACACGACGTAACATACCCGATGTGGCGATGACAGCCGCCAACTGCTATGTCAGGTACGGCAACGGCAGCGTCGGCACCTTTGGTGGAACGAGCTGCGCCGCGCCGCTTTGGGCCGGTTTCATGGCCCTCGTCAATCAGCAGGCTTTGGCCAGCGGAATGCCGAGCCCGGGTTTCATCAATCCAGCAGTTTATGCCATAGGCAAAGGTTCGAATGCCAATTACAGCTACGCGGCATGCTTTCACGATACCACGATAGGAAACAATTACTGGCCGACCAGCCCCGCCAAATTTCCTGCTGCGACCGGCTACGACCTTTGCACCGGCTGGGGCACACCGGCGGGGACTAACCTCATCAACGCCCTAGCTGGCACGACGGATTCACTGGGCATCACGCCGGCTTCCGGCTTTGCCGCCATGGGGGTGGCAGGCGGCCCGTTTACCGGAGCTCCGCAATCTTTCACGCTGACCAATTCAAGCGCCAGTTCCTTAAGCTGGAGCCTGATCAACACTTCCGCGTGGATCTCGGTTTCAAATTCCAGCGGCACACTGGCTGCCGGGAAGCAGACTAACGTCACTGCCAGTCTCACTTCGGCGGCGAACAGTCTGGCTTTGGGAACCTACACCGCCACGGCATATTTCAGCAACCTGACGACCCACGCCGTAACACCCCGGACGTTTTCGCTACAAGTATCGCTGGCGCTGGTATTATCGCCGACAAACGGCTTTACCGCCAGCGGCCCGGTCGGAGGAAGCTTCAGCATCAGCGCGCAGAACTACATGCTTACGAATTTGAGTGCCACCGCGCTCAACTGGGGTATCGTCAACACTTCGGCATGGCTTACCGCCTCGCCGCCAAGCGGTTCGCTGGCGGGCGGCGCGAACACCGGCCTGAACATCGCACTCAATAATGCGGCCAATGCTTTGCCATCCGGCACTTACACTGCGAGCGTGTTGGTGACAAACCAGGGCACCATTCCCGCGAACCTGGCTTTCACGTTGCAAATCGGCCAATCGCTTGCGCAGAACGGCGGGTTCGAGACGGGTGATTTCACCGGTTGGACCCAGACCGGCAACACCGCTTACACGAGTGTGGCGAGCGGCAATGCCTCGTATGTTCACAGCGGCACCTTTGGAGTTCAGGCGGGACCGTCAGGGTCGCTTGGATACCTTTCCCAAGTCTTGCAGACGACTCCAGGTCAGAGCTATCTGCTGTCGTTCTGGCTTTCCAACCCGACAGCCGGAAGCGGTGAGAAATTTCAAGCCAATTGGAATACGAATGCCAATACGACCAACACGATTTATAGCCTATCCAATCCGTCGGCACCTCTGGCTTGGAGCAACCTCACATTTGTTGTCACCGCTAGCGGCACCACCACCACGCTTCAGTTTGGAGTGCAAAATGATTCCTATTATTTCGGCTTTGACGACGTGAGCGTCACACCCATTCCCATTCCGACGTTCACCAGCTTCAGCCGGAAAACCAACGCGCTCACGCTGGTCTGGAACTCGCTCGCCGGCGTGGCGTATCAGGTGCAATACAAGACCAATCTCCTCCAGGCCAACTGGATCAATCTGGCCACGAACACCGCCACCACCAACGTCATCCGGTACACCAACAACCCGGGCACCGACCTGCGACGATTCTACCGGATCCATCGCCTGCCTTGAACGGCAGGCCGCGACGAGTAAATTGAAATGCGACGGAACGACAGCTTGATTTATTTATGATCATCCGGAGGTTGATGCTTTTCATAATTTTGTTTGGGTTCGGGGCGGCGGCTCCCGGCCAGGGCGCGGAGCCGGGCTGGAAGGGGTTGCCGGGCCACGTCCCTGGGGCGGTGGCGCGGCTGACGGCAAAGGGCCGTTGGCCGGCGACGAATCGGCTCGCCCTCGCCATCGGGCTGCCGCTGCGCAACGAAGCTGAACTGAATGAACTCCTCCGCCAGCTTTACGACCCGGGCAGCACGAACTATCACAAGTTTCTCCTGCCGCAGGAATTCACCGCGCGGTTTGGCCCGACGGAGGCGGATTATGCCGCCGTCAGGAAATTTGCGGAGGCGAACGGCTTTCGCATCACCGGCACGCATGGGAACCGGCTGGTATTGGACGTGCAAGCGCGTTCAGGCGATGCCGAAAATGCCTTTCACGTCACGCTTCGCACCTACCGGCACCCGGCAGAAGCACGCGATTTCTTTGCGCCGGACGTTGAGCCATCCGTGCCGACCAACCTGCCGGTGGCGGATGTGTGGGGCTTGAGCGATTATGGCGTGGCAAGGCCGATGTCGCATAAAATTGATCCGCTGAAGATCCGGCCGCTGGGTGGTTCCGGCCCCAGCGGTTATTATGCCGGAAACGATTTTCGAAATGCCTATGTGCCCGGCACCACCCTTGACGGCGCGGGGCAATCGGTCGGGCTATTGGAATTTTCGGATTATTTTCCAACGGACATCACCAGCTACGAAAACACCATCGGCCTGACCAATTATGTTCCATTAAACAATGTGGTTCTGCCGGGCGGAGCTCCAAGCACCGCCAACAATAGCGAGGTCGCCCTGGACATCGAGGTCGCAATTGCCATGGCACCGGCATTGTCGCAGGTGATTGTCTATGAAATCAAATCGGTCAGCCCCAGCACCATATTAAGCCGGATGGCCAATGACAATCTGGCCAAGCAATTGAGTTCGTCGTGGACCTGGAGCGGTGGGCCCAGCACGACGGTGGACAGCGCTTTCAAACAGATGGCCACGCAGGGCCAGTCATATTTTCAAGCATCCGGCGACAGCGATGCCTACACCGGAACGCAAGTTCTGGGGAATTCCAGCCAAACCGATGCCCCGGTGGACAGCACCAACATCACGGCCGTGGGCGGAACGACTTTGTCCATGAATGGTTCCGGCGTCTCGTGGTTGTCCGAGACGGTTTGGAATTATCACAGCTACGGCGGTATCTATGCCAACGAGGGTTCCGGCGGCGGCATCAGCACCTATTACAAAATCCCCTATTGGCAGTCCGGGCTGAACACGAATGCCAATCAGGGTTCGGCGGTCTGGCGCAATGTCCCGGACGTGGCGTTGACCGCCGACGGCATTTATGTGGCCTACAACAACGGCAGCTCCGGCGGTTTTGCCGGCACGAGTTGCGCCGCCCCGCTGTGGGCGGGCTTTTGTGCGCTGGCCAACCAGTTTTCGATGGCGACCAACGGGACAACCCTCGGATTTATGAATCCGACGCTTTACACCATCGGCAAATCGAGCTGCTATCCGAATTGTTTTCACGACATCACGACCGGCAACAACACCGGCACCAACACTGCCGGTCTGTTTAATGCAGTGTCCGGCTACGATCTTTGCACCGGTCTGGGCGCGCCAAATGGCACCAACCTCATCAATGCCCTCCTCTGGCCGCCGCCGTCGTTCACCTCGCAGCCGGCCAGCAAAGTTGTGACCAATGGGGTCAGCGTCACTTTCAGCGGCACGGCCAGCAGTACGACAGCGTTGAATTATGGCTGGCTGTTTAACGGGACGAATTTACCAAACGGCGGCAATATCTCCGGCACCACCAGCAACGTGCTCACCATCACCTCCGCTGTCACGAACAACAGCGGCAATTACCAACTGGTTGCCTCGAACCACACCGGCTCCGTCACCAGCAGCGTCGCGGTGTTGAACGTTGGCTTTGCGCCGGTCGTCGGCACGTCGCCAGTCAGTCAGACTAATTTAGCCGGCAGCAATGTCGTGTTCACCACGACGGTCACCGGCTCGGCGCCGCTGGCCTATCAATGGTTGAAAGGCGGCACGAATATTTCCGGGGCCACCAGCAACGTGCTTACGCTCACCGCCGTCGTCATCACGAACAGCGGCAATTACAGCCTCAAGGCGACCAATATATTCGGCGTGGTCACCAGCAGCGTGGCCACTCTCACCGTCGTTCTGCCGCCCAGTTTCACCGGCTCGGTCACCAATCGCACCATTGAGTGCGGCAAAAACACCAATGCGTTTGCCGTCACCGCCGCCGGCACCGCCCCGTTGAGCATTCAATGGAGCCTCGATGGCGGGCCGGTCACCGGCGCGACCAATGCCAGCCTGTCACTGACCAATCTTCATCCGCCCAACCACACGGTTTCCGTGGTCGTCACCAATCTATACGGCAGCGCGACGAGCAATGCGGTGCTGACCGTCAACGACACACTCGGGCCCGTCATCGCGCTCAACGGGAACAGCCGGATGACGAACGAACTGGGGACCGCGTTCACCGATCCCGGCGCAACCGCCACGGACCTCTGTGCCGGGCCAGTACCGGTCACCACAAATGGGATAGTGAATATCGCCGCCGTCGGCACCAACACGCTGACCTACACCGCCACCGACGGCAGCGGCAACACCAACACCGCCCCGCGCACCGTCGTCGTGCGCGACACCACGCCGCCCATGATTTCGTGGAGTTTCACCAACCTCATCCTGGCGGCGAATTCAAATTGCGCGGCAGCCACACCCAACGTGACCGGAACAAACAATATCCTCGCCACGGACCTGTCCGGCGCACTGACCATAACCCAAAACCCCACAAACAACGCCGGGCTGACGCTGGGCACCAATGCCACGGTCATCACGGTAGCCGACGCCTCGGGCAACAAATCGTATTCCACCAACCGAATTGTCGTGCGCGACCAGACGCCGCCGCTCATCGTGCAGAGCGGTTTCAATCCGATGACGAACGAGCTTGGGAGCGCGTTTGTCGACCCCGGCTTGACCGCCAGCGATGCCTGTTCGGGTGTCGCCCTCGTGACGACGAACGGCACGGTCAACGTCAACGTCGTCGGCACCAATACACTGACTTACACCGCCGTTGACGGCAGCGGTAACACGAACACCGCGACGCGCACCGTGATCGTGCGCGACACCACGCCGCCGACCATTTTGTGGAGCTTCACCAATCTGGTATTGGCGGCGGACACCAATTGCAGCGCAGCGATGCCGGATGTGACCGGGACAAATTACATCCTCGCCACCGACTTGTCCAGCCCGCTGACGGCTTCACAAAATCCAACGAACACGGCTGTTTTAGCGTACGGAACCAATCTGGTGGTCATCACGGTCATGGATGCCTTTGGCAATGGCGCGTTTTCGACCAACCGCATTATTGTCCGTGATGAAACGCCGCCGAACATAACGATAATTGGCGGCAACCCGCTTTATGCTGAACTGGGCGGCAGCTTTACCGATCCCGGAGCGACGGCGAACGAATCCTGTGGCGGAGCGGTACCAGTTAGCGTCAGCGGCAGTGTCAACACCGGTGCCGTTGGCACCAACACCCTGACCTACATCGCTGATAGCGGTTACGGCAACACCAACACCGCCACACGCACTGTGATTGTGCGCGACACCACGCCGCCGACCATTTTGTGGAGTTTCACCAATCTGGTCCAGGCGGCGGACACCAATTGCAACGCAGTGATACCGGACTTGACCGGAACAAATTATATCCTCGCCACCGACTTGTCCGGCGCACTGACGATTTTGCAAAGTCCGACGAATACCTCAGTTTTACCGGTCGGAACCAACTTTGCCGTCGTCATAGTTCGGGATGGGTCCGGCAATACCGCGTATTCCACGAATGTCATCATTGTCCGTGATGAAACGCTGCCAATCATAACGATATTTGGCGGCAACCCGCTTTATGCGGAATTGGGCGGCAGCTTCACCGATCCCGGTGCGACGGCGAATGAATCCTGTGGCGGCGTTGTTCCGGTAAGCGTGAGCGGCAGCGTCAATACCGGCGTCCTGGGCACCAACACACTGACCTACATCGCTGATAGCGGTTACGGCAACACCAACACCGCCACACGCACTGTGATTGTGCGCGACACCACGCCGCCGACCATTTTGTGGAGCTTCACCAATCTGGTATTGGCGGCGGACACCAATTGCAGCGCAACGATCCCGGATTTGACCGGTACAAATTATATCCTCGCCACCGACTTGTCCGGCCCACTGGTGATTTCACAAAATCCGACGAACACGGCTGTTTTATCGTTCGGAACCAACTTTGTCGTCGTCCTGGTTCAGGATGGGTCCGGCAATGCCGCGTTTTCAACGAACGCAATTGTTGTCCGCGATCAGACCCCGCCGGTGATCTATGAACAGCCGCAAAGCCAGACCAACACAGCCGGGGAGGCGGCGAGTTTCGGCGCCGCCGCCAGCGCCTGCACGCCAATCAATTGGCAGTGGTATTTTAACAACGCCGCGCTGACCGGGCAGACCAATAGCGCCCTCACACTTTCCAACATCAATCTGGCGGCAGCGGGGGAATATTTCGCCGTTGCCACCGCGTCCGGTGGTTCCAGCACAAGCAGCATCGCCCCGCTGACGGTGAATTTGCTCGCTTCATCGGTCGCGCTGGCCGCTTCAGAAAATCCGTCCGGTTTCAAGGACGGCTTGAATTTCACCGGCTGGGTCACGCCGTCGAACGCCACCGGCAGCATTCAATTTTTCACCAACGGCATGGCGTTCGATTCGGCAGCGCTGGCCGCCGGCACCGCCGTCAGCACCAATCTTGCTTCGCTGCCGCGCGGCACGAACCAGATCAGCACCGTTTATTCCGGCGACCTGATGTTTTTGCCGGCGACCAACACACTGGAGCAAGTTGTCACCAACCATCCGCCGGCGGCGGTTCCGGCCAGCTTTACCAACACCCCCAGCTTCACACTGGCCATCGTCATCACCAATCTCGCCGAAAAATGGAGCGACGTGGACGGCGACACGGTCACGCTCGCCGACTTCAGCGGCAGCACCAATGGCATCACTTTGACGAACACCGGCAGCGCGCTGGTGTATTTCAATTCCAACAACGTCGCCGACCAGTTCACCTGCACGATCACTGACGGCTGGGGCGGCACGAATTTCCAAACCATCAGCATCACGCCCGCGCCGCCGCCCGACCCCACGCCGCTCATCACCGGCGTCGTGGCCGCCGGCAACGGCAGCGTGACCCTGTCCCTCGGCGGAGCGCCGGGCAGCACATATATCCTGGAATCGACGGCGGATCTGTTCCTGCCGGGCGGCTGGCTACCCGTCGCCACCAACACGCTTGATGGCAGTGGCGTCTGGTTGTTCAACGACACGCAAGCCACAAATTTCATCCAGCGGTTCTACCGACTCAAGCTGGCGCAATAATCCGACCGCTTGCCCCGCGCGTCGAAAAACTGCAAGCTGGCCGGGTGAGCGACCTTCTCCAGCGCACCGAAAGCGATGTCCAGCTTCGCCGGCTATTGCCGGGCGGGCAAAAAATCCTCATCGCCGTTTCCGGCGGGGTGGATTCAATGGGATTGCTCCAGATACTCCATTCACTAGCGCCCCAAAACCGGTGGAAAATATCCGTCGCGCACTTCAATCACCAATTGCGCGGTCGCGCCAGCGCGGCGGATGAAAAGCTCGTCCGGCGGGCGGCGCAGAAACTGGGGCTGCCCTGTCTCTGCGAGCGCGGCGACGTGGCCGGGTTTTCCCGGCAGGCGAAGATCTCAGTGGAGATGGCCGCGCGCAAGCTGCGCCACGAATTTCTGGCGCGCGTGGCGCGGGCGCAGGAAATCTCCGTCGTCGCGCTGGCGCATCACGCCGATGACCAGGTGGAACTCGGCTTTTTGCGCCTGCTGCGCGGGGCGGGCGGCGAAGGACTGGCCGGCATGAAATGGCGTTCGCCCTCACCCGCTGACAAAAACGTCACGCTGGTCCGGCCGCTGCTCGGGCTTACGAAAGCCGAGCTGCGGGCGTTTGCCCGCGAGAAAAAAATCCGCTTTCGCGACGACGCGACAAATCTTTCCAAGGATTTTCTCCGCAACCGGATCCGCCACGAACTGCTGCCGCTGCTCCGACAAAAATATCAACCCGGATTGGATAAGACGGTATTGCGATTGATGGACATTGTCGGAGCGGAGGCGGAATTTGCGGGCGGGACGGCGCGGCAGTGGCTGGAAAACCAGAACGGAAAGCGGCAAGCGGAAAGCGGAAACAGACCGGCGCCCCCCCACGGCACCCCCGGCAGTTTTAACCAGCTGCCCGTTGCGGTCCAGCGGAAGGTTCTGCAGCAGCAACTGGCGGAGCGCGGAGTCGCGGCGGATTTTGAGCTGATCGAGCAGCTACGCGCCGCGGCTGGAAAATATGTGAGCGTCGGCTCCGGCTGGTCGGTCGCGCGCGCCGCGACGGGGACCATCACATTGCGGGAACAGGTTGCCAACCAGTTCGACGCGGACGAATGCAGGGTTAAATTAACGGGCCGGGCCGGCCGGGCGGACTTCGGCGGCCAAAGGATCCGCTGGGCTAGCCGGCCGCTGAAAAAATTCCGGCCACCACAGAAAAAGGCCGGCGCGGAAGTTTTTGACGCGGACAAAATCGGCGGCGAAATCACGCTGCGGCACTGGCGCGCGGGCGACCGCTTTCAACCCATCGGCCTGGCGACATCGGCGAAGCTGCAGGACCTGTTTGTGAACGCGAAGATCCCCGCCGCGCGCCGCCACGGGCTAGTGGTGGCGGCGACGGCGGACGGCGAGATCTTCTGGGTGGAGGGACTGCGGGTGGGCGAGCGCTTCAAGCTGACGCCGGCCACAAAACGGACACTGGGGTGGCACTGGTCGCAATTGTCCGCTTAATTCGCTTTACAGCATGATGGTGAATAATTATGCTCTTCCACTCATTTAATTATGGAAGCGAAGACAAAGACGATTGAAACATTCAAGACGCACGCCAAGGACACGGGTTCCGCCGACGTGCAAATCGCGCTGCTCACGCACCGCATCAACCATTTGACCGAGCATTTGCAGACCGCCAAGAAGGATCACAGCTCCCGCCGGGGGCTGCTGATGATGGTCGGCCAGCGCCGCCGCCTGCTCGATTACCTGCAGCACACCGACCTGGGCCGCTACCAGACGGTCACCAAGAAGCTCAAGCTGCGCCATTAATTTTCGGATGGCGCGGCTTTTTTTCTTCAAGCCCGCCATTCGTTTCTGGAATCCAGCTGGCCACGCGAACGGCCGGAGTCCTCAACCAAACAAGCTCGCGTAGAAAATTCCGCCGCCTTCGGGAAATTTCATTCAGCTCCGAATCCGTTCGGGGTTCACTGAAGTTCCTCTGGGGGTGGCGGGCTAGAAAGTCAGCTATGTCAGAGAAAATTACCGCCGCCATCGGCGACAAACAGATCATCATCGAGTCGGGCAAACTGGCCAAGCAGGCCGACGGCGCCGTGACCGTCCAGATGGGCGAAACCATCGTCATCGTGGCCGCCGTGGCCGCGACCAAGGCCAAGGAAGGCCAGGACTTCTTCCCCCTGACCGTGGACTACCGCGAGAAGGCGGCCGCGGCCGGAAAATTCCCCGGCGGCTACTTCAAGCGCGAAGGCCGGCCGACGGAAAAGGAAATCCTCACCTGCCGCCTCACCGACCGCCCGATCCGCCCGCTCTTTCCGAAGGGCTGGTATAACGAAGTGCAGGTCCAGACCGTGCTTTTGAGCGCGGATGGCGAGAACGATCCCGATATTTTGAGCATCGTCGGCGCGAGTGCCGCGTTGATGGTCAGCGACATTCCGTGGGCCGGCCCCCTGGGCGCGGCGCGCATCGGCCGCATCGGCGGCAAGTTCGTGGCGAACCCCACGCACGCCGAACAGGCCGAGAGCGATCTCGACCTCGTCTATGTCGGCAACGAAAAAGACATTGTCATGTATGAAGGCGCGGCCAAGGAAATCTCCGAAGCCGACTTCAGCGCCGCGCTGAAATTCGCCCAGGAAGCCATCCAGCCGATCATCGCCGCGCAGAAGGCACTGGTCGCGAAGGTCGGCAAGAAGAAGCGCGAAATCACGCTCAAGATTGTCCCCGACGAAATCCTCGCCGATGCGAAAGCGCTCGCCGGCGACCGTTTCGTTCCCGCGCTGCTCCTGCCCGGCAAGCTCAACCGCGAAGCCGCGTGCAACGCCATCAAGAACGAAGTCGGCGAAAAGCTCGTCGCCAAATTCGGCGCCGAAAAGGTCACCCCCTTCGTCATCAACGACGCGTTCTACTACATCCAGAAGGAAGCCGTCCGCAAATTGATCCTCGAAAGCGGCAAGCGCCTCGACGGCCGCAATTTTGAACAGGTCCGTCCGATCTCCAGCGAAGTCAGCATCCTGCCGCGCGCGCACGGTTCCGCGTTGTTCGCCCGTGGCGAAACGCAGGCTGTTTCGCTCGTCACGCTCGGCACCGGCGACGACACGCAGGAATTTGATTCCTACACCGGCGGCTCGAACGAGAAGAAGTTCATCCTGCACTACAACTTCCCGAATTTCTCCGTCGGCGAAACCGGCCGCATCAGCGGTCCCGGCCGCCGCGAAATCGGCCACGGCGCCCTCGCCGAACGCTCGATTGAATCCATGATTCCCTCGGCGAACTATCCCTACACCATCCGCGTGACCAGCGAGATCATGGAATCCAACGGTTCCACCTCGATGGCGTCCGTCTGCGGCGGCACACTCGCGCTGCTCGACGCCGGGGTTCCGATGATCCGCCCGGTGGCCGGCATCAGCGTCGGCATCTGCACCGAATACAGCGGCGACAGCATCTCCAAATACCAGCTCCTCACCGACATCATCGGCTGGGAAGACGCGTATTGCGACATGGACTGCAAGATTGCCGGCACCGAGAAGGGCATCACCGGCTTCCAGCTCGACTTGAAGCTCAAAGGTCTCCCGCACGCCATCATGGAGATCGCGGTGGAAAAAGCCCGCATCGCCCGCCTCGCCATTCTCGGCGAAATGGCCAAGACCATTGCCGAGCCGCGCAAGGAGATCAGCAAATACGCCCCGCGCATCACCACCCTCAAGGTCAACCCCGAGAAGATCGGCGCGATCATCGGGCCCGGCGGCAAGAACATCAAGCGCCTCGTGGAGGAATCCGGCTGCGAGATCGACATCGAGGACGATGGCACCGTCAACATCTTCTCCGTTTCGGCGGAGGGCATGAAGATTGCCGTGGACGCCATCAGCGGCATGACCGCCGAGGCCGAGATCGGCAAGATCTACCGCGGCAAAGTGGTGACCGTGAAGGAATTCGGCGCGTTCGTCGAATTCCTGCCGGGCAAGGACGGCCTGGTGCACATCAGCGAACTGGCGAATTTCCGCGTGAAAAACACCGAAGACATCTGCAAGGTCGGCGATGACATCACCGTGAAATGCCTGGGCGTGGATGAAAAGGGCCGCGTGCGGCTCTCGCGCAAGGCCGCCATGGAAGACCGCGACAAAGAAGCCGCGGCGCCCGAAGCGCCCAAGGCCTAATCAGCCAAGAAATTCAAAAGCGCGGATGGCGAAAGCCGTCCGCGCTTTTTTTGTTTAGGGAAATCGGTCAAAGGGACGCGCAGCCTTGGCTCATGACAGCTCTAATTTGGTGCACCGTGGATTATAGGGTTATAGTAAAAAAACCAATACTTCCACTGGTGGTCAATGATTTGAGTTGTCCGATTTGTTTCTAGAACGAAATGAAAAGACCAAATGCCGCTCCGCCATCCCCCAAGCAGTGAACCGTCTGCCGCAACCGGATGCAATTCGGCACTCAAATAATCCCGCTTCTGGGTGATGTCATATTGATGCGGCTGGACCAGAAAGGTGTATCGTTTGCCGGCAGGAGATTCGGCGTATGACTGGTTTGTGTTAATCGTTTCACGATTCAGATTAATGTCCGTCAATAAATACCGTTCGTCATACAACATCAGCCACGGATGGTTTGGCCCTTTCACGCGAGCCTCCTGCCTTAATGGGATACAGCCTGAAAGCAACGCTGCCAATCCGACCAGAATAATGGGGGTGAATTTCATTAAGAACTCATGTCCGGCGCGTGGTGCAGCCAATCCGGTTTCATGGTTTGACTCTATTTGTGAAAGAAGTCTCTGTCCATCCGGATTTTGAGACCGAAAAGAGCAGGACTGGTGGGCGAGCGTCCCCGCAAGCCGCACCTTGCGGCGGGCCACCCTGCGAAAACTGGCTCGCGGGAACGCTCGCCCCATCATTTTAGCCGCCGGTCATTTGCCCCGGACGGGGTCCATTTGCCGTGGGGGGCGCTCATCTGCCGTGTACGGCACCCATCCGCCCTGTACGGCACTCATATCCCGTGGACGGCGCCCATCTGCCGTGTGCGGCACTCATATCCCGTGCGGGGGCACTCATTTGCCGTGTACGGGACTCATCTGCCGTGGGCGGCAATTGATTGCCGTGGGAGGCGTTTGAGGTCAATCAGGCGGTTTGGAGGGGGCTTGAATCCGGCTGGCGGGGGTAAATCGGCCTTTTCATCCGGGTTCAAGATGCTTTGGCAGAGGATTTTAGGCCGTCGGCGGGGTCTGGCAAAGTGGGCCTTCATCTGGTCCACATAGGTCTGGTCGCGATTGCCACGGTTGATCGAAATGTCACTTGGCTGAATACCGCCAGTTCCGGTTTAAGGAACAAAAAACCCGGAGGAAAACAAGTTTCCTCCGGGGCCCGAAAGGGGGTCAGATTATTTCCGGAACGGGATCAGGTCGCTCCACTTGGAAGGCGTGGCGATGAAGGCAAAGGGCATTTCCAAAAAGAGGCCGCCTTGCAGCTCGTCGGGATAGGAATGATTGCCCCGGTTCCACAGGCCGCGGATGACATAGCGGACTTCGCCGTCGCGGCTGGTATAGAGGGGCAGTTCCACCACGGCCTGCTGGCGGCCGGAGGCAAGCCCGTCGGTGGCGCCCAGGGTGTATTCGATGAAGCCGTCGCGGTCGAAAGTCAGCCGCGCGCCGCCGTAGCGGGCGAACCGGCCGCTCGTGCCGTCGAACAGCTGCTCAAAGCCGACGTTGGCGGTCGGGCCGAGGGCGAAGGTGTGCGGCTCGCAGAAGGAGCAGACGGAGTTCGTGCAGGAGAGAAACCGCGTGGTCCAGTGCATCCACGGCCAGAAGAGATACGCGCGGAGGGCCATGCCTTCGCCGGAGCCGGGGGAGGCGCTGGCGTCGTTCTTGGCGAGATATTCGTGGGAAAGTTCGGCTTCGGCATCGGGGATGAGCCAGGCGTTTTTGCCGGCGCGCTCGCGGAGGGCGTCGGGGCGGGCGTAGAACTTGACGCTGGCGAACCAGGTGTCGTTGTTGTCGCCGTGGTTGATGTGCTGGTAGCCGGCGCGGAACCGGAAATAATAATCCTGATTGGTGGCGTACGCGGCGCAGCACTGGTGGTTCTTGGCGATGTCCGCGGAATAAAAATTGGTCGGGGCGACGGGCGGGGCGGCGGGCATCACGACCACCTTGGTGGTGGCTGGCGTGACGGGCAAAGTGGGGCGGGTTCCGGCGCGGGGGCGGGCGTCGGGGTGACTCCGGGCGGATTGGTGGTGGCCACAGCGGTAGGGGCGCCGGAGGGGTCGGGATTGGCGGGCGCGACGGCGTCGGCGTTGGTGGCCGGGGCGGGGGCCGCGCCATCGGCGGGGGCGTTGGTCGGCACGGGTTCCGGAATAGGCGGCAGATCACCCGGCGCGGCGTTACGTTTGCCGCAACTCAATGAGCAGGTGATGATGAACGCCAGCGTGGCGGTCATCGAAATGGGCACGGTCAGTTTGTTCGTTTTCATTTTGGCGGACGGATTTATCGGGGCCGGATAAGCCCATGATGCGGCGCGGCGCGGAAAATTCAAGCCAAACTGTTGCCGGACGCGCCGGGCGGACCTGATTCCGACTGATGCAAAGTATAACAAGTTTGACTCGCCTGCGTTACGAAAGTAAATTGCACGGGATGCTGGCTGCTGAATCCAAAGTGGTGTGTTCCCATGTCGGACAAATTTCAGACCCCGCCCGTTCCTGGAAGACAATTGTGGAACCGGTGGAGCCGTTTCTCCATGCGGTGACGCAGCAGTTGATGCGGCAGGCGCGGGAGTTTGATCCCCAAATCGTGCCGTACGCGGAGCACGCGCTGAACAACGGCGGCAAAAACCTGCGCCCCACGCTGGTGGCGCTGGCGTCCGGGTGCTTCGGCCAGCCGGCGGAAGCCCACGTGACGGCGGCGGTCATCATCGAGATGGTCCACCTGGCCACGCTCGTCCACGACGACGTGATGGACGAGGCGGAAATCCGGCGCGGCAGCCCGACGGTCGCGGCGAAATGGGGCAACGAAGTGGCGGTGTTGTTCGGCGACTGCCTGTTCGCGAAGGCGCTGATCCTGGCCTCGAGCTTTCCCACGACGGATGTCTGCCGGGCGGTGTCGCAGGCGACAAACACGGTGTGTTCCGGCGAGATCTTACAGACGCAGCAACGGCGGAACTTCCCGGCATCGCGCCGCGATTATTTCCGCGTGATGGAAATGAAGACCGGCGAGCTGTTCACGCTTTCGTGCGACCTGGCGGCGTTTTTGAGCGGCGCGAAACTGGAGCAGCGGGCGGCGCTGCGCGGGTTTGGCGCGGCGGTCGGCACGGCCTATCAGGTCTATGACGACTGCGTGGACCTGTTTGGCACGGAGGCCGAGGCGGGCAAGTCGCTGGGCACGGACCTGGCCAAGGGCAAGCTCACTTGGCCGGTGCTGCTGGCCTGGGAAAACGCCGACGCCAAGGACCGCGCGGACCTGGAAAAGCTGATCACCCACTGGCAGCCGGAAAATTTTGCGCCGGTGAAGGCGCTGCTGGTGAAATACGAGACGTTTGACCCGTCCATCAAGGCCATCGGGAAATACCTGGAGCAGGCGCGGGGGGCGTTGCGGGCGCTGCCGGCGTCGGCCGGGGCGAAAGGCCTGCTGCAGCTGACTGATTTTCTGGCGCAACAAACCGGGGCGCTGACGGTTCAATGAGTATGACCGAGCCCGCCTCAATCCCGGAACCCAGCACCCCCGCCGCCACGCTGGAAGGCGATCTGGTGCGCAAAGCCCGGCGCGGCGACTTGAACGCCTACGACGAATTGGTGAAGCGTTATCAGGAGCGGATTTACGCGACGATCTACCACATGACGTCCAACCACGAGGACGCCAACGACCTGGCGCAGGAATCGTTCATCAAGGCGTTCCAGGCGCTGAAATCGTTCAAGGGCGGGTCCAGTTTTTACACGTGGCTCTACCGGATCGCGGTCAACAAGACGATCAATTTCCTGAAACAGCGCAAGCACAAGCACCACCTGAGCCTCAACGATCTCGATTTCAACGCGGAGCATGATCCGGACCTGGTGGCGCTGATTTCGGACAAAACGCCGCTGCGCGACGCCGGCCTGGCGGAGCTGCAAAAAAAATTGAACGAAGCGTTGCTCAAGCTGTCAGAACCTCACAGAATGGTCGTGGTATTGCATGATGTGCAGGGAGTCTCGCACGACGAAATTGCCGAGATCGTGGGGTGCAACATCGGGACGGTGCGGTCCCGGCTGTTTTACGCGCGGCAAGAATTGCAGGGCCATCTGGCCGAATACATGAAACCAGCATGAATCAAAGCGAAAACAATTTTGTAAGCCTGAAGCAGGTGTTGAAGCTCAAACGGCACGAAGTTCCGCCGCCGGGCTACTTCAATCATTTCTCCGATTCGGTCATCTCCCGCATCCGCGCGGGCGAGGCGGGCGGGGCGCAGAGCCTCACCGAGCGCCTGCATGGCACGGCCCCGTGGCTGGTCAGTTTCCTGAACATTTTTGAGACCAAGCCCGGCCTCATCGGCGGGTTTGCCACCAGCCTTTGTTTGCTGCTCGTGCTGGGGGTTGTTTTCACGGAGCGCTCCGACTCCGCCACCAAAAACATTCTAGCCACGGTCGAAGCCGCACCCGGCGGCGATTCGCTGGCCTCAGTCACGGCCCCGCCACTGGCGGCGGCGGGTGATTCCTCGGGCATCATTGCCAGCACCAACCCGGTCACCAGTCTCCAGCCGGTTTCCACGCTGTTCGGCCAGCCGAACTCGACGCTGTTCCAGGCCGCCAGCTTCGCGCCCGCCGGGACCGGCAACTGATTAAATTTTTCCAGCTTTGCGCGGTGCGCGCTTGAAACGCCGCCGCGCTTTTCATTTAATTCCGGCAGTGCCAACCAAAGTCATTGCCGTCGCCAACCAGAAAGGCGGGGTGGGGAAGACCACCACCGCCGTCAACCTCGCCGCCTGCCTGGCCGTCACCGGCAAAAAAATCCTCCTCTTTGACCTCGATCCGCAGGCCAACGCCACCAGCGGGGTCGGCATCGAAAAGATCGAGGGTGCCAGCGCGTACCAGGTGTTACTCGGCGAAGGCGCGCTGCTCGACAAGATTAAGCCAACCCGGTTCGAGCGGCTTGAAGTGGTGCCGAGCGAGGTGGACCTGTGCGCGGCGGACATCGAATTGTCCCGGCTGGAGAATCATTTGCAGCGCGTGGCGAAGGCGCTGACCCCGGTGGTCGAAAGCGGGCGCTTTGACCTCATCCTGATCGACTGCCCGCCGTCGCTGGGCATCCTCTCGCTCAACGCCTTCACCGCCTGCGACGGCGTGCTCGTGCCGCTGCAATGCGAGTATTACGCGCTCGAAGGCATTTCGATGATGAACCGAGTGCTCGGCCAGCTCCGCGCCGCCGGCGTCAACCCGCGCCTGGAAATCTTCGGCGTGCTGATGACCATGTTCGACGGGCGCACGAAACTTTCCAACGAAGTGGTGACCGAAGTCCGCCATCTGTTCGGAGATAAGGTTTTTGAAACCATGATTCCGCGCACCACGCGGCTGGCCGAAGCGCCGAGCTTCGGCAAGCCCATCATCCACTATGACAAATACAGCACCGGCTCGGCGGCTTACGAGGTGCTGGCGCAGGAAGTCCTGGCGCGGCTGGAGGATTTGCCCCGATAATCAAGAGGATTCGCCCGGCGAATCAAATTTTGTCTTTTGTCCGCGCGGGAAAATGTGTTTCCTGTGCGCCTAAATTTATGTTGAAACGCACCACGCTCTTTGCCGCGCACCAAAAGCTCGGCGCCAAACTCGTAGACTTCGGCGGCTGGGAAATGCCCGTCCAATACACCAGCATCACCGAGGAACACCTGGCGGTCCGCCACGCCGCCGGCATCTTTGACATCTCCCACATGGGCGAAGTCACCGTCAGCGGCGCCGGGGCGGTTGCGTTCCTGAATTCCGTGCTGGTCAACGACATCCGCAAGCTCACGTCCGGGCAGGGGCAATACACCCTGATGTGCAACGAGCGCGGCGGGGTGATCGACGACCTCTACGCCTACCGGATTTCGGCGGATGTCTATTTTCTCATCATCAACGCCTCGCGCATAGACGACGACGTGGCCTGGCTCAAGGCCCGCGCCGCGAGCTTTGCCGGCGGCGAAGTGAACCTCACCGACGCCTCGCATCATTACGCGGCGGTGGCGGTCCAAGGGCCGAAAGTCCGGGCGTTCATCAACCAGTGCCTCCCCGGCGCGTCCTCGGCGGTCATGGCGGTCAACGCCGTCACGGACCTGAAGAAAAACCAGATCGCCGGCTTTAATTTCGAGAACCACAACGTCCTCGTCGGCTGCACCGGCTACACCGGCGAAGACGGTTTTGAAATCATCGGCCCCGATGCGGCCATCCAGCATCTGTGGGACAAGATTCTCGCGGCCGGCGCGCCGTTTGGCATCAAGCCGTGCGGCCTGGGCGCGCGCGACACCCTGCGCACGGAAGTTTGTTATCCGCTTTACGGCCATGAACTGGATGAGCAGACCACCCCCATCGAGGCGGGCGTCGGTTTTTTTGTTTCGCTCGACAAGGGGGAGTTCACCGGGCGCTCCGTGCTGGCGGAACAAAAGGCGAGCGGCGTGACGAAGAAGCTCGTTGCGTTCAAGATGACGGACAAATCCGCGCCGCCGCGCCCGCACTATCCCATCTGGGTGAACGGCGCGAGCGCCGGCATGGTCACCAGCGGCACGCAGAGCCCCTCGCTCAACGTCGGCATCGGCATGGGCTACATTCCGTCGGCGCTGGCCAAGGTGGATACGAAGATCGAAATCGAAATCCGCGGCCGGCGTTTTGCCGCGGTCACGGTGGCAAAACCGATTTACAAACCCGGCAAAGGGTGATCCGTTGCATTGGCGTCGAAGGGCGGAAGATTAGTTTTACCAAGGCATCCGCCACCAGATTTTAGCGGGGGACAAAAGAGGCTAAACAAATTTTGTCCAGCAAAAGTTAATTTTGGTAAATCGCCGGCGGGTGAATTCTGGTAAACATAAGCCTGTCGTTGAGATTCAAGGACGGATCCGGACGACGCGATGACGCAAAATTCATACATGGTTCTGGTTCTGCTGGCGGTGGCGGCGGTGGGTTTCGCCGTGGCGCCGCTCGCGGCGGCGTGGGCCTGGGCAAAATTCTTTTCGCCGCAAAAGCCGGGCAAGGACAAGAACGCCATTTACGAATGCGGCCTGGAATCGAAGGGCGACGCCTGGATTCATTTCCGCTCCGAATATTACCTCTACGGCATCATTTTCCTGGTATTCGACGTGGAGACGATTTTTCTGCTGCCGTTCGCGGTGGCGTTCACCGGCCTGCCGCCCGGCGCATTCGTGGCGATGATCGTATTTTTACTGCTGCTGGTCGAAGGGCTGGTGTGGGCGTGGCGCAAAGGGGTGTTGAACTGGAAATGAAGTTGTTTTCCCATGATTGAAGAAGGCCTCAAAAACGAATTACAGAAACAGGGCGTCTATGTGACGTCCCTGCAGGAGCTGTATAACTGGGGCCGGGCGAATTCCGTGTGGCCGCTGACGTTCGGCCTGGCCTGCTGCGCCATCGAGATGATGGCGGCCTCGATGGCGCGCTTTGACCTCGCGCGGTTCGGCGCGGAAGTATTCCGGCCCTCACCGCGGCAGGCGGATCTGATGATTGTGGCCGGGACGGTGACGAAGAAGATGGCACCGCTGGTCGTGCGCCTTTACAACCAGATGCCGGAGCCGAAATACGTGATTGCGATGGGTGCGTGCGCGATTTCGGGCGGGCCATTCAAGCAGGGCTACAATGTGCTGAAAGGCGTGGACCGGTATCTGCCGGTGGACGTGGCGATTCCGGGCTGTCCGCCGCGGCCGGAGGCGCTGCTCCATGCGATCATGACGCTGCAGGAAAAGATTTTGAACCAGAAGCTGACCGGTCCGGACCGCCCGCGCCATCTCAACGCCGACGTGGCGGGTGAATTTCCGGTGCCGGCCTACGGCAAGCACGATCTGGAACCGCCAAACAACCCGGAAGTCTGGCAGCCGCCGGCCATCCAGCGCTAAATCGTGGAAACACCCGAACAAATCAAATCCCGGCTTGAAGCCGCCCTGCCGTCCGCAAAGATTGAAATCATCGCGAACGAATGTCCGGCGGGCGAACGCTCATTGCTGGTGGATGCGCCGAGCGCCTTCGCCGCGGCTCAGTTTTTGCGCGACGATGAGCAACTGCGGCTGGATTATTGTTCAAACGTGACCGGCGTGGACTGGCCGGACAAGGAACTCACCGAAAAGGTCAAGGTGAAGCAAGTCGTGGAGGGCGTGGAAAAAGAGGTCGAAGAGGTGAAGAAAACCGTGCGCCCCGGCTTTCTCGAAGTGGTTTATCATCTTTATTCGATGGCCCGGAAACACGGCCCGGTGGTGCTGCGGTGCCGCACGGAAAACCGCACGGACCGGACGCAACTGCCCTCGCTGACGCCGCTCTGGCGCGGCGCGGAATTCCAGGAGCGCGAAGTTTTTGACCTGTACGGCGTCGTTTTCACCGGGCATCCCGACCTGCGCCGGATTTTGATGTGGGACGAGTTTGAAGGGTTTCCGATGCGCCGGGATTATGTGGCGCCGGACGATTTTGAATACGAGCCGACGCCGCACGACGAGGTGCTGGCGGAAGCAAAGAAGCATTATCCGGCTGAAGCCAAGGCGGAAGCGAAACCGGAGGTGAAAGCGTGAATCTGTTCGCCGACACCCCGCCAAAGAGCTATGAGGTCGTGCCGAAGACGGACGAGAGCGGTTCGCCCATCGGCGAGCTGCTGGAAATCTCGATGGGGCCGCACCATCCGTCCACGCACGGCGTGTTCCGCATGGACGTGGTGCTGGACGGCGAGACGGTGGTGAAGCTCAAGCCGGTGTTCGGCTACCTGCACCGCAACCACGAAAAGATCGGGGAGAACATTTCGTATCTGTCCTCGATGCCCTACACGGACCGGCTGGATTATCTGTGTTCGATGACGAACAACTGGGCCTACGCGCTCACGGTCGAGAAACTCGCCGGGCTGGCGGTGCCCGAGCGTGCCGAATACATCCGGGTAATCATGGCGGAGCTGACGCGCCTCCAGAACCACACCTGTCTCATCGGCTTTTTTGTGCAAGACATGGGCGCGCTGGGCACGCCGATGATGTACGCCTTCCGCGAACGGGAGAAGATCCTCGACCTCTTCGAGTCCGTCAGCGGCGCGCGGATGATGTGCAATTACATGCGCTTCGGCGGCGTCCGCGTGGACGTCAGCGACGAATGGGTGGCGCAGACCAAAAAAATTGTCAGCGACTACAGCAAATTTCTCGACGAATTCGGAACCTTTCTCACCGAGAACGAAATATTGCTGGCCCGCACCCAAGGGGTCGGGGTGCTGCCGAAGGAACTGGCGATCAGCGCGTCCATCACCGGCCCGATGCTGCGCGCCGCCGGCGTGAACTACGACCTGCGCAAGGTGGACAAATACGGCATCTACAGCCGGTTCGATTTCAAGGTGCCGGTGGGCGAGCACGGCGACATTTACGACCGCTACATGGTCCGGGTGCTGGAAATGCGCGAGAGCATCAAGATTCTGGACCAGGCGCTGCGCGACCTTCCCGCCGGACCGATCATGGATCCGAAATCGAAACTGCGCGGCTTCCGCCCGAAGGCCGGCGAGGTTTATGGCCGCATCGAAGGACCGAAAGGCGAACTCGGCTTTTATCTCATCAGCGACGGGTCGCCGAATCCGTACCGCTATCGCGTGCGCCCGCCGAGCTTCATCAACCTGACGGTGCTGGAGGACATGTGCCTCGGCCACAAGATTTCGGATGCCGTGGTGATTCTCGGCAGCGTGGATATCGTGCTGGGCGAGGTTGACCGGTAAAAATGATTTAATTCTTATATGCTTGGTGAGCAAATAGTCAAAGGCATGGCGGTGACCGCCAGAAATTTCTTCGGGAGCTACGTCTCGAAGGAACGCCTCACCACCGTGCAATATCCCGAGGAGCGTCTCGTGCCGAAGGAAAACACCCGGCAATTTCCGTTCCTGGTCTATGACGGCGACAACTGGGAAAAAGGTTTGCGCTGCGTCGCCTGCCAGATTTGCGAGAAGGAATGTCCGCCCAAGTGCATTTACATCGTCAAGAGCAAGGATAAGAAGCCCGATTACAAAGGGCAGCCGCAGCTTTATCCGCTCACGTTTGACATTGATATTTCCGTCTGCATGAGCTGCTCGATTTGCGTGGAAGTCTGCCCGTTTGAGTCCATCAAGATGGACACGGAGTTTGAATTGAGCACGGACGACCGCTTCGAGGGGCTGCTGCTGCACAAGCAGGAACTGGCAAAGCCCAACGCGCATTACCACAAGGTTCATGCGCAGGACGCGAAGGATTCCGACGCCGTCCTCGCCGCCGAAACCGCCAAGGCGGAGGCCAAGGCCAAGGCGGCCGCCGAGGCGAAGGCGAAAGCCGCCGCAACACCGGCCGCACCGCCGCCGACGCCGGCGGGGTGAAATTTAATTTGAAAATCTGAACAAAATGTCCGACAGGATCCAACAAGTTATTGAAGCGTTTAAGCATTTAAGCCTGGTTGACAAGCTTGACCAGTTCTTTGTGGTGCTGAAGCAGCTGGTGCTCGCCGGGGTTCCCGAAGGCTGGCAGCCGTTGGTGTCCGGATTGCTGTCCGTGGCGCTGGTGCTGGGGGTTTTCCCCGGGGTGTTCGCCCTCATCACGGTGATTGAACGCAAGGGGCTGGGTCGCATACAGAACCGCTACGGCCCCAACCGCGTGGGGATTCCCTTCACCAAAATCCGCCTGTGCGGCTTTGGCCAGTTCATTCCGGACGGCATCAAATCGCTGACCAAGGAGGACATCGTGCCTTACGCGGCCGACCATGCGGTGCATTTCCTCGCACCGATCGTGATGCTCATTCCCGTGCTGCTGGCCTACGCCGTTTTGCCGTTTGGCCGGAACATGACCATCGCCGATTACGATGCGGGCCTGCTGTTCTTTTTTGCCGTGGGCGGCGCCGTGGAGGTTTCAGTGTTCATGGCCGGCTGGTCGAGCCACAACAAATACTCGCTGCTGGGTGCGATGCGGGCGATCGCGCAGATGGTCAGCTACGAAATTCCGCTCATCCTTTCCGCGGTGACGGTGGTGATGATCGTCGGCTCGCTGAAGCTGACGGACATCGTTGCCCATCAAAGCGATTACACCTGCGGCATCGCGCACTGGTACGTGTTCACGCCCTGGGGGCTGGCCGGATGCCTTTTGTTCTTCATCGCCGCGCTGGCGGAATCCAACCGCTGCCCGTTTGACCTGCCGGAAGCCGAATCCGAAATCATCGCCGGCTATTTCACCGAGTATTCCGGCTTCAAATTCGCCCTGTTTTTCCTCGGCGAATATCTCGGCATGTTCGCCATCATCGGGCTGGGTATCACCCTATTCCTCGGCGGCTGGACTTCGCCGGTGTCGTTTCTCACCTGGATCCCGTCGTATGTCTGGTTTCTGGCCAAGCTGGTGGCCATCGTATTTGTTTTCATCTGGATTCGGGGCACGCTGCCGCGCCTGCGCATGGATCAGCTGATGAACCTCGCCTGGAAATTCATGCTGCCGCTGGCGCTGATCAACATCCTCGTCGCCGGGGTCTGGCATTTCATGGGGCACGACTGGCAGCGCTGGCTGGTCTGCGGCGCGATTATTTCCGGCGCTTACATCGGGCTCGGCCGCGGCCTGATGCAAAACCAAAAACTCGGCAAACGCACCTATCGGTTCGCTGAATAATCCAATGTCACTGCCCTTCATCCTGATCGCCAGCGTGACGCTGCTGGCCGCCGCCGCGGCCATGAGCCTGCGCAATCTCGTCCATTGTGCGCTGGCGCTGACCGTGACCTTTGCCGGCCTGGCGGCGCTGTACTTGAATCTCGACGCGCAGTTTGCCGGCTTCGCGCAAATCCTCGTTTATGTCGGCGCGGTGGCCATCCTCATCGTTTTCGCCATCCTGCTCACCCGCAGCGGCGACACGCCGAATCAAGCGATCCTCGCGCCGGGCTGGATTTACGGCATCGCCATTTCCGCGCTGGTGTTCACCGCGCTGGGCTGGGCGGTGCTGAACAGTTCCGCACTGCCGAAGCCGGCCGCCCCCGCGCCGGAAGCCACCGTCAAAAACATCGGCGAATGGCTGATGTCAAAATACGTTTTGCCGCTAGAAGTCATCGGCCTGCTGCTCACGGCGGCCATGATCGGCGCGGTCATCATCGCCCTGCGCGAAATGAAAACCAAGATGGAAGGAGATCGCCCATGAGTCCGCTGCAAGGCTGCCTTTTAGTTTCCGCGCTGCTATTTGCCATCGGTTTTGCCGGGGCGGTCTCGCGCCGCCACGCCATTCTGGCGCTGGTCGGCATCGAACTGATGCTGAACGCCGCCAACCTCAACTTCATCGCCTTCTGGCGCTACGGCGCGCATCCCGAGGCGCTGACCGGGGTGATGGTCGTCATTTTTTCCATCGCCATCGCGGCGGCGGAAGCGGCGGTGGGCCTCGCGCTCATCATCGCGATTTACCGCCAATACAAAACCTCCAATTTGGATGAAGTGAAGGATTTGAAAGGATGATCTGGATTGTCAAAAATCTCTGGCTGATCCCGGCGCTGCCATTGTTCGCGGCAGGCATTATCGCCGTCAACAAGCAGCCCAAGCGCAAGCTCGCGGCCTCGCTCGCCATCGGCTCGATGGCCATCGGATTCCTGCTCTCGCTATGCGCGTTCGCCGCCACACTCGGTCACGGGGAACACGGCATGTTCCGCGAAGTCTTCGGCTTCAACTGGATCCAATTCGGCGGCCAATGGATGGACATCGGCTGGGTGCTCGACCCGCTGACGGCCATCATGCTGGTGATGGTGACGTTCGTCGGCATGTTGATATTCATCTTCAGCGTCGGCTACATGGCGCACGATGAGAACTTCATGCGGTTCTTCTGTTTCCTCGCACTGTTTGCGTCGGGCATGTTAGGCGTGGTCATCGCCAACAACCTGTTCCTGTTTTTCGTTTCATGGGAAATCGTCGGCCTGACCAGCTATCTGCTCATCGGCTTCTGGTATCACAAGCCCAGCGCGGCGGCGGCGGCAAAAAAAGCCTTCATCACCACGCGCATCGGCGACCTGGGCTTGCTCCTCGGCATGGTCTGGCTCTACGCGCAAACCGGCACGCTGAATTTTTACACGCCGGAACACACCGGCTGCCTGGAGGCCGTCAAAATCAATGCGATGCTGGCGGCTCCGCCGGCAGCCGGTTTTGCGGTGGTAACGGCGATCGGCCTGCTGATTTTCCTCGGTGCCGTTGGCAAATCCGGACAGGTGCCACTGCATGTCTGGCTGCCGGACGCGATGGAAGGCCCGACGCCGGTTTCCGCTTTGATCCACGCGGCGACGATGGTGGCGGCGGGCGTGTTCCTGGTCGCCCGCGTTTATCCACTGATGTCCGCCGGGGCAACCCTAACCGCGCAGGGGGCGCCGGTGACGACAGCGCTGACGGTCGTGACCTGGGTGGGTGCCATCACCGCGATTTTTGCCGCCAGTATCGCCGTCGCCCAAAATGACATCAAGCGCATCCTGGCATACTCCACGGTTTCGCAGCTCGGCTACATGATGATGGGCCTCGGCGTGGGCGGCGTGGCGGTGGGCATGTTTCATCTCATCACGCACGCCTTCTTCAAGGCGCTGCTGTTCCTCGGTTCCGGCTCGGTCATCCACGGCTGCCACGAGGAGCAGGATGTGCGCAAGATGGGCGGACTGAACAAATTCATGCCGATCACATTCTGGGTTTATTTCGCCGGCATGCTGGCGCTGGCCGGTTTCCCGTTATTGTTCTCGGGTTTCTGGAGCAAAGACGAAATTCTCCATGCCGCGCACGGCTGGTCGGTGTCGCAGGTGCCGTTTTACCTGGGCTGCGCCGGCGCGCTGATGACCGCATTTTACATGACGCGGCAGATGGCGCTGGTTTTCTCCGGTAAATATCGCGGCCAGCCGGAAGAATCCCATCACGGCCACTCCGCGCACGCCCATTCCCCGGAATCATCTGCCCAAAGCCACGATCCGCACGAAAGCCCCGCTGTCATGACCGTCCCCCTGATCATCCTCGCGGGGTTTGCCATTTTACTGGGCTTCGTCGGCACGCCTGCCTGGCCGTGGTTTGACGGCTATCTCACCGGCGAGGAATTCAAATTTGATCCCAGCAAACTCACGGAACCCGGCACGCTGGGCTTGATGCTCGCTTCGGGGGCGATTGTCTTCACCGGCCTCGGACTGGGCTGGTTTCTCTACGGCAAACGCCAGCGCAAAACGGCGGCGGAAAAAGACGTGCTGGAAGCCGCACAGCCGTTTATTTACAAGCTCCTCGCCAACAAATATTACATTGATGAATTTTACGAAGCGACGGTCATCCGCGGCAACGCCTTCGCCGCGGGACTGTGCGACTTTGCGGACCGGAGGATATTTGGCGGCGCCGTTTTGCTGGTCAAATACATCACCCTCGGCCTCGCGTGGCTCTACCGGCTGACGGATGAATATTTTGTCAATCTTGGGTTTGACACCGGCTGCGAGGCGCTGCGCGAAGGCGGCGGCGGGCTTTCCAGACTGCACACCGGCCGGGTGCAAACTTATCTCCGGGTCATCGGCGTCGCGCTGGTGGCGCTGATCATTTTCCTGATTTGGGGGCGCAAAGCATGAATCACTGGCTGACCATTCTCACACTTGTTCCATTTCTCGGCGGCCTCGTCATCGCCGGGCTTGGCGCGGAACGGAAAAATCTCGTTCGCGGCCTCGCGCTGGCCTGCAGCCTTGTCGGACTAGGCGGCGCACTGTGCCTGTGGCTGCATTTCGAAGCCAAAACCGGCGAACTCCAATTTATCGAAAAATTCGACTGGGTCAAGTCGCTTGGGATCCAATATTTTCTCGGCGTGGACGGCCTCGGCCTGTTGATGGTGTTGCTTACGGCCATCGTCACGCCGCTGGCAATTCTAGCTTCCTGGCGCATGGATGACCGCCCCCAGGTTTATCATGCGCTCATCCTGTGGTTGCAGGCCGGTTTGTTCGGCACATTCACCGCGCTGAATTTTTTCCATTGGTTCCTGTTCTGGGAACTCGGCCTGATTCCGGCATTTTTTCTCATCAAGCTCTGGGGCGGCCCGAAACGCGGCCCGGCGGCGACGCAATTTTTCATCTACACAATGGTCGGCAGCGTGGCATTGCTGCTGAGCTTTCTGGTCATTCGCCTAGCGACGGGCAGCTTTGACTTCATTGACCTGGCCAATATGGCGAAGACCGGCGAACTGAACACGAAGCTTGCCGCAATGATGCCCTGGCTCAGCTGGAAATCGAACATCGGCCTGATAGTCTTCTTCGGCGCCTTCCTCGGCTTTGCGGTAAAAGTTCCCGCGATCCCGTTCCACACCTGGCTGCCCGCCGCATATGCCGAAGCGCCCAGCCCGGTGACCATGCTGCTGACCGGCGTCATGTCCAAAATGGGCATGTATGGATTCCTGCGGATTCTGCTGCCGATTTTCCCCGAACAGATCCGGCAGGTGCTGACGCCGCTGCTCTGGCTGGCCGTGGCGACCATCGTGCTCTCGGCCTGCGCCGCGTTTGCGCAGCGCGACCTCAAGCGCATGCTCGCCTATTCGTCCATCAACCACCTCGGCTATTGCCTGCTGGCGCTGTTTGCGGCGACCAGCGTGGTGACGGGCGTGAATAATTCCGACCTCCAGAAAGCCGCCGCCCTTGACGGCGCGCGTTGCAAATGTTCAACCACGGCCTCACGGCGTCAGCGCTGTTCCTGTTCGTGTCGCTCATCGAAAAACGCAGCGGGGGCCTGCGCGGCCTTGATGATTTCGGCGGCCTCCGCAAAGTCGTGCCCGTGTTCACCGGCCTGATGGGGATTGCGCTGTTCTCGTCGCTCGGGTTGCCGGGCCTGAACGGCTTTGTCGGCGAATTCCTGATCTTCAAGGGCGTGTTTCCGCTGGCGCCATGGGCGGCGGCGATTTCCACCATCGGCATACTGGTCACGGCGATTTTCCTGCTCACGCTCATCCAGCGCGTTTTCTGCGGTCCGCTGAACGAGCGCTGGGCGAAACTGCCCGACCTCACGACGGCGGAGCGGTTCCTCGTGCTGCCCAGCATCGCCCTGATGTTCGGGCTGGGCATCTGGCCGCAGTTTATTTTGGGCGCGGTGGACGCGACCGTCGTGAAACTGGTGCAACAACTGAATTTCTAAAATGCTGGCCTGGACCATTTACATAACATTTTTCGGGGTGCTGGTGCTGATGCTCCTGCCGCGCGACAACGCGCGGGCCGCCCGCATCGTCGCCTTGCTCACGGCCATCGCCGGCTGCGTGGCGGCCTTCGCCGGCGCCATTCAGCAGCCCCATCCCGGGGAAGTCGCCACGATCACGAAGCTCGACTGGATTCCCGCCATCGGCGCGCACTATTACCTGGCGGCGGATGGAATCAGTCTAGTTCTGGTCGTCCTGACCGGCCTCGCGGCGGTCAGCGGCATTTTGTTTTCCTGGAATATCGAGAAACGGACAAAGGAGTTCTTTGCCTTCTTTCTGGCGCTGATCGGCGGCGTGTATGGCGTGTTCTTGAGTTTTGACGTGCTGCTGCTGTTTGTGTTTTACGAACTGACGATCATCCCGAAATACTTTCTCATCGCGCGCTGGGGCAGCACCCGCAAGGAATACGGGGCGATGAAGCTGGCGATTTATTCGTTTGTCGGCAGCCATCTGGTGCTGATCGGCCTGATCGCCGCGTGGGTCGTGGCGCGCGGACAACTCGGGCACGCCTCGCTCGATTTGATGGAGCTTTCCAAGGTCGCTTTTCCCGTCGCATTTCAATACTGGGTGTTTCCGCTGGTGTTCGTCGGTTTCGCGATCCTCGCGGGCATGTGGCCGTTTCACACCTGGGCGCCGACCGGTCACGTCGCCGCGCCGACCGCCGGCTCGATGCTGCTCGCCGGCGTGGTGATGAAGCTGGGCGCTTACGGCTGCCTGCGCGTGGCGATGGTGATGTTTCCCGAAGGCGTGAAGATGTGGCAGGGCGAGATCGCCTGCCTGGCCGTCGCCGGCATCGTCTACGGCGCGGGCGTGGCGCTGGTGCAAAAGGATTTCAAATTCGTCATCGGCTACTCCAGCGTGAGCCACATGGGCTTCGTGCTGCTCGGCCTGGCGACGCTCAACACCATCGGCTTCGACGGCGCGGTGCTGCAGATGTTTTCGCACGGCATCATCGCCGGGCTGCTGTTTGCCGTGGTGGGACGCATGGTTTACGACCGCACGCACACCCGCGACTTCAACGACCTGGAAACGATGCAACTCGGCAAACTGCTGCCGTTTGCGGGCGTGACGTTTGTGATCGCGGGCATCGCCTCGATGGGTTTGCCCGGCTTCAGCGGATTCGTTGCGGAAATGCAGGTGCTGATGGGCGCATGGGCGGTGTTCCCGAAGCTGACGATCCTCTCCGGCATCGGCATCCTGGTGGGCGTGGTCTACACTTTGCGCGCGGTGCAAAATGGTTTTTATTCGGATGCGCCGCCAAGGCCCGCCGACCCGGATCATCCGCTCGAGCCGATCACCAGGCCCGAACGATTTGGCGCGGTGATGCTCATCGGCGCATCGCTGGTGATCGGCCTTTTCCCCGGCTTGCTGATGAACTGGATTGAACCCTGCTTTACCTCCCCGCTTTCGATGTTTGGCCGCCTGCTGGTGAAAGGAGTTTCACAATGAACCCCGTGAACTACCTGCAAATTCTTCAGCTTGCTGCCCCTGAAACGATCGTGACGCTCACGGTGCTGGTGGTGCTGGGCGCCGACCTGACCCTGTTGCGCGGCAAATCCATTGCCGCCCGCTTCAATGCGGGCGCACTGCTGGCCGTGCTGGGCTGCGCATCGGCGGCGGTCTTCGCGTTCACCCGCCAAGCCGGCCAGATGGAATTCAACCTGTTCAGCGGCATGCTGGTGGTGGGGCAGTCATCCGATTTCGTGAAAGTCGCGCTGCTGGTGTTGACGATCTTCACCATCCTGATCTCCACGTCCGGCAAATTCACCGATCACGTCGGCGAATATCTTTCGCTGATCCTGCTCGGCACGCTGGGCCTGATGTTCCTGGTGAGCGCCGAGGATCTGCTGATGATTTTCATCGCGCTGGAACTCGCGAGCCTCTCGCTTTACATCCTCACCGCGTTCAACAAGCACAACGCCAAGTCCAGCGAGGCCGCGCTGAAATACTTCCTGTTCGGCGGCATGTCGGCGGCGTTTCTACTCTTCGGGTTCAGCCTGCTCTATGGCATTTCCGGCTCGACCAATCTGCCGGAAATCGCCCGCGGGTTGTCGGGCAAGGGGACCGACCCGCTGCTGATCGTCGCCATGGTGACGACCGTCATCGGCTTTGGCTTCAAGGTGGCCGCCGTGCCGTTACACCTTTGGGCGCCGGATGCCTACGAAGGCGCGCCCACGCCGAGCGCGGCATTCATCGGGGCCGGCTCCAAGGTCGCGAGCTTCTACATCCTGGCCAAAATATTCACACTCGGTTTCGTCGGCGCGGAAGGCAGCGCCGTCTGGCACGGCTACGTGGCGGGCTGGACGCCGGCGGTCGCCATCGTCGCCGCGCTCTCGATGGTGCTGGGCAACCTCACCGCCATTGTGCAATCCAGCGTCAAGCGACTGCTGGCCTACTCGGCCATTGCCCACGCGGGTTACATGCTGCTGGGCGTGCTCGGCAACACGCCAACCAGCAGCAGCGCGCTGATGTTTTACGTCATCACCTACGCGCTGACCGTGATCGGCGCGTTCGGCGTGGTGACGGTGGTGGAAGCCGCCACGGGCGGTGACGCGATTGCGAATTTCGCCGGCCTAAGCCGCCGCGCGCCGGGATTGTCGCTATGCCTGCTGGTTTTCCTGCTCTCGCTCGGCGGCATCCCGCCGCTGGCCGGTTTCATCGGCAAATTCTTTCTGTTCAGCGCGGCGGTCGGGGCGGAAAAAAATCTCGGGCTGCTCTGGCTGGTGATCCTGGCCATCGCGATGAGCGCGGTGTCATTCTATTACTACCTGCGCGTGCTGAAGGCGGCTTACGTGCAGGACGCCGCCGAAGCCGCGCCGGCCATCAAGGTTCCGGGCCTGACCCTGTTCGCGCTGGCGCTGCTCGCAGCGCTGGTGATTTTATTTGGCTGCGCACCGGGCTTGCTGACGCAGTACTTGTGAGCGGCGTAAACCCGCGAATCGCGCCGCCTTTGTCAATCGTAAATCCGCCGCCGCGACTACCACATTTTTGGGTTTGTTGGCATCGGCGGATTCGCGTAATCTCAAACACCATTTATGAGCAACATTCCTAGCGACCTCAGATACGCCAAATCACACGAATGGGTTCGTCCCAGCGGCGACACCGGAACCGTCGGCATCACCGACCATGCGCAGCATGAACTGACCGACATCGTGTTCGTGGAACTGCCCGCCGTGGGCCGCCAGGTGAAGGCCGGCGAAGCCTGCGCCGTGGTGGAATCCGTCAAGACTGCGAGCGACATTTATTCGCCCGTCAGCGGCCAGATCACCGAGGTCAACCCGGCCGTGGTGGAAAATCCGGCCCTCGTGAACACCGACCCGCACGCCGGCGGCTGGCTGTACAAAATCAAATTGAGCAACCCGGCGGAACTCGCCGCCCTCCTTACGCCGGAAAGTTACCAGCAGCAGATCGGCGGATGAGCATCCGTCTCTTCATCAAACCGTATTGCCCGTGGTGCCACCAGGCGGTCGCCTGGCTGGATGGTCGCGGCGTCAGATATCAGACCCTCGATGTGATTGCCGACAGCAAGGCGATGACGGAAATGGTCAATCTCTCCGGCCAGCGCCTCGCCCCGGTGATTGACGTGGATGGCAAAATTCTCGCCGACTTCGGCCCGGAGGAACTGGCGAAGTTCTGGGAAAAGCTGGAACCCCAATCGTGAATCTTTAAAATATCACATGGTCACATCGTCCAAACCCGCAGGCGTGCAGTCGCCGACCGGTTCAACCGTTCAGCCCCTCAACGGTTCACGCCCGCGCCTGCCCGAATGGCTCCGCATCAAGCTGCCCACGTCGGACAGCTTCGCGCAGACGCGCAATCTGCTGGGCGAACTCAAGCTGCACACCGTCTGCGAGAGCGCGCAGTGCCCGAATCATTGGGAGTGCTGGGAAAAAGGCACGGCCACCTTCATGATCGCCGGCGACCGCTGCACACGCGCCTGCGGCTTTTGCGCGGTCAGCACGGCCAAGCCGCTCGCGCTCGAGGCTGACGAACCGCTCCGCGTGGCCGAAGCCACCCGCAGGATGCGGCTGAAGCACGTCGTCATTACCGCCGTGGCGCGCGACGACATCGCGGATGGCGGCGCGGACCATTTCCGCCAGACGATCGAAGCCGTGCGCCGGCTGAATCCGAAAACTGTCATCGAAGTGCTGGTGCCGGATTTTCAGGACAGCGATGATTCCATCGAAATGGTGCTGGCCGCGAACCCGAACATCTTCAACCACAATCTGGAAACGGTCCGCCGCCTGACGCCGGAAGTGCGCCATCGCGCGACCTACGACCGCTCGTTGAGCGTGTTGAAGAAAGTGAAAGATCGGCGCGGCAAAACCATTTACACCAAGTCCGGCATGATGCTCGGCTTGGGCGAGCGCGACGAGGAAGTGCTGGCGGCCCTGCAGGATTTGCGGGCGTCGGGCTGCGACATCCTCACGCTCGGCCAGTATCTGCAGCCCTCCTTGAAGCTGCTGCCGGTGAAGGAATTCATCGCTCCGGAGAAGTTTGCGTTCTTCAAGCAGCAGGCGGAGGCGCTGGGCTTTGTCCACGTCGCGAGCGGGCCGATGGTGCGCAGCTCGTATCACGCGGACGAGTTCAACGCGGCGTCAGCGCAGGCCTGATGGCCGGTGCAGTAGCAGCCAGACCAGCACGGCGAGGCTGAGGAAAAATATCGCGAAGCCGGCGACGGTGACGAAGAGCTTGAGATTCCGCGCCTGCGCGGCGACCTGGGCGGTCTGTTTCTTCTCGGCGTCCATGAAGCCGGCGAACCGGTCGCCCAGCGCCGTTTCGATGGCCTCCTCATTCTTCAGCTCCAGCGTGAGCCAGCGCCCTTCCAGCGGTTTCCATTCCTCCGGGAGCCGGGCGAGGATTTCCGCGCCAGCCGGCTGAAAGCCCCAGCGCGTCCAGAACGGCGAAGTCTCCTGCGTCCACACCCGGAAGACCCCGTGATTGGCGGCCAGATTCTGGATACGTTCCCAAAACAATTCCCGCGCGGCGTCGGCCACGGCGAAATCCGCGTAATCCTCGCTGTGCAGCCGCGCGTGCGTCCGCAGCAGTTGCAGGCCGAGCGCGCCGGCGAAGACGCCGCCGGTCTCCACGACCTGGAATTCTGTGAGCCGGCCTTCCAGTTCCTCCGCCGGCAGCCGCGCCGCCGTCCACAGCGACCGGAGCGCGGGCAGGTCGTCCACCGTGGCGCGGCGGATGTGAAGCGGGCTTGAACTCATCAGAGCAGGAATAATTGGCCTGCCGGACCAAGCCGGGATCAACCTTCCACGATCTGGTCGGGCAATTCGTTGGTGTCGCCGGGCTGCGGCGGAAAATGGGCGGCAAGCAAATCGCCGGCCTGGCGGATGCCATGAATGATGCCGGCGGTGAATTCGGACCGGCCAAAGTGACCGGATATTTCCGCCGCGACCGAGCGCCAGAATGCATCGCCGCATTTCTGATGCACGCCCTGGTCACCGTGGATCGCGAATTTGCGCGACATCGGGGCGACGAAGATCAGCACGGCATTGCGGTGGCGGGTCCGGGTCATGCCCAGCCGCTCGAACTGCGCCTGCGCCGCCGCGACCGGGTCGGCGACCTTGTGATGGCTGATGAAGATGCGGATTTCGCCGGAAGTCTTTTGCTCCGCCGCGCGGATGGCCGCCACGAGGTCGTCGTGCCGGAGCTGGCCGATGAAGTCGGTGAATTTCATGTCACCAACTCCCTCCCGCTCCGCCGCCGCCGGAGCTGCCGCCGCCGCCGGAAAAACCACCCCCGCTATCGCCGCCACCGGACCACCCGCTGTCGCCGCTGCTCCAGCCGCTGGAAGAGCTGCCGCTGCCGATGGTCCAGCCATGCCATCGGCCGCCCGAGCGGCGGCCCTTGCGATTGGCGGAGGCGGCCAGGACAAAGAACGATATGAAAATCCCGACGAAAAAAAGCATGCCGATTAACGGGACCAGGTTGTCGTTGCCGGACGGCATGGCGAAATGCTGATCCGCCACGGTCCGGCCGGTGCCCTTGTATTCGCCTTTGGCCGCGGCGAGGATGGCGTTCACGCCGGCGGTGAGGCCGGCATTGAAATCGCCGGCCTTGAAGGACGGTTTGATTTCGTCCTCGATGATGCGTTTGCAGAGCGCGTCGGGCAGGGCGCCCTCGAGGCCGTAACCCGTCTGCAGATACATTTTCCGGTCCTGGGTGAAGACGAACAGCACCGCGCCATTATTCTTATCCTTCTGGCCGACGTGCCACGAGTTGAAGACGCGCACGCAGTAATCCTCGATCGAGGAATCGGTCTGCAGCTTCGGGAAGACGGCCACGACGATCTGGCTGGAGGTATCGCGCTCAAACTGTTCCAGCCGCTGGTTCAGCTGCGTGGCCGTGGCCGGGGCGGTGACGCCCGCGTAGTCGTTGAAGTATTTCGCCGGCGTCGGCGGCATGACCTCGGCGGCAAAGGCCGTCAGGCAGAACAGCGCCAGGAGGATGACGGCGAATCGTTTCATGCGCGCGGCTTATTTCTTGTTGAAATCAAACTGCACCTGCGGCGGCTTGTCGGCGCCGGTGGTGGCGGTGAAGTACGGTTTCTCCGTGAAGCCGAACCTCCCCGCGAAAAACACCGTCGGGAACGACTTGATGGCCGTGTTGTAATCCTGCACGGCCTGGTTGAAGTTGCCGCGCTCCACGCTGATGCGGTTCTCCGTCCCCTCGAGCTGCGCCTGCAGGTCGCGGAAGCCTGCGCTCGCCTTCAAGTCCGGATACCGCTCCGACACCACCAGCAAGCGGGACAGGGCGGACGACAATGCGCCCTGGGCCTGCTCGAACTGCGCCAGCTTCGCCGGATCCGTCGGCGAACTGTTCGGGTCAATCTTGACCTGGCCCACCGAAGCGCGGGCGGCGGTGATCTCCGTGAGGGTGGATTTCTCGAAATTGGCCGAGCCCGAGACCGTCGCCACGAGGTTGGGGATCAGGTCGGCGCGGCGCTGATAAACATTCTGCACCTGCGCCCACGAACTGTTCACGCGCTGCGACAGCGCCACCATGCGGTTGTAACCCCCGCCGGCCAGCAGCGCCACGACGATGACGATGATCAATCCGATGACGCCCAGCAGCGCCAGCACCCCGCATCCAATGCCGAATTTCTTCATAAGCTCGCCCGCAGCCTATGCCTGTGATAACAGGGATGCAATTATAAAACCCGGCCGAAATCGGAATCGCCCGCCGGCGACAGGAAAGGATTGCTTTTGCGCCTCACTGTGTAATTTTACGCGGACAATAAAATCAATATGACCACCTCGCAATCACTGCTCGACGCCCTCAACTGGCGCTACGCCACCAAGGTGTTTGACGCCGCCAAGAAGATTCCCGCCGACCTGTGGGCCGCGCTGGAACAGACCCTCGTCCTCACCCCCACCAGCTACGGCCTGCAGCCGTATCAATTCCTCATCGTGCAGGACCCCGCCAAGCGCGCCGCCCTCCTGCCGCATTCCTGGGGGCAGAAGCAGGTGGTGGACTGTTCCCACTTCGTCGTCATCACCGGCCGCACCGAGATGAACGCCGCCGACGTCGCCCGGCTCATCGTCCGCATCAGCCAGCTCCGCGGCGTCCCCGCCGAGACCCTTAATTTCTATCGCGACATGATGCTCGGCGACGTCGTCAACGGCCCCCGCGGCAAGACCGCGCACGAATGGGCCGCGCGGCAATGCTACATCGCCCTGGGCAACCTCATGACCGCCGCCGCCGTGCTGCGCGTGGACGCCTGTCCCATGGAAGGCCTCGTGCCCGCCGAATACGACCGCATCCTCGGCCTTGGCGCCAATGGCTACAAGACCGTCGTGGCCTGCGCCCTCGGCTATCGCGCCGAGAGCGACAAATACGCCAAGCTCGCCAAAGTCCGCTATCCCGGCGCCGACCTGGTCAAGCACGTCTGAGCCTTGCGCCGCCCCGGGCGGTCCGCCGCCGGGGCCGTGCCAAAAGGTTTCTTTTTTTGACTGGCGGTAAAAACCCGTCTTGGCTAATGTCCCAGCATGTTCAAGAAACTCTTCATCCCCTCGGAAGACTCGGACCTCACCCACATGGCGCTGCTCGTCGCCCGGCTGTGGTTCGGCCTGACCATGCTGTTCAACCACGGCTTTGACAAGCTCGCGCACTTCAATGATTACGTGGGCACCTTCCAGGACCCGCTGGGATTCGGGCAGGAAGCCAGCCTGGTGCTCGTCATCATGGCCGAAGTCCTCGGCTCCCTCATGCTCACCGTGGGCCTCATGACCCGCGTCGCCTCGGCCGTGCTGGTCATTGACATGTTTGTGGCCTTTCTCATGGTGCACAAGACCGCGCTCACCGGACCGCAGAATGGCGAAGTGGCGTTTCTCTATCTCGCCGGCTATGTCATCCTGCTGATTGCCGGCGGCGGATTATTCTCCCTGGACACCATGGTCTTTGCCAAGTCCGACCGCAGCCGCCTCCAGAAAACGGATTAAGCCCCACGCCATTTCACGCCCAAGGGCAGGGCTGGATGGTTGAATCTTTGAATTGTTAAACCGTTAAATCGCGGGGCAGGGTGCGCGCGCGGGAATAGCCTTTCAATTCTCACCATCCCATGGTGGGGCGAGCGTACTCGCGAGCCGCGCTTGGCGGCGGGCCACCAAGGGGACGAGTCTGTATCCAGTCAGCTTCAATATGGTGCCCGTCCGGAAGGACCGGCTCGCGAGTACGCTCGCCCCACCAGTCAAAGCCTTCTCCCCGTGTCGCCGCTTCCCATCATCAAGCGAAAGGGCATGGCCAAACCCCGATGGTTTTGCCATGCCCGTGTTTCAGTCTTCAATCCGGCATCAGGTGCAAACCTGGGTGAACACCGCGCTCCACTCGCTGAACCCGAGGCTTCCGCCCACGGCCCGCACGCGAATCTGGTAGTTCGTCCCCGGCACCAGATTTTGCAGGATCATGTTGCGCGTGCTTTGAAACGGCGTCTGGCTGACCCACGGCCCTTCGCCGATGCGCACCTGCACCTCATAGCCATGCGCATGGAGAATGGCGATGACCAGCAGTTTCATTCTGCCGCCGCTGATGGTTTTGATCGACTTGATCGATGGCGTGGCGAGCGGCGACGAACTCTTGACCGTGTCCGTATGTTCAAACCCGTAGGAAACGATCGTGGCCGCGTCACCATTCGCGTCCTTGTCCGCCCAATCCGCCAATTGATCCACGATGCCCGTCAATTCCGCCCGGAGCGCGGTTCGATTGGCCGTGTCCGTCGTGTTGCCGCCGATGGTCTTGGCCACCGACTCGTTGTAATCCAGGACCTTCCCCTTGAACAGGTCCGCCGCCATGATGATGATGGGCCAGGCGCCCAGCGCCACCAGACAATCATAGAGGTGCAAACAGAACTCCCCGAAAAGCGGGGCGCTCTTGTGTTTATAGTTCCGAAGGACTTTTATTTTCATTTGATACTCGCTTTCGTTTCAGTTTCGTTGACCGCGGAAAGACTCGTCGAATCTCTGGCAAGCACTCGGGCGAGGCTTTCGATGATACCTTTTCAGTCGCACACCTGGATTCTCTAGTCAAATAAATATCTAATGTATTCGATACGCTAAAGAAGTGTATTAAATAGTCTTCAAATCAAGGTCATCGCCTCAGCGCACCGGGTCATATCGCGACCCGGCGACCCTGAATATGGAAACTCACGATGACCCTGACCGCGGTAGGGCGCGCACTCCGTGCGCGCCGGAGCCATACAGTCCTACGACGGCGGGCAGGGGACTGCCCGCCCTACCATTCGGCCGACATTCAAGTTGTGACGGTCAATATTTGAACCGCCATGGCAGCCAACCGGCCGCAGGGCCCGATTTTTCAAAGTCGGGGCGTCAGCCAACCGGATGGAAGGGTGAAAAATCAGGGTGGATAAGTCACTCAACCAGGTGGATGAGTGACAAATCAAGGTGGATGAGCGACTCATCCGCATGGATGAGCGACTAAACCAGGTGGATGAGCGACTCATCTGGGTGGATGAGCGACTAAACCAGGTGGATGAGTGACTCATCCAGGTGGATTAGCGACTCATCCAGGTGGATTAGCGACTAATCCAGTCTGAAAAATGACGGAAACGGCCTGAATATCGATAAATGGCTTTTTTGGCTCCGCCAGAACGGTCCGAGGGACGGCGTTTCAGGACGGAGCGGCGAGGGTTCAGGGCGTGGAGGTGAAGAATTAAAACGCTTTTGCGTCAGGCGGAATCCCAAATTCAAAAGGACTAGCTTTATCGTTTAATTGCTTCACTGAATATGCCGGATCTGTTTGTCCAGAAACCGCTACGTAGCGGCCATCAGCCTCTTTCTGAAGAAAAACCAGATAGACTTTGTAGCTTTTAGGTTCAAATGAAATCAGGTTCGGTTGGGCAGTAATGACTTTTTGCATCCTCGAGTCATCAAGTGTTAAATGATGCAGGATAAATGACTCAATTTTGCGGTCTCCCTTAAGAATGGTAAGAACTTTGAAGGTCGTCTCAGTTCCCCTGGTTGAAATATCAACGAGCACGTTTGTTCGTTCTGAGGTGGTTTTCACGGAAATGGGAGTAGCAATCGCAACTAGCGTTGCTTGGTCGTTGAGCATGTCATAGGTCCATGCTGTTATTTGTCGCGCTGCCAACTCGAAGGCAAGGCATAGGATAAAAAAAACTGCGATGTGGATTTTCATAATGTGAATCGCTGAGGCTAGCCTACCGATATTATAGGCATGAGGTTACATGGCTTCGAGGTTGTGCCGGTTGATTGAGCTTGTCGAGGCTGTAATGGGGGTTCGTTCAGGGCTCGACGGAGTCTCGCCTCACCAACTGGAATATCCCGACTCTGCGCGCGGGTTGCGGCCATCAGCCTTTGGCGCTTCGGGTGGTAGGGCGGCGCTGCGGCGCCGCCGGGTTGGCTGACCAGCAGGTCAGCCCTACCATCGGGTCGTTGGTCGCAATGTTGATGGAAAATGCCTGGGTTTTCAGGGTCGTTGATTGAGCGTTCGGCCCTGAATAAATGCGCTTAGCGCACATGGAGCAGGATGGCGGTGTCGGCGGGGAGGGTCAGTTGGACGCCGGGGCCGGTCAATTGTCCGATGTCCAAGGGCTCGGGGTGGGCCGGTTGATTGGGGTCGGACAGACGGTTGGCGGCGTGGAGGGCGGTCAGGGGATACGGCAATTTCCCGGGCTGGATGGCGCAGGTGACTTGTCGCGGGGTGTCGTCCAGGTTGCCAAGGAGGATCCAGGCTTCGCCGGGGCGGCTGAAGATGGCGGATCCAAATCGTTGTCCGGTGAGGGTGACGGCGGGATTGCGCCAATCGGCAAAGCGGCAGGTGGCGAGGTCGCCGATGGGTTTGAGGACGGGATACAGCGCTTCGGCTTCGGGGCTGGCGGGCCAGGGGCTGACGTTGGATAGCAGGGCCTGGAGGGCGAAGAGCCGGTGCAGGTGGGGGGAGGCGTTGTCGCCGACCATGTTGTAGCTGATGACGCCGCGGGGCCGGGCGTTGACGAGGGACCATTCGAGGGGCAGGGCGGTGAGGTCGGGGCCGTTGCCGGTCCATTTGGGGTAACCCCATTCATGGGCGACGACATGGCTGGCGAAGTTCTCGGCGGCGAACAGGGGGGTGCTGGTGTTGTGGATGATGACAAGGCCGTTGGGGCCGACGCGGTGGCGGGTCCATTCCATGAGGTTGAGCAGTTCGTCGATGTCCCAATGGCCGGCGGCGGGCTGGTTGGTGGTGAGGCCTTCGTGGCGCGGGTTGCTGCAGCGCAGGGCGACGCTCCAGTCGTAATACACGCCATCGAGGGGGTTCTGCGCGAGGACGCGGTCGACGGAGTGCTTGAAGAAGTCGAGCCAGCCGGAGTGGAGGCACATCTGGGCGCCGAACTCGCTTTTGTCGTTGAAGCCGTTGTGTTCCAGCCGGCCGGTGCGGTTCATGCGTCCCCATTCGAGGCTGTGCGCCTGGTATTCGGGGGTGTCGGGGTTGAGCTCTTTGTTGGAAAAATAGGTGGCGGTGCGGAGGCCGGCCTGATGGCAGCCGTTGAGGACGGCATCGTATTTGTCCATGTCGGGATAAGGCGGATATGAGCCGTCGCGCCAGTAGAGTCCGTCGCCATAGTAGTCGCCGTCGTTGTGGCAGTGGACGGTCTGGATGCCGTTGGTGGCCCATTGCCGGATTTGAGCGGGGCTGACCCAGTCGCCGTGGTTGCGATTGAAGGAGGCGTTGAGCCAGGGTTGAAAGGCGTGGCCTTCGAGCAGGGGCAAGCCAAGGTAAAAATCAAAGACGAGCCGGGCGGGCAAAGCGGCGGCGTTGGTTTCGGACTGATAAGGCGAGATGGCGAAGCGGATGCCGTCGGGCTGCGCGGAGGCGGCGAGGAGGGTCCGGCCCTGGCCGCGCTGGCCGGACAAGGGTGACTCCCATTGCGCGAGGTCGTCGGCGGCGAACCATTCGAGTCCCTCGACGCCCGGATTGGCGAGCATGACATAGTGGGGAACAAACGGGGAGGGGATGGCATTGGCCGGTTCGCCCGCGAGCTTCACGCGGCCCCAATGGCAACTGCCAAAGGGAAAGGCGGGGGCGCCTTCCTGTTCGCTCAAGCCGTCGCGATAGCCGAACGCGGTGAGCGTGGGCGCGAGGACGGCGGCCACGGGGCAGATTTCGCGGGCGCGGAATTTCGGGTCGCTGAAGCTGAGTTCGCGGTGAATCTTGAGATAACCCCAGCGGCAGTCGTAGAGGGTTTTCACGCGGACGCCGGCGGGCTGGTGCTGCGGGTCTTTCAATTCGCTCTCGACGGTGACGAGCTGGTTGAGGCCGTCTTGGCGGGTGAAGACGACGGGAGCGGCATCGGCGAGGTCGGAGAAGACGCGGCCGTCGGCGTCGATGACGCGGGTCTCGAGGGGCTGGACGAGGAGATTGGCGGCTTGTCCATGGGTGAGGCGGATGCCGGCAATGGCGCCGCCGCGGTGCAGGTCGTATTGAATCGTGTAATAGGGGACACTGAGGGCGAGCGTTCCCTCGCGGCGGTTGCGTTGAACCGTATACGGCTCGGGCCAGACCGATGGGAGCGATTGCGTTGGGGCGACGGCGCCTTGGCCCGGCGCGGCGGCGCGAATATTTTCCGTGAATGGAATGAGACCGGCGACGACCAGGCCGAGAAGGAGCAGGGACAGTTTGGTTTTCATGGTCAATGGGTTTAAGACACGGGCAGCGGGTCGATTAAATCAAAGCGCAGCGACGGGCAAATCGGTCTGGCGGCCGGGCTGGAATCAAGCAGCCCTGTAAGGGGACTAATCGCCGAGGCAGGTGCCCACATGGCGGGCGGTCTGAACCCACGAGTGGTCGGGGGGAACGACCTTGCGTTTGCCGGCGACCTTTTCCAGGGGGACGGCTTCGGTGCCGTCGCCGCGCGCGGCGACCATGACGCCGTAATGTTCCTCCTCGATCAAGTCGGCACAGGCGCTGCCCAGGCGGGTGGCCAGCACGCGGTCGGCCGCGCTGGGCGTGCCGCCGCGCTGGACATAGCCGAGAATGGTCACGCGGGATTCGAGGTGGGTGAGCTCCTCCAGATGCTTGGCCAGCCGCAGGGTGTTGCCGGCGTGGCGCACGTCGAGGGTGGCGAGCTCGGACTTGGCCTCTTTCTTGTCGTGCAGGGTGCGGGCGCGCTCGAGCTTTTTGTTGGCGGCGTCAAAGGCGCGGGCGTCGTCCCGGCTCATGGCGCCTTCGGCCACGGCCACGATGCTGAAATTCGTTCCGCGCCGGCTGCGTCGGCGGATGGCCTCGGCGATCTTCACCACGTCATAGGGGATTTCCGGGATGAGAATGACATCCGCCCCGCCGGCGATGCCGGCGCCCAGGGTGAGCCACCCGGCGCGGTGCCCCATGATCTCGGCGACGATGATGCGGTGATGGCTGTGCGCGGTGCTGTGCAGGCGGTCCAGCGTGTCGGTGGCGATGTCGAGGGCGGTGGCGAAGCCGAAGGTGGCATCGGTCATGGCCACATCGTTGTCAATGGTCTTGGGCAGGGTGATGACATTGAGGCCGGCCTGTTTCAGCCGGAGCGCATTCTTCTGGGTGCCGCCGCCGCCGAGGCAGACCACGCAGTCGAGGCCCCAAGCCTTGTAGTTGGACTTGATGACGTCGGTCATGTCGCGGGTGCGGCCGTCAATGACCATGCGGTGGGGCTTGTCGCGGCTGGTGCCGAGGATGGTGCCGCCGACGGTGAGAATGCCGGCGAGGGTGGACTTGTCGAGCTTGATGCGGCGGTTTTCGACGAGGCCGCGGAAGCCGTCGCGGAAGCCGACGAGCTCCATGCCGTAGTTGAGAGCCGCTTTGCCGACGCCGCGGATGGCGGCGTTGAGGCCGGGGCTGTCGCCGCCAGCGGTGAGGATGCCGATGCGTTTGATTTTGTTGCCCATGCCGCGAGTCATTTGAAACTGCCCAACAAAATTGTCGAGCAGAACTTTTAAATATCTTTACGGCTGGCGGCGCCATCGCCCGAGCGCCAGCAGGCTGCCCAGCCACGCGAGACCGGAGAGGACCGCGCCGATCTGAAAGGCGCGGTCATGATAACTGAGATGAACCCGGTGCCGGCCGGCGGGAATCTGCACGGCCTGAAAGGCGACGTTGGCGCGCAGGAGCGGCTGCCGAACGTTGGAATCATCCAGCCGGGCCTGCCAGTTGTGATAATAGGTTTGCGCGATGACGACGAGGGAGGGCGCGTCCGCTTCGGCCTCGATGTCCACCGTTTGATATCCGAATCTGGAACTAAGGATTCTGGCGGCCGTGTGGTTGGAAACGGTCACGAACGGTTTCAGCTCCGGCGGGAGGAAGACCAGCCGGCTGCCGTCGAAATCATTTCCCGTCAGCGCCCGGAGCGCGGCCGCGTCGTCGAGGAACACGGGCGATTGCCCGGCGGTGACGAGCGGCAGGAAGCGGTTGCGGGTCTGCCAGTGAAGGACGTTGTCCGGCGCGGTGATTTGGGCGACGCCCAGAAAATCCTCGAGGCGGGGATAGCTGGCGTTGGTCGTGGTGTAAAAGAGCGACAGCACGGAGTCGCTTTCGCGCGGCGTGAGCGAGAAGAAGCCGTCCACCTTGGGCACGGCGTCGAGGACGTTGGCGTCCGCGCAGTAGCCGAGGCGCTTGGCGAGGAAGTTGTTCTTGGGGTCGCTGGCGGCGAAGTTGATGAACTCGTTCGCCGCCATCGGCGAGACCATCGCGCGCGCGCCGCCGAGTTCGGGCTGCGGATTCAGGCCGAGGCGTTCGCGGGAGATGCCCGGCTGGTAAACCCACGGCGGCACGGTGGGATTCTGCGCCGGCTCATGCGTGTACACGTCCAGCCAGGCCGTCAGGATCAACAGGAGGGGCGTGGCGAGCAACAGGCGGGAGGAGGCCGGGCGGGTGAGGGCCAGCAGGAGCATCCCGGTCAGGAGCAGGAATGCGGCGCGGGATAGGCCGTTGAGCAGGGCGGCATGCGGCTGGTCGCCAACCATGGGCGCGAACTGGGTCCAGCCGATGATGCCGAGGATGAGCGCGAACAGGATTGCGCCGAGCGGCCGGAGTCGCGCCTGAACATTCGGAAAGTCCGCCAGCGCCAGCGCCGCGAGCAGGGGCGCGGCGAAGATGACGACGGCAAAGTATTTGATGGGATAGGTGATGAAGCTTAATTGCGGCAGCAGCTGGCGCAGCGCGGGCAGCACCGGCGTGTTATCGCCGAGCGCAAGGACGAGCCCGGTGATGGCGATGGCCCCGAGCGACCGTAATTTATCTTTGGATACAACCGATTCCCGCCCCGCCCGGAAGGCCAGCAGCGCCAGCCACAAGGTTCCGAGGCCGAGATAATAGGACGAGGTCCAGTACTGGCCGTGCTGGAAGAAGATGCCCTCGGTGACAGTGGAGCCGAACGCCATCGGCACGAGGAAGTTCGCCCAGCCCCAGCCGGGCATGGACCAGCGCAGGTCGGCAAAGCCAGCGGTGCGCTGCGCGTGGGCGACGAGGTCGAGGAACGGGAGCAACTGCTCGGCGGTGAGCGCAATGACCAGCCCGATGACGAGCGGGAATCGCCGGAGCAGGGCGGCGCGGCCGCCATGGATAACGAGCTGCTGCAGCCAAAGGGCGGAGACGATGAGCCAGGTGAACAGGATGGTTTCCGGTCCGCCGGCGAGCATCTGCATCGACCCGGCGAAGGCGGCGAGAATGATTTTCGGTCCGCCTTCGCGCCACGCGAGTTCCGCCGCCAGCACGACCCACGGCAGCCAGGCGAAGGTGGCGATGTGGCTGGGCCACATGAGCAGGTTCAGCGTGAAGCCGTTGAAGGCGAACGCGACGCCGGCGAAGGCGGCGGCGAAGTTGCGGCCGGACCAGCGGCGCGCGAGCAGGAACATGCCGAGTCCCGCAAACCACAGGTGCAGCAGGCTGAACATGCCGAGCGACCACGCCAGCGGCAGGGCGAGATAAAACAGCGCCGGCGGATAGAGCGGCATGGTGTTCCATTGCGCGAGGAAGGGCACGCCGCAGTTGTTGTAAGGATTCCAGAACGGCAGCTGGCCCTGCCGCAGGCAGTCCTGCTGGAAATGGGCGAGCGGATAGGCGAAGAAGCCGAAGTCGCGCGCGATGAAGGTTTCCGGGCCGAGGATGACCTGCGGAAACGCGGCAAACACCAGCAGCGCTAGGAGGATTCCAAAGCGCCCGGGCGTGAAAAGCTTGTCGGCGAAGTTGTCGCTGCCGCTGGGTTGCACCGGCAGATTAAAACTGGCGGCGGGGGGAAAAGCAACTTCGTGCAATTGACGACCGGGGCGCGAGGTCTTACGCTGGAGCCGAACCTTATGAGCCAATTGCTTGATTCACTCGTTGAACTGATCCGCCGCACTTCCGCCGAGATTCCCGACGACATCCACCGGGCCATCCTCGCGTCGCTGGAGAATGAGAAGAAAAGTTCCCTCGCGGCCAACGCCTTCAAGATCATTGACCAGAACATCGCGCTGGCGAAGAACAAGTCCCAGCCGGTCTGCCAGGACACGGGCAGCATCCTGTTTTATGTGGACGTGCCGGTCGGCTACGACCAGATCGCGTTCGCCGAGACGGCGCGCGAGGCGGTGACGCTGGCGACGAAAAAGGGTTATCTCCGGCAGAACTCGGTGGATTCGCTCACCGGCAAGAACGACGGCACCAACGTGGGGCCGGGGGCGCCGTCATTGCATTTTCATCAGCACCGTTCGCCGGAAATCAGCGTGAAACTGGCGCTCAAGGGCGGCGGCTGCGAAAACGTCGGCGCGCAATACTCGCTGCCCGATGACGCGCTGCACGCGAACCGCGACTTCGACGGCTGCCGCAAGGCGATTCTCGACGCGGTGTTGCAGGCGCAGGGCAAGGGCTGCGGCCCGGGCGTGCTGGGCGTGTGCATCGGCGGCGACCGCGCGACGGGCTACGAATTGAGCAAGACGCAGTTTCTCCGCCGGCTCGACGACCGCAATCCCGAGCCGAAGCTAGACGCGCTGGAGCAGGACATCTTGAAAACGGCGAACGAACTCGGCATCGGCCCGATGGGTTTTGGCGGCAAGACGACGCTGCTGGGCGTGAAGATCTGCGCGGCGAACCGGGTGCCGGCGTCCTATTTCGTTAGCGTGAGCTACATGTGCTGGGCGTTCCGGCGCCAGGGCGTGACGTTGGACGCAGAGGGAAAGATCGGAAAATGGCTGTATTGATCAATTGGTGATGAATGTTGAAAGTCCAGGCTTGGGGCCGGGGAATCCCCCGCCGCCAGTCCTGTTTTGGTTCAAAGTATATGCTGGTGTCATGACGGCCATCTATGCCCTGTGCGTGCTGGCCGGGCCGGTGCTGCTCTGGATCGGCACCCAGACTCATGCCGCCGAAGAACGGGGCGGATTTATCATGGAATGGGTGTTGCTTTTCGTCATCGGCCTGCCGCTGACGATCGCCTGCGCCTTGCCTTTTTTGTTGCCAGCCAAACCGTGGGTTTGGGTCTACAACCTGATTATCATCTGTCTCGGGCTGACGAGTTGTTGTTTTTTACCAGCCACCATTCCCTTATTGATTCACTGGATAAAACCCGAAACCAAGGCCTGGTTCAACCGTGCTTAATTTATGATCAAACTCTCCTTCCCCTTCACCGAAGAAAAAGTCCGCGCGCTGAAAGTCGGCGACGAAGTCCTGATTTCCGGCGTCATTCACACCGGGCGCGACGCGGTTCACAAGTATCTGCATGAGGGAGGTGCATTGCCGCCGGGCGTGAGCCTGCGCGACGGCATCCTCTATCATTGCGGTCCGGTGGTGATGAATCAGGCTGACGGTTCGTGGAAAGCCACGGCCGCGGGCCCGACGACCTCCATCCGCGAGGAGCCGTATCAATGGCAGGTTATCCGCGACCACGGCTTGCGCGGCGTTATCGGCAAGGGCGGCATGGGCGACAAGACACTCGCGGCTTGCCGGGAGCATGGCTGTGTGTATCTCCACGCCATCGGCGGTGCGGCGCAGGTGCTGGCCGAGTGCATCAAGAAGGTGCGCAACGTGTATTTCTACGAGCAGTTCGGCGCGCCGGAGGCGATCTGGGAATTTGAGGTGGAGGATTTTCCGGCGGTGGTCACGATGGACGCGCACGGTAATTCGCTGCACGCGGAAGTTTTCGCGAAGAGCCAGGCGGCGTTGGCGGCGCGGCTTTAAATGTGTCAGCCGGCTGGCAGGCTCTGACGATTTGCTGAAGAGCCCCGTTATCCTAGAAACCGCAGTTGGACTTCAACCGGTCGGGGTTGGGGCGGTTTGCGCGAGCCATTCCAAGGGGTCATCGGTGGTTTGACGGGAGAGCAGGCGAAGAAAACTGCCTTGGGCTTCCAACTGCGGCGCAGTTGCT